>NZ_AUGA01000042.1:0-75624 GCF_000426785.1 Bradyrhizobium sp. th-b2
GTTCAGGTGCACCTCCTCGCATAACCGCCGTTCGGAACGAATGCCGTAGCAGTAGCCAACCAGCAGCATCCGCACGAGCAGTTCGGGATCAATCGAAGGCCGGCCAGTCGAGCCGTAAAATGGAGCCAAGTGGCTCCGAACCTCTGACAAATCGACGAACCGGTCGATCGCCCTCAGCGAGTGAGCGGCCGGAACATGTCGTTCAAGTGAGAACTCGTAGAACAGCGCCGCCTGATCGACTTGCCGCGGACCCATCATCGATTCAAGTCTCCCGCCCACACCGACAGAATGAATCAGTGATCTCCTTCGGATTCAACGGTCGAGTTTTTCAACACAATATGCCAGAAGCGGTCATCAGCTGGCAGACGAGCGCCTGCCAGCCTGCCTCCATGCAGGCCCACTCAGGACAAGAGCCACTCTCCGGCATAAAACAGACCGCCCTTTGGGGCCGTCCGATTTGGCCTCAGAGCGGATGAACCTATTGGCAGGGATGCTGGAGACCGTCAGCACCCTTGAAATAGGTGCCGGGCCGGCAGACGATGCCGTTGCTCGCAGCATACGCATTCCAGGTCCCGTGCCAGCCCGTCTCGCCGGACATAGCGTAGGAATTGCCCCAGCCGCCGACGGTAGCGCCCGCCGCCGCCGGCTGGCGATACGCCGTTCGCGGAGTTGATTGCCGATATCGATAGCCGCCGGTGGGCGTACTCCCGGTTCCAAGACCCGTGCAGCTGGCGAATTCAGCTTGGCACGCGTCCGGATTGGAGAGGGCCGCCTGCGCCAGTGCAGCAGAACTGGACAGGGCGGATGCCGCAATAACGACCGCGCCAAGAACTTTCAGATTTATCATGGCTTCCTCCTTGCGCTTGGAGCTCAGCGGCGAGCCGCTCCTTGAAGCCACTCGCCGCCCGTCACTCGATGATTCCTGCCAGCGTCCAATTTTCATTGTCCGTTTCTCCCTCTGGCCTTGAGAAATCATCTGTCCTAGGGCGATCACCTTCAGGGTCGGTACTGCCGTCTACTTTGACATAGATCAAGTCTGAGCACGGCTCATGCCTGTGTCCGCTAATGGGTCAATCGCATCGTTTTCTCCAGTCGGCCAGCTACTTCCGATGTAGCCTCAACTTCGGACATTCGCTGCACTGCGCTAACTGACGCGATGGGCCACTTCCGGACTCATGCGCAAAAAAGGACCTGGCCTTGGTGACTATCGAACGGTCCTAGTCAGCAATAGCAGCCATTGTGATTAAGCGGTTCAAAGCATCCGGAGAATCTGCTTTCCACCCTAAGCTCCCCTGCCTTCCTGTTTGCCGAGCGGCGCAACTTGAACGTACCACGTTTCATCGACCCAATTGCTCCCAGTCTCCTTCGAGCCTCTGCTCAAACACTTGCGCCGGCACCCCTTGGTGAACTTTGGCAAACTCCGTAAGAGGAAGCGAGGTGGTCACACCCACGACATTGGAATTAACGGCCTCCAAAGCCAGCATCTGGCCTGTCTCCAAGTCATGAATGAAGCTGGCATTCGCCACGCTTCCGGCTACGCAACCATTAGTGAGACAAATGACATAGGGTATTTGCATGGGCGATCTCTGGTCGACAGTCAATTTGATGCCGGGCTGCAGGAATGATCCGGGGGGCACGAAAATCTGCAGACGTCCAACAGGATCGCCCTCTCGTTCGATCAGATCGACTCTGAGCGCGATCTGACCCGTGTCCCATCTACCGTTGATGGTCGTGCGACAAACCATTTTCGACCCGGCCTCTTGGGTGGCCTTGAAACACACCTTGCGCCACGGCGCGTACGTTAGCGGGCGATCTGGCTGTCGTCCCCGAGTAGCGATCTCTGCCTCAGAAAAATTTTCGGTCGCCGGGACGTCGCCAAATGGCACCAGTTGTTGCGCGTCGACCTTCATCGCTGTGGTCGTCATGAACACCACAAATGATCCAGTCGCCAGGAATCTATACCGGGCTGATCGTGCCGATGAGTGCAGAAGCCGAATGTCCATAAAGCAATTCCTTTCATGGATGTTTGGCCAGGAATTCGCTGACAATGGGCGCCCAGAGTTGAACGGCATCGGCCGAGTCTATCAAAAAATGGCCGTCCCCTCCGAAATCGGATAACAGACGATATTCGACATTACCGCCTGCGACCCGAAACGCTTCCGCCATCCGCTTTGACAGATCAGGTCCAAAATAACTGTCGTTACGGGTGTAGATCCATAACATTGGAACGCGCGCCGTGCGGCCGAATTCGGCAACGGCATCGACCAGCTGGTCGGGGGCACAGTTGTTGTTCGGTTTGCCATTGAGACGACCACCGCGGCCGGCTGCGAACCCGATGATCGCCCGCACCGATTCCGGATTTTGACTGCCTAGCGCAATAGACCCCCAGCCGCCTCCCGATTGGCCAACAATGATGATCCCATCGCGCTTGATAAATGACTGCGTTGACATGTAGTCGATGACCCACTTGTCAATCGACGCGACGGCAAGCCCCGCGTCACGAAACTCAGCATTCGAACATTTTCCTACGCCCGAGAAAAAAACCCCGAACAGACCGCGCTCGGGGATTTCGATCGCCGTAGCGCCATATCCAGGGCGTACGGGTGCGACCACCACGTAGCCCTGTCGCGCAAACCAAAGTGCGGCGTCACGGAATTCGATCATGGGAAAGTAGCTTCGCCCCGTCGCGTCAAGCGAAACTCCATGGTTCATCACGACAAGTGGAAATGGACCGCCCCCAATGGGTCGGATCAAATAGGCGAGCATCGGGACAGGCGAGGAGGGAATCGCCCACATCTCCTCGTGAACCTGCGGCGCGATCGAGGGAGCAGCCTGCTGCGCGAGCGCCGCGAGCGGCAAAACCGCAATGCCAGCAATTAGTGCAACGAGGTACCGCCGCCGCATTGGTACGTGCCCCTGCTGTGTATCACTACAGCGTAGAACCTTTAAGGGAGACATCCAAGCATCGAATGTCCGCGTTGGGTCAAACTCGGAAGTCGGAACGCGCAACCGTAACGTCCGCTTCACCCCCGACACCGGACTTTCGATTGCCAGCGCGGCACTTCCGAAAAGGGCCATTTACAGATAGGAGCCGCCCTTCTTCGATCACGTCGTTAGCGCGACCAATGGCCCCGCTGAATTCCGATGAAAGCGTATTTTGCGCTGTAACTAAGCGGCGCGTCGAGATAGGTTGTGCGCGAGAATACATGCGAAGGTCATTCCCTCTCCTCAATTTAGGGATTAGCGACCATGCGATCATCCAACAGCCCAAGCCGCCGCCTCGTACTCCAAACGCTCGCTGCGCTGCCCATGATTTCTATGCCGCTAGTCGCCAGTGTGCGGACGGCCGTCGCGCAGACAACAATCGCCACTGGGGCCGGGTTTTCGTTCGCGGCGGTCGGCGATACCCGACCGATGATGTACCTTCCATTGAAAGAGGGGCAGCCGGACCTGAACAAATTCTTCGTCGAAATGTTCGGGTTGGTCATGCCGGAAAAGGTCGCTGAAGCGGTGGTGGCGAGGGATGTGAAGATGATCTTCGATCCGGTCACCAAAGAGCTGATTAAGGTAATCATGCCGTTCGCGTCGAAGACGGAAGTCATGACACTGACAGTGGATAGCGGTTGGGTCACCGAGGCGTCCGTTGAGGACACTAAACTGCTTCCCGGGGTGCATCGGACGATGTTCCGGCTTCAGGGCGGTGAATGGGTGACACGTGAAATCGTGAAGGACGTTCAGTCCGGGCGCGCCAAATTCGTGGTCAATAGTGGCGACGCCGTCTGGTGGGGCAATCAGGGCCTAACCGTCAACGACAGCCCATACTGGAAGCGGGTGAACGACACGATGTTGAAGAAGCTGCCCGTGCCAGACGACGAGATGCGCGCAGCCGGGTTGGACGGGCGCTTTTTCATGAGTGTGGGCAATC
Source organism: Bradyrhizobium sp. th-b2 (assembly GCF_000426785.1). Classification (NCBI taxonomy): domain Bacteria; kingdom Pseudomonadati; phylum Pseudomonadota; class Alphaproteobacteria; order Hyphomicrobiales; family Nitrobacteraceae; genus Bradyrhizobium; species Bradyrhizobium sp. th-b2. Next base: position 3,926 of record NZ_AUGA01000042.1, read on the forward strand.
ACGAGGTTTGGGCGGACCCCAAGATTGAGGGCACTCTCTCGGCCGTGCCGTATTTGAAGAAATTCGGCGTAACGCCCGAAAACCTCATTTACAAATTCGACTTCAAAGGTGCCCGCTTTATCTATCTTTGGAGCGGCAAGTACGACTACCGTTCGCCTTCGCTTTGGGACGCCGATCGGCCAAAGTATGCCGAACAGATGACGCAGCTTCAGAAGTGGATGGACGAAGCCAAGGCCAATGGCATTCGTAAGGCCTTTATTGTCTTCCACTATCCTGTGTTTGCGCGGTCTGGCTTAGGTCCAATCCCGGCCCCCGACAATCCGCACAAGGTGATCGCGTCGTACGCCAAGGACATGGAGGTGGTCGTGTTGAACGGGCACGTTCACACCACCGAAATCTACGAGGTAGATGGCGTAAAGTATCTGATGCTGGGCGGTGGCGGCGCGGAACAGGACCCAATCCTTCCCGGCCGCACGAGCATCAAGGTACCCGCTGACTATCCACCGGACCTCTACTGGAAGGGACAGGCACCGAAAGAGGAGTACAATTACGTGCTTGTCGATGTCCAACCCGGCCAGAAGACGAAATTCACCCTCAATCGGTTCAGACCGTGGTCGGCAGAGCCATTCGGGGCTGAGGAACTCTTCAAGTGAGCCGGAAGCAGGCGTTTACGGGAGTGAGGTTCTGGCAACAGCTCTTCTGATCATTCACGGATTGATCGCAGTCGCACTACTTGGCGCGATAACTCACCAGACTTTGGCAGCATGGGCATCGGCGGATAAGCGACCGCCTTCATTCTTTGGCCGCTTTCGTTCCGTGCCGTCCGCCTTGTTTGCAAACGCTGTGGTCGCTCTGTATGTGGCCACAACGCTGCTGGGTGGGATCATCTACCTTTATTTCCGTGTGGATGTCAGACCCGAGTTAGAGCGCGCGGGTCACTGGCACGTACTCGGCTTCTTCGACCTCAAGGAGCACTTCGCAGCTATCGGATTGGCGTTGCTGCCCGCCTACTGGGTATGCTGGCGACGGCCGCTTGACGATGAACCAGCCCAAACACGCACCGCGCTCACTTCGATCCTTGCCTTTATTGTCTGGTGGGGCTTTCTGTCCGGCCACGTCGCCAACAATATCATGGGTTTCGGCTCATGACGTCATCGGCCTCGTTTCGCCGCTTTGCATTTGCGTTCGGGACGACATTCGCCATCCTTTACGTGGTCGCACTCGCAAGGGATGTTGCGCTATTCACCGTTTTTCCCTCGCTAGGCGTTGTCCTTGCGGGCACGCATCATACACGAGAAGTCGCCGACCCCGCGATGGGCTTCCTCGCACCGGCGATCTACTGGTATGGCTGGGCAGCAACGGCTGCACTCGGGGCATTGATGCTCGGCTTTGTTGCCGCGCTGTTACCCGGGCGGTGGACGCGAACCATCTGGCGGGGATGGGTATGGTTGGTTCCCGCGCTCTCGATGATCGCGTGCGTCTATCTCACACTTCCCTGGTTTCGGTTCTGACTGGGCGCGATTTCCGAATTGGGTCAAACTCGGAAGTTGGAACGCGCAACCGTAACGTCCGCTTCACCCCCGACACCGGACTTTCGATAGCCAGCGCGGCACTTCCGAAAAGGGCCACAACCGGACTCATGCATCGCAGCAAATTGCGCCTCATTCGATTACCTTGTCGGCGCGGCCGGGCTGCGACGGCGGCACGGTGAGGCCGTTGGCGATTTTAAGACTGATGATCAACTCAGCGTTCGCAGCTTGTGCTGTTTGATGATGGGACACCCGAGGCTTGCCGTTCCTTCGCTTCGTAGTATTCAGCTGAGAACTTGATTGACCATCGCGTGAAGAACGAACGCAATTCCCGAGTGGGGTTCTCGACCCCGAGATGTTCGGCGACATGCGCCTCGCGCAGCCACCTCATCGCCGATGTGAGGCCGGCGGTGCGCTCGAGCCTCTCAACCGCCGCGATTCCGGCGATCTCTGCCTGCCGATAGCGAAAGCCGACTTTTCTGATCACATACACGCACTTGATGGTTTCGTAGCCCTTGAACACGTGCTGAACGATTGGGTGTTTTTTTGCCTGCGGCCAGGCTGCCGGGTAGACCGGTAGCACCAAAAGCTTGCTCTTCGCTATGACCGTTGCGAGCGGATGCAAGAGTTGCATCCAAGCTGGCCAAGAGGTGACCTTGGCAAACAATACCGCGTGCATCGCCGTTGCAGCCCCGAAAGAGATCGGCAGCCAAAGTACCGCGCCCAAGATCACGAGCAATGCGGTGTTTGGCGTGAGATGCCGGCATTCTCTGAACACCCATGCCATGCCGCTTTCAAAGGCATCATGTACAGCTTGTTCGAACGCCCGATAGCTAATCTTCCGCCGCAACCACAACCAGCTCCGGCGAATCGATCTACTCCATTGTCGACGTTTCGCATGGGATACGGGAAGGAAGCGCAACGTGCCGTTTATGACGGTAACGATGACATCGCCAAGCACTTTAGCCACGAAGAGCGGAAGCCAGAGAATCTGCATTGCAAAAGGGAAGGCGTAGTCGAGCATCCGCATCAAGATCGAAAGCACGAAACGCAGGATCTTGTTTGTGGCGAGCGTGATAACAACAAGTGGGATGACAACCACATCGTCGAGGGCACCGCGGAAGCGGCTTTCCTCGGTCCATGCCGGGTGACGACCATCGGTCACGGTGCAACGTCCGGGCTGAAAAACGGGGGATCGTGCCGGCTCAAACTAGCATATTACAAGCTCAAGAGGGCCTTGAGTAGTCAGAGGGCGTTGCTTTAGAGTTGGATGAGTTGCGGACCGCATGTCCGCCCGGTCTTCGCTTTTTGCTCACCCGTGGCGGCGATGGCTAACCATGACGATTCGTAAGAAAATCTTTCTGCTTGCAGGCATTCTGCTGGCAATTTTCGGCGCCGTCGTTGGCGTTCTCGGCTTCGCGCAAAAGCTCGACAGCGATCAGCTCGGGAACATCACCGAATATGAGCTGCCACTATCGCGCAAGGTTTCTGAATTCGACGTCCTTACCGATAGATACGAGCTCCAAGTCTTGCGTGTCCTGATATCCGATCGAGCCGATGCTGGGACGGAGCGGACGGCGATGGCCGCAGTGCGGGCAACGGCCGATGAGCTGCGTGATACCGTCAAGACAGGTGGCGCCTTGCTCCACAAAGCAACCGGCGATCCCGGCTACGACACTGAGGATCGCGTTGACTTAGCTCGCATGGCCGGCGTCCTCAAGTACATGAGCCGTAGTCTGGAAGACTTCCTCGCCGTGGGGGACGCCACGCTTGCGTCTATCTCGGAGGGACGTCGCGACGAGGCCCGGACCATTTCACTCGGCTTTGCCAAATTCGCCCAGGCGTTCGGCCCTGATCTCACGCAGATTCGACGTGAGCTTGCCGATCTGACCGACCGGTCGACCCGCAGGGTTCTCGCGAGGCAGCGGTTGAACACCTATTTGAGCCTTGCCCTTTTCGTTGCGGCATGCGGCATCGGTCTGGGCGTTAGCGCCATCGGATCGACACGTGTGGTCTCCGGTCTGCGCCAGCTTGTCGTAAGCACGAAGGCGCTTGAACTGGGCACGGACGCCGAGCCGGTTTTGATAGCCACCCGCGACGAGGTCGGCGAGCTGGCACTCTCGTTCAACCGGATGGTCGACGAGTTGCGCGCGCGAGACCGCGTCAAGGACACCTTCGGAAAATTTGTCGATCCCAGGCTCGTCAGCCGGCTGATTGCCAGTGGCGCGGATCAGGCCGAACGGCGCAGCCTCACCATCTTCTTTTCCGACATCAAGCAGTTTACGGGCATCAGCGAGCAGCTAACCGCCAGCGCCGTCGTTCACCTCCTGAACAATTATTTCGGCGCGGTGGCCAATGTCATTCACGGCCATCGTGGGATCATCGACAAATACATCGGGGACGCCGTCATGGCGTTCTGGGTGCCGCCGTTTTCAAACGGAGACGAACATGCAAGCGATGCTTGCCGAGCGGCGCTGGAGCAGCAGGACGCGATTGCCGTTCTGCGAGAGCAAGTACCGGAGATCACTGGAATGCGGCGCAACGCACCGGAGCTGGTGATCCGGATGGGTATTGCCACCGACGAAGCCGTGATTGGCACCATTGGCTCGGATTCCGCTCGTTCCTACACCGTTATCGGCGACAGCGTAAACCTTGCCTCGCGCCTTGAGGGCATGAACAAGATTTATGGAACCCTCATCATCATCAGCGAGGAGACTTTCCGGCTCGCACAAGGCGCGATTGAAGCGCGCGAAATCGACACCATCACGGTCGCCGGCAAAACCGAGCCGGTGCGAATTTATGAGTTGATGGGTCGCGCCGGCGAGCTCGAATCCGCGCGGGACGAATTACGGGGGTTGTTCGCGCAAGGACTTGCCGCATATCGCAGCCGGGACTGGTCTGGTGCGCGGACGGCGTTCGAAAACTGCCTGTGCAAGATACCCGACGACGGTCCGACGCGCGTCTTTCTGGAACGAATTGCGCATTTGCACCGCGCGCCTCCGGCCGCGGACTGGGACGGTGTCTGGCGTCACGTTGAGAAATAAGAGAGCAGACCGTAACCAGCCATTTGTCCGCTCCGAGTCCTTCCTCGCGCACGCCCTGCACCCTGACTCGTTGCCTTGCAGCAGTCGCTTTGTTGTTCGTCTATGTCGCAAGCACCTCTGCCATCCTGGTCGGCGCCACCACGTCGTCGGCGCGGGCGCAATGGCGCGGACATAGCGGCTGGGGCTATCGCGGCGGCTGGGGCCGCGGACGCGGTTACGGCTATCGCGGCTATGGATATGGTGGTCCCCGTTGCTGGTGGACCCCGCGTGGTGTTCGCGTTTGCCGGTGGTAACAACCGCCCGGCCGACATCAGCGATATTAAGAGACTGAGATCGGGTGTGTCGGTTCCGGCGCACCTGATTTGCTTTTGGGGGGATGATTTTCGTTGAGGCGATGGCGGACCTGACGCGCGCAAGAAAGAGCCCCGGAAGACGCCGGGGCTCTAGTCACGGGAGAGAACGCTTCGGAGGTCAGGACGCGAGGACGAGCCGCCGGCCCGATCACCCAATGCATCTACGACGTGCATGTAAGCAGATTCGGCTGCCTCAGGCTGTAGCCGTGCCGCAACAACCTGGTGGAATTATCGGCTTGTCCACCGGTTCCCGAAATGGCCAAAACTGGAACGTGAGCTCACACGGCAGACGCCGCCGCGAATTCTGCGGCGATGATCCTGAAAGCCGGCGCCATCGGCATCACAGGCCGCCGCCGCGGTCGTCACCAGCAAGCAATACGGCACGTTCCTGCAACCGAATGCCTGAGCCCGGACATCACCCGCGATGTTGGCACCGCTTCTCATCCGCCTGACGAGTAGCTGCGCGCTAGGGACGCCGTATTTCGAAGTAGGTTTTGCCCCCACGATGAAAGCCGGCCTCCTCGTAGAAACGGAGGGTGGTCTTCCCGCTTCGAACCCGTTGCCAACAGAACCTTGTAGCAGTCGGCCCGCCAGGCAACATCGAGCGCATGAGCAAGAACCCGCCGGCCGAGCCCCTGCCGACGGTGGTCGGCGTGAGTGACGACGTTTTCGATCACCGCATATGATCGGCCGCCTCGAGACAGGTTGGGCACGATCGCCAGCGTGCACGAAGAGACCAGCAGGTCGGCGGCTTGCGCGACGATCACGGTCATGAAGCTGGACGTCAGCAATTTCGACCAGACGCGCTCCGCGGCAGCCGTCTCCAGCTCGGGATCGTGCGGATGAAGGTGCCGGTAAAGCTTCAGCACCTCGGGCAGATCGTGTTCTGTCGCAGAGCGGACGATGGCTTGGGTCATAATGCTGGACCGCCGCGCTAACCGTCGAGGATCGCGACCGCCCTCGTCCACCCCGCCGAGGCACGCTCGATCTTCACCGGGAAGCACGACACCATGAACCCGGTCGACGGCAACAGCTCCAGATTGTGCAGCTTCTCGATGTGGCAATAGCCGATGTGGCGTCCGGCCTTGTGGCCTTCCCAGATCAGGCTGGCGTCCCTGGTCTCGGCATATTTCTTTGCGGTGAAGACGAACGGCGCGTCCCAGCTCCAGCCGTCGATGCCGGTCAGCCGTACGCCGCGCTCGAGCAGATACATCGTCGCCTCGTAGCCCATGCCGCAGCCCGAATTGACGTAATCGGGCTGGCCGTATTTCGCGCCGGCGCTGGTGTTGACGACGACGATCTCGAGCGGCGACAGGGTGTGACCGATGCGCTTCAGCTCCGCGTCGACATCGCCGGCGGTCGCGACGTAGCCATCAGGCAGATGCCGGAAGTCGAGCTTCACGCCCGGCTGGAAGCACCAGTCCAGCGGCACCTCATCGATGGTCCAGGACCGCTCGCCGCGGTTCATGGTCGGATGAAAATGCCAGGGCGCGTCGAGATGCGTGCCGTTATGGGTAGAGAGCGATACCTGCTCGACGGCCCAGCCCTGCCCATCAGGCAGGTCCTCCGCCTTCAACCCATCGAAGAACTGCAGCATGCGCGGCAGCCCCTGCTGGTGGTCGATGTATTGAATGGTCGGGTGATTGCCCGGCGGATCGGCCGGAACGTCATTCTGCAGGGGAACGGAGATATCGATCAGTCTGCGCGCCATGGCCGTTCCTCTCTGGTTGTTGTTGTCGAGCTGGGCTAGCTGCCGATCGATACCGCTAAGAACGTCTGCATTCATTTGGCGGTGCTCACACGCCGGACCGCGATCCAGCAAGCCCTCTCGCCGCCGGGACACTAGCAGGCAACCGGAACGGGACAAGTTGCCGCATCCCGTTCGACCACCGGGCCCCATCTGCTCGTGATGCTGCTCACACCCTGCGGCCTGCCGCAGCGGCGAGGCGCCGCAACGTTGAACCTATTTGCCGCCGGGGCGACCCATGGGCACTGGGGATTTCAGGGCCCAGTAATTCGACGGCGCCGTCTGGACGAGCATATTCCGTCCAGGCGGCGTTGTTGCATCAGGCGATACAATTTCGACCCGGGGTTTCCCGCCGCGCGCGCAGGGCCAGCGCGGCACGTTCTTGGCGACAAGTTCTTGGCAACTTGCCTTGGGATGATGCCTTGGGATGGGATGGTCGGGGCAGCTGGATTCGAACCAACGACCTGCAGTACCCAAAACTGCCGCGCTACCAGGCTGCGCTATACCCCGACATTTCCGAGAAGCCCCGTGGATACACGCTTCAGACAGCGCCAGCAAGGCGCCGATGCGGGGCTTGTTGCAGCGAAATCGGCACCGGTTTCGGGCCGGAAATCACGTAGTAACAGAGAGCTAGCGACCGCCGAACAGCGGATGGGCGACCCGGTCGCCGGGCTGGATGCCGTATTTCTGCGCGGTGCCCCCGATCACTTCGAGGACGCCCTTGGCGAGCCCCCGCGACGGGATGATCTTGGTCGACAGCGGCTCGGTATTTTCGGCGATCCGCAGGATGCGCCCGTCGGCGCGGATGAAGATCATGTCGAGCGAGATGTAGGTGTTCTTCATCCACATCGACACCTCCTGCTCCGGCGAGAAGTCGAACAGCATGCCTTTGCCGTCCGCGAGCTCCTTGCGGTACATCAGGCCGGTCTCCTTCTCCTGCTCGGTGGTCGCCATTTCGACCGCGAAGACGTGCACCCCTGACTTGGTGACGATCTCAAGCGGCTGGACGCTTGCAGCCTGCGCGGCCGGAGCCAAGAGCGCTCCGAACATGACGACGAGGCCGGCCAGCAGCAACGGGCGAAGCCGCCCTACAACACAATCGAAATTCATCGACAAATACCCGCACCGAGAAGATTTTCCGGCGGACCCTAACCCGATGATTGCGGCAAATGCCAGAGCCCAAGAGGCTCGGCGGCGGCTCACGTTTCCGTCAGGGCGTCCGGCAGGGGGAGGCTTCTTGTCTTAAGCATGATCTTTTCGGAAAACCGCTTCGCACTTTTCCGGATCATGCTTAGTGCGACGACAGCGCCGACGGGCCGGTCTCCGGGTGGATCTCGGCGGCCATCATGCCCTTGGAGCCCGGCCCGAACCGCACCAGCACATACTGGCCGGGTCGCAGCTCGGTCATGCCGAAGCGGCGCAGCGTCTCCATGTGCACGAAGATGTCGGGCGTGCCCTCGCCGCAGGTCACGAAGCCGAAGCCGCGCAGCCGGTTAAACCACTTGACCTGCGCGCGCTCGAGCCCGCTGGTCGCGGTCACCGTGACATGGGTTCGCGGCGGCAGCATCTGCGCCGGATGGATCGCGGTCGACTCGTCCATCGAGACGATGCGGAAGGCTTGGTAGCCCTTGGCGCGCTGTACGCATTCAACGATCAGGCGTGCCCCCTCATAGGCGGTCTGATAGCCGTCGCGGCGCAACACCGTCACATGCAGCAGGATGTCGGGCCAGCCATTGTCGGGAACGATGAAGCCGTATCCCTTCGAGGCGTCGAACCATTTGATGACGCCGGAGACTTCGACGAGGTTGGCCGCGGCGTCGCCGAGACCGGAGAAGGCGTCCATCGCCGGATCGCGCGGCGCGTTGCCGCCATACTCGCCTTGTCCAATTCTACTTTGCCCAACTCCGCCTATCGGCGGCCCGCCGAGCTTCTTGGACTCAAATCCGTCCGACCCCATGACCCCGGACCCCACACATCAAATGCAAATCGCCGTCGTTGCGGCGCACCCTGTACACGCTGCTCTCCAAGACCAACTCACTTGGACACTCATCTGGACGCTGCGCGAATCTCTCAATCAAAAGATAACACTCCCGGTTGCCGGGCATAGCTAAAAATTGATTCTTGCGGGAACTATGAACAGCCTTGCACAGCCGCGAATCAATCGGGCATCAATTGCCTACGAAAGGACCAAGCGTGTCGCCGATGTCGTGGCGGATCACCAGGTCGGCGATGTCGTCCTGATCGGTCGGCTCGTTGTTGATGATCACGAGCCGCGCGCCGCTCTCCTTCGCCATCATCGGAAAGCCTGCGGCGGGCCACACCACCAGCGACGATCCGATCGCCAGGAACAGATCGCATTGCCGAGAGAGTTCCGCCGCGCGGCGCATCGCATCCTCGGGCATCGATTGCCCGAACGAGATCGTCGCGGTCTTCACCGGATCGCCGCAGTCCGCGCAGTCGGGCGCACACCCGGTCTTGTCGAAGTGCAGCTTCACCCACGAGAGGTCGTAGTCCTTGCCGCAACCGATGCAGCGGGCGTAGGTCGTATTGCCGTGCAGCTCGATGACGTCGTCGGCCTTGAAGCCTGATGTCTGATGCAGATTGTCGATGTTCTGCGTGATGATGCCGGGAACCTTGCCGGCCCGGTAGAGCGACGCAAGCGCGCGATGCCCGCGACCGGGCTTTGCTGCGGCAAATGTCGGTTCCATCGCGAAGCGGCGGCGCCATGACTCGTCGCGCGCTTCCTGGCTGGCGACGAACTCGTCGAACGGGATCGGCCGGTTGCGGGTCCACAACCCGCCCGGCGAACGGAAGTCCGGAATGCCGCACTCGGTGGAGATGCTCGCCCCGGTGAAGGGCACGATCGATGATGCCTCGGCAATCATGTTGCCGAGTTGCTTGACGCCGCTGCGCAGGTCTTTTGCAATCACTTCTTCTGCAATCATTATTTTTGCAATCACTGGGAACGATCAGGTTGGCCGGCCGCGACTATAGCATGGTCGAAGCGATTGCGAGCTCAACCAGGACGTGAGCGATCGGCGTCAGGCCGCAGCGATGCCGGCTGCGTTGGCGACCTGCTCCGCCGGCGCATCAGTTTCGTCGTTCTCCAGCTGCCTTGGCTTCATCACAATCCTGCAAAGCCTGCTCCGCATTGACGCCCAATTCACTGATGCCAATGCGCGGCGGGGATAGGACCACGACGAAGAGGATGGGTAATGACCGATCAGGAAGACACCGTCGCGCGCGAGCGCGAGGAGATCGTCGCACGCGTTGCCAGCTTCCGGGCGACCCAGCAGAAGTTCGAGCGCGATCGCGAGGAATATTACGACAACACGCTCGGCAATGTCTGGAGCGGATTTCAGCGCAAGAGCGCTTGATCGCAGGAGCGCGCTTGATGTCGCGCGTAAGCGAGCGCGCTCAATTCCGATGTTGGGAAGCTGCACAAGATGCGCGCGCTGGCGCGATCACATCTTGAGGCGCAAAGGAGAAAGCCCGGAGCGGTGTGCTCCGGGCTGATCGCCGTTACCAATAATGGCGGTAGTAATGGTGCCGGTAGTACGGACCGCGATAATAGGCGTAGCCGGGATCGCCGTAGTAGCCGTAACGCGGGCCATAATAATCGCCGGGCCCATAATAGTGTGGGCCGTACGCATACGCGCCGGCCGCGCCCGCGGCGAGCGCACCGGCGGCTAAACCAAAGGCCAGGCCCGGACCGATACCGCGCGCCTGCGCCGGCGCACTGACCATCGTCGCGCCAACGGCCGCAACCGTCGCCAAAACTGCCAATGCCTTTTTCATCGCAACCTCCTCACGTAGGTTCGGAGGCTAACGTCGGCCCGATGGGATGGTTGCAAAAGGGTTGAGTTCCGCGGCGCGTTCCGGTTCCGCAGCCATGCGATTGCGCAAAGCTACCATCGGTTAGCGCGGGAACAAAAACACAACCTCAAAGATTATCTTTGATGGTGAAAGAGGTTGGCATCGATGCCAGTGTGGATGGAACTGCTGCTGAATGTGCTGGGCTTCGCCGGCTTCATCGGCATCGCGATGTATCACAAGCATCCGAACGGGAAATCGCCGGATTGAACGCCGGCGGCATTGGAGTTCGCCAGTCCTAGTTTGACTTGCGTGGCTCTCCCGCGGTCCGGACCAGCCGGTCCGCCTTCACCAGCACCTTGCCATTGTCCGGCTGCGGCCGGAGCCAGAAGCTGATCACGACAAACGCCGAACAGAACAGCAAGCCCACCACCATCACTCGCCGGTGGGTCGCTCGGTCAGCGCTGTGGAACGATGGCATCATGGCTGTCACCTGCAGCCATCCTTGATGCAATCCTAGATCGTGACAACTCGATGCTGCCCTTAACCTAACCAGGTAGGGTTAGCGGTGGCCCGGTATGGTCTCCGACGACGCCCCCTCGCCGGCCGTCTGCGCTGATCCACAGCGATATCCCGCCCTTGTCCGCAGCAAATCCACAGCCTCGGCAGGCGCATTTGCCCAACAAGATGCGTATCTTGCTGCGCACTCGTCCACAGGCTCGCGGCGATCATGCATCCGCCAGCCATTTCAGCGTTGCCTGGAAGCTCATGCTGCGGGTTCCAACCAGCGCGGTCCCGAACACCTCGGCCTCGTCACCGCTGAACGTGCCGGAGAAGCCGCTCGTCACCTCCTGCCCGGCGAACAGTGGCCGGACGAACGGATCGGAAAAGGGGGTATGCTGGTTGGTGCTGAGATAGCCCTTCCACGTTCCCTCGCCGACCGTATAGGCCCCGATCGACCAGTAGTGCGGCCCGCCGCCGATCAGCAGACCGTCGCGCAGGATAAGGACGCTGCTGTCGCGGCCCTGCACGCCGTCAGTCATGTGGAGATGGACCGAATAGAGCCCGTTCTTCATCGATCATGCCATGTTCCGAAAGGCCCACATTATGGCCCCAACCGGCGCCGCAGGCGAGCGGGCCGGCCGGTTCCGCCACCGATTCGCGCCCAAAAGGGCCCGGTCCGGGCGCTCACAAATCGTTAAGAAAGCCCTGACAAGGTTCGTCAGCCGGAGGGAGAGAGCCATGCTGGTTTACCCCGTGCCTGCCGAAGTGACGCAAGCCAGAGTGCAGCTCGTCGTCGACCAGACAGCGAAGGCGCAGCCGCGCGTCATCAGCGAGGATGTGCTTGACGTCTTCGCCGCCAAGAACCAGGCCGTTCGCGACGCCGTCGAGACCATCCTCGACATCAAGGTGTGAGACCGGCGATCGGCGCCGGGGTTGCACGTGAGATGTAGGCGACGCGCACCCGCGCAGATTGCACCCCTGCGTTTGGAAGCCCGCGCGAAATCCTCCTAACGGGTTTTTCTTTTGAACCTTCGGCGCAATTCGAAGACAAACCGGCACTGGGGATTTCAGGGCCCAGTGTCTGGCACAGCGCTGTGGGACGAAAATACTCCGTCTACGCGGCGCTGTTGCATTTTACAAATTCAACCTTAAGTTTGCTCCCCAACAGTTGACGGCTCACGCCCTGAGAGATCCCCAATCCGTCAGCTGGGAAAGCCCCGCATCCAGCCTGCGGGGCTTTCCATTTTTTGGGATGGGGGAACCTTCCGCCGCGCGCACCGTAATGTGTCCGGTTGCCGGCACGATCTCCGCAAGGCCGGTCGGCATCAGACCTCGCAAGCCCGCTCGCGGGGTTTTTCTTTTTAGAGGACGTCCAACCTCGCGCGTCCTTGATTGGCCGTGATGAGCGTTTGGTGAGATAGAGGCCGCGCCTCCAAGGCTCGACCACGAAAGCCCCGTTCCGGCCTCGCTGCCGGGCGGGGCTTTCTCGTATCTCGTCCTGTGCAAGCGTGTCGCTGTGCCAGTCGTTCGTGTCGACCGCATTCTGAGCAACCGCATCCGCGCGCTCTATCACCAGGCTGAGTGACCGCATGGTCTCTCGACGGAGAGTGCGATCACCGCCACGCGTTGAGAGCTCGCGAACGCGTGAGAATGCGAGGGACCTGAGGGGTCGGCAAAAGTCGTGCAAGCCCCTGCCCCGCGCCGCATTTTGCTGCTATTTCTTGCCCCCGTCTCACCCGAGACCAAACAAAATCGCTGAATCCTCAGGAGGATAAAAAATGCGTTATCTGCACACCATGCTGCGCGTTCGCAATCTCGACGTCGCGATGAAGTTCTATCAGGACGCGCTGGGGTTGAAGGAAGTGCGCCGCATCGACAACGACAAGGGCCGCTTCACGCTGGTGTTTCTCTGCGCGGAGGAGGATCTCCATCTGCTCAAGTCGCTGCCGCAAAGCCGCGGCGCGCCGCTGGTCGAGCTCACCTACAATTGGGACGAGGAGAAGTACGGCGAGGACCGGCATTTCGGCCATCTCGCCTACGAGGTCGACGACATCTACGCGACCTGCGAGAAGCTGATGAAGATGGGCGTCACCGTCAACCGGCCGCCGCGCGACGGCAACATGGCGTTCGTCCGTTCGCCCGACCTGCACTCGATCGAGATCCTGCAGAAGGGCGAGCCGAAGGCGCCGGCCGAGCCGTGGGCCTCGATGCCGAACACCGGGCACTGGTAAACGCCCCGCTTGCGTGCCCGTTCCCGATCCGCGTTTGACCCGTGGCCAACGCGGAGCAAACGATAGGAACATGGCGCGAGCCCTGACGTTGCCTCCCCATATGGCGAATGCGAGGAGGCGACGAGATGGGAAAAGGTGTTTTGCTTTGGCTGTTGGGTGTGCCGATCCCGGTGATCATAGTGCTGTGGTTGCTGTTCGGTCACTGACTGCGTCTTGATGCGCAACGCGTATGAACGAGGCTCTGCCGCGATGCGGCGGAGCCTCTTTTTTTGTGTTCTTTTTTGCTCTCGGTACAAATCATCCCGCGCATTTCCGGATCGATTCCGCTAAGAACGCGCGCAAAGCACAACAGCGGGAAGAAACGCGTGATGGACAGCAAGCCGCAACTGACGATCTGGGGCCGGGCCAATTCGGTCAATGTGCAGAAGGTGCTGTGGTGCCTCGCCGAGCTCGACCTTCCATATCAGCGCATCGATGCCGGCATGCAGTTCGGCAAGAACGATCAGCCTGATTATCTCGCGATGAATCCGAATGGCCGCGTCCCGACCATGGTCGACGGCGACTATGTGCTGTGGGAATCCAATTCGGTGATGCGCTATCTCTGCATGGCCTATGGCCAGAGTTCGCCGCTCTATCCGCAATCGCCGAAGGCGCGCGCCCCCGTCGACCGCTGGCTCGACTGGACGCTGTCGACGCTGCAGCCGGTCGACCGCCCGGTGTTCTGGGGACTGGTGCGCACGCCGCCGGAGAAGCGCGACATGGTTCAGATCCAGAAGGACGCCGATGCCGAAGGCGTGGTATGGCGCGTGGTCGAGGCGCAGCTTGCAGCCCGCCGCTTCGTCGAGGGCGATCAGTTCACGATCGCCGACATCGCGCTCGGCGCCTTTGCGCGGCGCTGGTTCGGTGTCGAGGGCGTCACCAAGCCGAAGCTGCCCAATCTCGAACGCTGGTTCGGCGAGATCGCACAGCGGCCGGCCTTTGTGCGCGTCGTCGCGCCGCCGATGTCGTGAGCTGCAAGCCGCTTAGCGTCCGCTGGACATCCCGGCCCCGACACTGACGGCGCCACCGAGCTTCACACAGGTGTCGGAGCCCTCGACCTTGACGAAGCCCGGTCCGTACGAGGCGCAAGGATTGCTCCTCGTCGCGGATTTCGACGGCAAGGTCTTGCCGGCGTCGGGGGGCGTCTGAAAATTCCGGCGGTCGCCGGCTTGCGCAAACGCAGCGGCGGGAAGCAGGACGGCGACGATGGCGAAGCAGATCTTGCGCATCCGGCCTTTTATCGCGCGGCGCCCAATGAGGCTAGCGCACGAATTTGACGCCGAACGTCTTGCCCTTGCGCCAGACCACCTCGCAGGCACGCCCGGTGCGGGCATCCCGCGCAAACGCCAGCCGCAGCTTGGCCGGCAGCGTGTTGTTGTCCTGGACAGTGATCTTTGCACCCGTCGAGGAGATGTCCTCGACCATGCAGGGACGCGCGGCGAATCCGCCGTCGAGCGTGATCCAGCCGGATTGCCGCAGCGATTTGCGCGTTTCGCGCTTCTTGGACCCTAATGCCATTCCATCATCCCAGGCTCACGCCTAGCGCCGCTGGCTTTACAAAGGGTTGCGAAATCGCGGCGGATTGCAGCGATCGGGGCGTTGTGCACATCTGCCCGAGCCGGCGCGGCAAAGCTGTCCGCCCGAAGACAATCCGTTGAATTTGCGGGATTTCCGATTTGGCGCCGATGGCGCTCCCTAGCGGAATCGAACCGCTCTCTCCACCGTGAAAGGGTGGCGTCCTAACCGATAGACGAAGGGAGCAAAACTCCCGGCAAATCAATACGTTAGACGTGAGACATGCCAGATTGGCCGCTACCGGCGAACGGCTGCGACGGGCGAACGTATAGTGGCGATTGGGCGAACGGGCAAGCGTTGAGAATGCTTTTCCCGGATCCCCGCCCACGGGGTCACTGGCACGACAATCCGGCCTCGATTGAGGTCCAGAAGCCGCAATGCGACGGCACATGCGCGTGGGCCCGCGAACCGCCCACATGAATCAGGATCGCGGCGGCGAGCGCGACGACAGCGGCGGGAACAACGAATCTTCGGAACGACATGGCCCTGCGCTTCGAACCTCATCGTGGCCTAACTAAGGCCCGCGGGCATGCTCGACCGTTGGGAACTGCGGGCGCCGATTGCTAGTGGTTGGTTGCGCTTGCGACGTCCTGGCGATCGTTCGCTTGCGCCACCGGCGTCGGCTTGATGCAGGTGCTGCAGATCACGAGCTTGCGCGCCAGCCGTGCGTCCGCATCCGCTTCCGAGGTCTGCGCATCCGGCGTCTCCGCGACGGCCGGTGACGCACTGCGGGCATGGCGCCGCGATTGCGGGAGATTGGGGTCCTGTCCGGCACCGTCCCAGGCCAGCGGCCCGGTCCCCGCCGACGGTGTGGTCATGCTGTATTGCTGCGAATATTGCGCGCAGGCGCCGAGCGCGATCGGAAGAAACAGCACAGCGGCCTTGCGAGCCCAGTTCCGGAATGCAGACATCATCACACTCACACGCTATTCGTACTGTCGTACTGCGACCTAAGAGCAGAACCGCTAAGAAATCGTTTGCCCTGATTGTTCCGTCGCATCCAACCGCGACGGCATCAAGACGGGATTGAGGCGCCAACGCGTAAGATCAAGACGCAAATCCGGAGTCCAACTCATGCCAGGCATCAACGGTCGCTTCGACGGCAAGCGCGTGCTCGCCGATCTCAATGCGTTGCGCGCGATCGGCGCCTACAAGACCGGCGTGCACAAGCCGACATTCTCGGAACCGCATCTGCGCTCACTGGACTGGCTCGCCGGACATTTGCCCGACGCTGGTCTCACCGCAACGATCGACGGCATCGGCAATGTGCTCGGCAGCAGCGCGAAGGCGGGACCGAAACTGCTCGCCGGCTCGCATCTCGAGAGCCAGAACCACGCCGGCTGGCTCGATGGGCCGCTGGGTGTGATCTATGCGCTGGAAGCCGCGCGCGTCATCAACACCGATCCCGGCACGAACGGCGCAGTCGAAGTCGCGGCGTGGTGCGACGAGGAAGGCCATTTCGGCAGTTTCCTCGGTAGCCGGTCCTTCGCCGGCGCCGTGACCGAAGCCGACATCGATGCGGCGCGCGACCGCTCCAGCGATCGCACGATGCGACAGGCGCTGCGCGATGCGGGCTTTGCCGGCCGCCCGCGCCTCAACGCCGAACCGCGCCGCCACATCGGCTATCTCGAGGCCCATATCGAGCAAGGCGACACGCTGGAAAGCAGCGGGCTCAAGATCGGCGTCGTCACCTCGATTGTCGGCATCTGGTAGTATCGCATCAGCTTCACCGGCGCGCAGAACCATGCCGGCACCACGCGGATGGCGGTGCGCAAGGATGCCGGCCTGGCGCTGGCGCGGTTCTGCGTCGCGATCGACGACAGATTCCCTGCTTTGTGCGGACCGCGCACGGTGTGGACCACCGGCCGCATCACGCTGGACCCGGGCGCACCGAGCATCATCCCCGGCGGCGCCGAGATGCTGTTCCAGATCCGCGACGACAATCCCGAGGTGATCGCGCGTCTCGAGGCGCACCTGCATCGCCTGGCGGCCGAGGCCACTGCGCAGGGCCGCTGCGCCGTGAAGGTCGAGCGCATCCGCACCGGCGTGCCTGCGATGATGACGCCTGCCTTCCAGGATGCGATCGAGGCCGCGAGCGCAGCCTGCGCCGGCGGCAAATCGATCCGGATGCCGAGCGGCGCCGGCCATGACGCCCAGGTCATCGCTACCATCATGCCAGCGGCGATGCTGTTCGTGCCGTCGATCGGCGGCATCAGCCATCACTGGAGCGAGAACACCGACGATGCCGACATCGTCACCGGCGCCGAGGTGTTCGTCGAAACCTGCCGGCGCCTGCTGGCAGGTTAGCCGACGCCGTCCCACGGCATTGTCGCCATCAGGTCGGACCGCCCTGGTTGCCCGATCTCAGCGAAGCCAACGCGTGCGAGCCCTGCGCGGTCCCTTTCCGCGCGGTGAAGAAGACGTACAACAAGCAGACGTCGATCAGGATCGTGCCGGCCATGACGCTGTAGGCCCACGGGCTTTCCATCAGCTTCACTTCGATCAACACACGCGACAGGCCGAATCCCACGACCCACGCATCAAAGCTCATGCAGATCCGGCGAAACGTCTCGGCATCCAGCCGCCGGATGAGATAGGCACCGAGCGGTATGCCGACGACAACGCAGGGAACTAGCACGAACAGGATGCTCCGGCTCTCCTCGATGAACAGACCGAGCTTGTAGTATGCGATCGCAGTCAAGCTCGACTCCGTCACCCGAACCAGCGCGAGACCGGCCCGAAACTCATCTTTGACGAGGCCCTGATTGTTGAAAAGGATCGCCAGCGGCGGTCCCGAGATGGTCGTGACCGAGTACAGGACTCCGAGCGCCGCGCCAAAGGGCAAACCGACGAGCCATTTCGACTGCATCGGCTTCCGCCAACCGGCCGCCTGCAGCAAGATAAGCGGCAGAATGATCGAGTAGGTGGCGAATTTGATCCAGCCGGGCTGCAGCGACGTCAGGGCGAAGGCTCCGACTGCGATGCCGGGCAGCATGCCGATGAGAATAGGCAGCACGCGCCGCCACACGGCCGGAACGCCGCTCAGATTGATGCACAGAACATACAGGTTGACGAAGACTTCGACGATGACAACCGCAGGATTGAGAACGCGGTTGGTGTAGAAGACCAGCGCGACCGGCACGGTGAGAGAGGAAAACCCGTAACCAAGCGCACCGTTCACAAAGGCCGCAAACAGAGCAATCACGGCAAGAACGATCACCGCAGAATCAATCGAAGGCATCTTTGGCTTCTACCGGATCAGTCGCTTTGCCCGCGGCATTATAGCGCAACGAAAGGCATGCGGTGCCAAAACTTGCGGCGGTTGTGCTTTGCGAAGGACCGGTGCTCGCCGTGACGGCGGATCGCGCACCATTCGCCAAGCGAAAAGGCCGACGCATCGTCTGCCTGACCGAGATGCGACTTGCGCCCGCGAGAGACCATCGGCGCCGCCACGTGGCGCTCCGCCGCGCGCCGTGAAATTCGCCGCGATCTGCGGATCGGTGATGTCGCCATGTCGTGGGCCACCTTGTCGGTGCGCCCCCCAACCTCACAGCGATACGCCGTGCGGCTCGCGACATTCAGGCGAAACCGGTTGGCCCCGCAAGTCGCCATCCCCATCATGGTTCGGGGCGCCGAAGCTCTGCGTCTGGACCGCCGCATGGGGCGCCGTCGGGAACCCGCCCGGCGGCCGGTAGCCGCCCTCTGCTTTGAGCTGACCGAGATCCCACTACGCGACGCTTCCGCCGCGCTTTCACAGGCACCGTGGCATTTTGGACACGAGAACGGCGTCTGTCGAACCGATTCTCCCCATCGCTCGATTTGCAATCCGCTGAACTTGCTGCCATTTCTTCCGGACGCATCGCTTTGGTGCCATCAAAGGGGCCCGTCCGGCTCATGTTGTTGCTTGAGTCGCTTCCAACGGTAATCGGCGCCGCCGCCATTGCCCCCGCATTGCTTGTGTTGTGGCTTGTCATCGCCGCCGACGAGCGCCCCGGACCGCCGGTGAAGGTGTGGCTCGCCTTCGTGCTCGGCGCGGCCAGCATCTCGCTGCTCGGCCTGGCGCGAATTCCCTTCAATGCGCTGCTCGCCATTCCCGACAATCCCTGGGCGACCCAGGCGGTGCGCGCGGCATTCGGCGTCGCGGCGCCGGAGGAGATCGTCAAGGTTCTCGTCATCGTCGCGATCTCGACGCGGCGCCGCGCATTCGCCGATCCGATGGATACGGTGGTTTACGGCGCGGCCGCCGGTCTCGGCTTCGCCGCCTATGAGAACCTCGCCTATCTGGTCCAGCACAAGGACATGTGGCGCGCGCTTGCGGCGTTGCGCAGCGTGCTCACCGTGCCGTTCCACGGCGCGCTTGGCATCATCGCCGGCGCCTATCTCGCGATCGCTCGCTCGGGCGGCGCGCTCGGCGCCTACCGCGGCCACCGCGACTGGGCGCGCATCACGAACTGGGCGCTGGTGCTGGTCGCGCCGGTCGCGCTGCACGCGGCGTTCGATTTTCCGCTGCTCGCGCTGCAGCGCATCCCCGATCTCGGCTCGACCACGCGGCTGCTGCTCGGTTCGGCCAGCGTGCTGATCGGCTTCTCCTCGATCGGTTTTGCGATCCGTCTGGTGCGCCGCCTCGGCAAGCATCATGCGCCGCGTACCGACGTTGCGCGCGAGCGGCTCAGCCAGCTGCGGCGGATGTGGGCGCTGCTATTGATCGGCGGCGGCACCGGCTTTGCCGGCGTCTGCTTCCTGCTCACCTCGCTGCATCACTGGTACGTCAATCCCGAGCGCAACGCGTCGTTCATCCTGGTCCCGATCGGCTTCACCTCGATCCTGATCGGGCTGGCGCTGTTGATTGCGACCACTGCCGTCTACCTGTTCGGCCGCAACCGGATGCGGACCGCCGCGGAGGGCTTTCCGTCAGCGCCAAGCCAGGGCTAGGATACGCCGCACGCGCGCAAACGTCTCGTTCGCAGATTTGGAGAGCCGCGATGACCCTGTCCAACGACCTCGACAAGCTGCGATCGCAGATGCAGGCCGCGGTCAAGCAACACTGGAAGGCGGTCCTGTTCGAAGGCATCCTGCTCGCGATCCTCGGCATCGCGGCGATGATCGTGCCGGCCTTCGCGAGCCTCGCCGTCACCATCTTCCTGGGCTGGATGTTCCTGATCTCAGGCATCGGCGGGCTGATCGTGACGTTCTGGGCGCGCAACATGCCGGGCTTCTGGTGGTCGCTGATTTCAGCCGCGCTCGCCGTGCTGGCCGGGATGGTGCTGCTCGCCCGTCCGATGCAGGGCGTGCTGACGCTGACCATTGTCATCGGCGCCTATTTCGTCGCCGAGGGCGTCGCCACGATCATGTACGCGCTGGAGCACCGCCGCGAATTGTCAGGACGCTGGTCCTGGCTCTTGATCGCGGGGCTGATGGACATCGTGATCGCCTTCTTCATCATCGCGGGCCTGCCAGGCTCGGCGGAATGGGCGATCGGCCTCCTGGTCGGCCTCAATCTGATGTTCGGCGGGGCGACCCTGATAGGTATGGCGTTGGCGGCGCGCAACACCTGACGCCGAACCGGCTGCCCCCGCGGATTTGGGGGGTGACAGGCAGAAATCCCTGCGCTATAGACCCGCCCCATGATCACCGTCGCCACCAGCTATTTTTGGTACTTTAGCTACGACAGCTCGCTGGCGGCAGGAGGATCGCGCTCAATCTGAAGAATTGCAGCAAACGTCCGAAACAAGCCGCCAGACCTGGCGGCTTTTTTTATGCGCCGGCAGGTCCCAAAAATCCAAAGGAGCCAGCCGTGTTGAGTACGACAGACGATCTTCGCATCAAGGAATTGAAAGAGCTCAATACGCCCGCAGAGGTGATGCGGGAAGTTCCGCGCACCCTGACCGCGACACGCGTCGTGATGGGCGCCCGCAACGCCATCCACGCGATCCTCAACGGCACCGATGACCGCCTGCTGGTCGTCGTCGGCCCCTGCTCCATTCACGATCCCGCGGCGGCCGTCGATTACGCCGAGCGTCTCGCCAGCCTGCGCGAACAGCTCGCCGACCGCCTCGAGATCGTGATGCGGGTCTATTTCGAGAAGCCGCGCACCACCGTCGGCTGGAAGGGCCTGATCAACGACCCCGATCTCGACAACAGCTTCGACATCAACAAGGGCCTGCGCCTTGCCCGCAGCGTGCTGTCGGCCGTGAACAATCTCGGCCTGCCGGCCGGCACCGAATTCCTCGACATGACGACGCCGCAATACATCGCCGATTTGGTCTCCTGGGCGGCGATCGGCGCGCGCACCACCGAGAGCCAGATCCATCGCGAGCTGGCTTCCGGCCTGTCCTGCCCGGTAGGCTTCAAGAACAGCACCGACGGTGGTGTGCGGATCGCGGCGGACGCGGTGAAGTCGGCCTCGCACCCGCATCACTTCATGGCGGTCACCAAGGGCGGCCGCTCGGCCATCGCCGCTACCAGCGGCAATGAGGACTGCCACGTCATCCTGCGCGGCGGCCGGGTGCCGAACTATGATGCCGCAAGCGTCGATGCCGCCGCGGCCGAGCTCGGCCACGCCGGTGTCGCAGCACGCCTGATGATCGACACCAGCCACGCCAACAGCAGCAAGAAGCCGGAGAACCAGCAGTTGGTCGCCGCCGGCATCGCACAGCAGGTCGCAAGCGGCGAGCAGCGCATCGTCGGCGTGATGATCGAGAGCAATCTCGTCGCCGGACGCCAGGACGTCGTGCCGGGCAAGGCGCTGACCTACGGTCAGAGCATCACGGACGGCTGCGTCGATCTGGCAACGACCGCCGATGTGCTGAAGCAACTGGCCGACGCCGTCGACGCGAGGCGCAACGTGCGGCGTGACGGCCTTAAGGAGCGTTCGGCCTGACGCCGCCGAACCGATTGAGGGCTGCCGGCGGGACGCAATGTTGCGTTCCGCCGGTCTCCCGCGGACCCGTCAGGGCCAAGCGGACATCAACCAGCCGACAACCCCGTTGAAGCGGTCAAATATACTCTCGAAGCGGTCTCTTGCGATTTAAAGACCAATCGGTCTATATATTGGCGATGAGCCGCCAACCCCCAATGCAGTTGCCCCGTGGCCGCCCCCGAAGTTTCGACGTGGACGCCGCGGTCGAACGCGCGATGGGTGTGTTCTGGTCGCGCGGCTATCACGCCACCGCGCTGCCGGACCTGCTTCGTGCGACGAAGCTCTCGCGTGGCAGCCTTTACGCCGCTTTCGGCGACAAGCACTCGCTGTTCCTGCGGGCGCTTGATCGCTACATCGCCGATGCCGTGAAACGGATGGATATCGAACTCGCCCCCAGCAGAGAGCCGGTCGACGGCCTGCGGGCCTACCTTGCCGGCTACGTCGACCGCACCAGCGGTGCCAATGGCCGGCGCGGATGCCTGCTGGTGGCCACAGCCATGGAACTGGCCGGCCAGGATGCTGAAATTGGCCGTCGCGTTGCGGGCTTCTTCAAAGTCATGGAGGCCAGGGTGGCGGATGCACTTTCCCGCGCAAAGGCAGCGGGCAAGCTGGCCGATGGAGTGGAGCCTTCAAGTGCCGCCCGAATTCTCGTCTGTTTCGTCGAGGGGCTACGGGTGGTCGGCAAAACGGCGCCGGCACGGATCGCATCGCAAGCCACCGCTGACGCCCTTCTCGACCGTTTCATCAGGTAAGCACCCCATGGACACTCCGGCTGTGAGCACGCCAAAATCTGGACCGAACGGTCTTGAAAGAAAAGATGCCATGTCGTCCATTCAGATGGTCTGCGCAGTGGCCGTTCCCTTGCTCTGGGGTTATCAGTTCGTGGCCATCAAGGTGGGAGTTGCGGAGTTTCCGCCGCTGTTCTTCCTCGCGCTGCGCTTCCTGGCAATCGCGCTGCTGCTTGTTCCGTTCGTCAAAAGACCCACGCGCCAACAGTTCGGCCCTGTCGCCGCGATCTCTCTTTTCCTTGGCGGACTGAACTTCGGGCTGTTCTATGTTGGCCTTGGGCTCGGCTCGGGAAGCCTGTCGGCCGTCGCCTATCAACTCGCGACGCCCTTCACGGTCCTGCTGGCCTGGCCGCTGCTCGCTGAGAGGCCGTCGCTCATCACATCAGCCGGAGTGGTACTCGCATTCGCCGGCGTCGTCGTGCTGGCAGCGGAGCCTGGCCTGTCGGCAAACCCGCTTCCGCTGTTGCTTGTGGTTGGCGCAGCCTTCGCATTCGCCGTATCCAACGTCTTGACGAAACGCTATGGCCCTTTCGATCCCCTGATGTTGATGGGGTGGTCGTCGCTGCTCACGGTGCCGCAGGTCATGGCGATGTCGCTGCTGCTCGAATACGGACAGCTGGCGAGCCTTGTCACGGCGGACGGGCGCGGTTGGCTGGCACTCGCCTACACAATTTTCATCGGCGGAATTATCGGGTTTGGCCTCTGGTTCTGGCTGATCGCCCGTTGCTCCATGGGCCGCGTCGCACCATTCGGCCTGCTGCTTCCGGTGTTCGCCTTGATTTCGAGCGTGCTGTTCCTTGGCGACCGCATGACGCCAAAGTTGATTGTCGGTGGACTGCTCGCGATCTCCGGCGTCGCCATGACCCAAGCAAGACCACGCGCTCGACCAGTTTGAACCCGGAAGTCACGCCGCGGCGACTTCCAGCCTGGTGCATCGCGTCATTTGCTACGTCAGCGCAAACGTGACCGCTATCGAAGCGCAGCGGGCACGGTCGATGAGCACGCGCTCTAGCAACCGCGGCAGATGTTCTTGATCTTCTTGTCGAGCGCCGCGTCTTCCTTGTTCGCCGCGCTGTTCGGATCGCTCAGATTCTTCTCATTGGGAGTGTCACTGCGGCGTGGCTGACGATGTCCGATCGGCGCCTCCGGCAGCGGCGCGCTCTTCTGCATGGAGGACGATCCGCCCTGCTGCTGCGCCCAAGCCTGGGGTGCGCCGATCTGGGGCGCCCCAAGGGCAACCATCATCAGAGCCATCACCAAAACTGTCTTCCGCATCTCGCGTCTCCGCTGCTTCTCAACCCTATCGCGCCCGTTCCGGCGCCTCGACGGTAGCACAATTGCGTCGTCCCTGCGCTGCGCAATCCTGCACCTTCCGTATATCGGCCATTGTGCCAAGGAGCCAGATTCCTGCGGCGACGAGCACTGCAAAGAAGCCGAACATCACAGCATTTTCGATGCTGCGGTTGCCCTCCTCCTCGGGCGGCTCCTGCCGTCCGTCCCCGGCCCCGCTCATGACAGGCTCACGATTGCGGCGGATAAAGATGAACGTCACCGCAATAATCGACGATACGGTAGCGCCGTTCCGCGGAATCTTCACGTTCGCGCGAAGCCGACTGCGACAAATAGGCCGGGCCGATCGGCGCCTTGCCATGGCCGCCGGGGATGTCGAGCACGTAGTCCGGCTGACACAGTCCGGAGACACGGCCGCGCAAGGCACGCATCAGCTCCTGCCCCGCTTCGATCGTGGTGCGCAGATGCGCAGTGCCGGGCGCAAGGTCGCCATGATGCAGATAATACGGCTTGATGCGGCATTCGACGAAGGCGCGCATCAGCGCCTCGAGGGTCGCGGCATCGTCGTTGACCCCGCGCAGCAGGACCGACTGGCTGACCAGCGGGATGCCGGCATCGGCAAGGCGGGCGCACGCCGCGCGGGCATTGACACCCAGTTCACGCGGATGGTTGGCGTGAACAGCAATCCAGGTCGTCGCCCCCTCGACCCGCAGCGCCGCGATCATGTCGGAATTGATGCGGCCGGGATCGGCGATCGGGACGCGGGTGTGGATGCGGATGATCTTCACATGATCGATGGCAGCGAGATCGGCCATGATATCGGTCACCCGGCGCGGCGCCAGCATCAGCGGATCGCCGCCGGTCAGGATGACTTCCCATATCTCCCGATGGCCCCGAATGTAATCCAGCGCCGCGCGATAGGCGTCGTCGGACAAGGCCGAGGCCTTTCCCGGCCCGACCATTTCGCGCCGGAAACAGAACCGGCAATAGACCGCGCAGACATGCACGAGCTTGAACAGAACCCGATCAGGATAACGATGCACGATCCCGGCAACCGGCGAATGCGCATCGTCGCCGATCGGATCGGCGTTCTCGCCCGGCTGCTCCATGAGCTCGTCGGCGCTCGGGATGAACTGCCGCGCGATCGGATCATTGGCGTCGGCCGGATCGATCAGCGCGACGAGCTCCGGCGTCACCGCGACCGCGTAGCGCGCGGCCACCTGCTCGAGCCCGGCAAGCGCATCGGCCGGCGCGAGGCCCGCATCGACCAGTTCGCGCGGCTGGCGCAGGGTCGCCGCCATCTTCGGATCGATCCTGTTCATGTCTCTCCTGCAGGCGGTGTCCAGACCACCTGATCAATTCGTGGCGCGCCGCTCGCCAACATCACCAGCCGGTCGAACCCGAGCGCAACCCCGCTGGCCTCCGGCATCTGGCCGACCGCGGCAAGGAAATCCTCGTCGAGCGGATAGCGCTCGCTGTAACGGCGGGCCTTCTCGTCCATATCAGCGGTGAAACGATGGCGCTGCTCGACCGCATCGGTCAGCTCGCCAAAGCCGTTGGCGAGCTCGACGCCGCAGGCATAGACCTCGAAGCGCTCGACGACGCGTGGTTCGCCAGCCTTGGTGCGCGCCAGCGCGGCCTCGGGCGACGGGTATTCAAACAGCACGGTCAGACGGCCCTGACCGAGATTGGGCTCGACGTGCTCGACCAGCAACTTGCTGAAGATATCCGACCAGGTGTCGTCGTCGGCGATCCGCACCCGCCCCTTCGCCGCCGACGCCAGCGCCTCGCGATCGCCCTTGCGGCCCGCAATCGTCGCAAGCAGATCGATGCCCGCGAAGCGCTCGAAGCCGGCCGCGACCGTCAGCAGCTCCGGCTCGGCAAACGGATCAGCCATCCTGCCGCGAAAGGAAAACCGCCCGATCCCGGTCGCCTGCGCCGCGTGGGCGATCACGACGATCGTGTCGGCCATGATGGCATCGTAGGGGGCATTGGCGCGGTACCATTCCAGCATGGTGAATTCCGGCAAATGCAGATCGCCGCGCTCGCGGTCGCGGAACACCCTCGCGAACTCGTAGATCTTGGGCTCGCCGGCCGCGAGCAGCTTCTTGCAGGCGAACTCCGGAGAGGTGCGCAGATAGCGCGTCGCATGCGAACCGTCGGCCTGCGTCAACTCGGTGCGCGGCGCGTGCAGATGCGTCTCGTTGCCCGGCGATATCTGCAGGATGGCGGTCTCGACCTCGGCGAATCCCTGCTCTTCGAACCAGGCGCGGAGCGCCCGCGTGATCGCGGTCCGCGCCTGCAGGAATGGCCGGCGGTCGGCATAGCGCTGCGGCGTCCACCACGGCGAGGTCTGGTCATGACCGGTCATTGCCGGTGCCCTCCGGATCTCATGGATTCCACATCAACAAGCCGCCGCCTCCACTTAAGAATCGGGAACAAGTGACTGATTTCAAATGACTTCATGCTCCAAACGGCCTTGATCTCCGCGCCACCCGGCAAAGCTGATCCCTTCATGTCGAAAGACGCCCGCCTTGTCCATGTTCGCGATCCACTGAACCTGAACACCGGTTCGCGCGTCCCACCGCCAGTTGCGCGGAAACAGGATGCACCCATGATCGGCTGGTTGCGAAGTGCTGGACTGCTGCTGTTGCTCGGCTTTGCCTCGGCGACGCCGGCGATGGCCGACAGCCCGAGCAGCGAGTTCAAGCGGGTTGCGGACGCAAGCTTCACCTCGCCGGATCGAACGGTCCGCGTCGAGCAGTATTCAAAGGACATGGGCGATGAAAGTCTCCTGTTCCAGTTCTGGACCTTCGACCGTGCCCGCAAGCACGGCGCGCTGCTGAACCAGGGCGAAGGCACCGATGCGGCCGGCTATCAGGCCGGCTTCCGCTTCAGCCCGGACAGCCGCTGGCTGGTGCGGATGCAGAAGCTCGGCGCCGGCTACCACACCCTCTACCTCTACAAGCGGACCGGCGAACGGTTCGTGCCGGCGACCGAAAAGCCGCTTGGCGAGGCCGCCTGGGACTTCTTCTACACCCAGCCGGCCGCCGAAGGCGTGCGCCGCGACCCGGATGACCCCTATACGCTCGACCATATGCAGATCGGCCTGATCAAGGGTTTTGACGAGAACTACGCTTGGCTGGGCATGAAATGGCCCGACAGCCGCTACCTCGTGCTCGGCATGTCCTTCGACATCCAGGGCGAGCACCCCCCCTTCCCATGGGTCGAGGACTCGCGCTGCGTCTACGACCTGAAGACCGGGACATTTTCGGTTCCTGCAAGCTTTGCCGAGCACAACGCGAAGGCCCGCAAGATCCCCGGCAAGGACCAGCCATAACGGCCTGTTCCGGGCCGGTTTCAGCGGTTGGCAAACTGCCAAAATCGGCCGCAAAAGGCTGGCATCTCAGGGACAAATCAGTATGTTGCAGCCCGAAATCGCCGCCATGGCCGAGGGGCTGCCATCCGGTTTGCGCCCCCGCCTCCCAAATTCAGGAAAACACCTTTGAAAGTCATCGCCAGTTCCATCCGCAAGGGCAACATCATCGAGCAGGACGGCCGGCTCTATGTGGTGCTGTCCGCCGAGAACATTCACCCCGGCAAGGGCACCCCGGTCAGCCAGATCGAAATGCGCCGCATCGGCGACGGCGTGAAGGTCTCGGAGCGCTACAAGACCACCGACCAGGTCGAGAAGGCCACCGTCGAAGACCACAACTACAACTACCTTTATGAAGACGCCGACGGCTTCCACTTCATGAACAACGACAACTACGATCAGGTCCAGGTCTCCAAGGAGATCGTCGGCTCTTCCTCACCGTATCTGCAGGAGAACATGACCGTGAAGCTCTCGATGCACGAGGGCAATCCGGTCGCGATCCAGCTGCCCCAGCGCGTGACGCTGGAAGTGGTCGAGACCGAGCCCGTCACCAAGGGGCAGACCGCCTCCTCGTCCTACAAGCCCGCGATCCTGTCCAATGGCGTGCGCACCGGCGTGCCGCCGCACGTTGCCGCCGGAACGCGCATCGTGGTCATGACCGAGGACGGTTCGTACGTTGAACGCGCCAAGGACTGAGCGCTGAGGCGCGGTGGGATTTAGAATGAATCATCACCGCGCATCAGCTTGTTGTTTAAGCATAAAGTTTCCGGAAAACCGCTACACAGTTTTCCGGATATTGCTTTAGAATCCCCGGCGGTCAGACATGAGCCGGGGGGTGCAGTGAACAGCAAGGTTGTCAGCTTCATCAGTTGCTGGCTGGCAGTCCTGCTCTCGCCTCCTCCCAGCGCTCATGCCGACGAATTCCGAACGCCGTCGATCTCGGCCATGCGGGTCGAATGGCGCGCGGTGCTGGACCAGCTCCGGCAGGAGATCAGCACCCGGCCGGCCATTGCCTCCAATTTCGCCTTCGCCGGCCAACGCCGCGTCCCGGCCACCGATCCGCGCGCGACCCCCGCACTGGTGCAACTGAACGCGCTGACGTCGCCGCTCTTCCCCGGCATCGCGCGCAGCCCGATTCCGGTGCTGCTGCCGTTCGACCCCGCAAGCTATCTCGACGCGCGGAAAAGCGGTGCGCCGGACAGCCTGTCGGTCGCGCGCTATCAGGCCGATTTCCGCCCTGCCGATGTCTTTCATGCCGGCGCGTCCGGCTACGACGTGGTGTTCTCGCTCGACCCGGGCGCCGGCGACGGCATGCCGCCGCGGACGTTTGCCAAACCGGTCGAGGTGCAGATCTCGGGGTCGATCCTGGTCTACGACCTCGCCGACCGGCTCGGCGGCAAGGGCGAGCCGGTCAAGACGCTGGCCGCGCAGTTTCCGGACATCCGCCGCTTCATCCGCGAAGGCTATGTCCGCTACGCCTTCACCCGTTTCGGGATTCCCTATGTCGTCTCGATCCAGTGCCTCGACAGCGCGCCGCGGCCGAAGCGGCTGGCCTGTCGTGAGGCCTATCCGGTCGCCGAGCGCTTCCTGAAGGCGTTGCACATCGCAGGCGGCCAGCCGTCGCGGTCGCGCAGCGACGTCGCCTCCGACATCGCCGAGCGGCCGGCGGCCGCATCGGCTGACTTCACCTACCGCCCGAGCGGCGACATCGTCGCGGGCAGCGGCGGACACAGGCAGCAAGGGGGCCACGCCGACTTCACCGTCTATTCGCAGATCCGCTTTCCACTGGAGAAGGCGCCGGCCTTCGCACACTCGCAATCCTTCGCCAGGCGCAAGGCGGGCGCGACGGTCGACGTGTATCCCTGGCAGGATAATTTCTGCGAGGCCCGCAGTTTTGAGGTCGGCCAATGCACCAGCGGCTTTGGCCATCAGGGCCAGGATATCAGGCCAGGCGCCTGTCCCGCAGACAGCAAGGACGGTTGCGACCCCAAGCAGCAGGGCGTGGTCGCGGTGCGCGACAGCATCGTGATCCGCTCGCCGCAGCAGCAGGCCGCGACATTACAGGTCAACACCCGCACCGAGCATATCCGCTTCCGCTACATGCACATGAACCCGTCGGCGATGGATGCCGATGGTTTGCTCAACGGACGCCGCGTCAGCGAGGGCGAGAAGATCGGCGTGGTCTCGAACTATCTCGATCACCCCAACGGCACGTCGCGGCATCTGCATTTCGACGTCCAGGTGTTCACCCGCGACGGCTGGCTGTGGGTTAATCCCTACACCACCCTGGTGTCGGCCTATGAGCGGCTGATCCGCGGCCGCGGCCACGAGATCGGACCCGAGCCCGGACCTGCGTCCGCCGTGGCGCACGCCCTGCCCGACGATGTCGTGCATCGCATCGACACCCAGGAGGGTGGCGGCAACTAGAGCGGCCGCGCTTCAGGCATGCGATCAGTCGATCTCCATCGCAGCCAACGTCTCCTTGACCCTCCTCTGCGCGTCCGCGGGCAGCGGCAAGATCGGACGCGGCGGCTCGGCCACACAGACACCTCTGAGATTGGCGATCGCGTAGACAACGCGCAGACCCGAGAATGTCTTGAACAGATCCCACATCGGCTGCAAAGTCGCATTGAGCTGCCGCGCCCGGGCCGCATCGCCGCTCGTCACGGCACGAACGATATCCACGCAAACCCTGGGGAAGATGCCTGCGAGAACGCTGTACCAGGTATCGCCACCTGCCAACAGCGCCTCGGTGCAATTCCAGTCCGCGCTGTAACCGAGCGCGAGCCCGCTCGGAACGACAGCCCGCAATTCCCTGAGATGGCCGGACACCGCCGCCGCATCCAGCGCAGGACTTTTGACCGCGACGATCCCCTCGACGCGGCTCAAACGGCCGATGAGTGCCGGCGTGAACCGGAAATGGGTCGTTCCGGGATTGTCGTAGATGCAAATCGGCAGCCTGCTCTCGCGGGCCACGGTTTGAAAATGCTCAAAGACCTCGTCGTCAGTCAAAGGCGTATAGGAAACCGCGGCCAAAAGGCCCGCCGTCGCGCCGGCCTCACGCGCATCCTGGGCCAGCCGCACCGCGTCGTCGGTGCGCAGCGAGCCGACGCCGACCAAAATCGGCATTTGACCTTCAGCCAAGGCGGCGGCCGCCTGCACGGCTCGCCGCCGCTCATCGCGACTGAAATACGGATATGAACCGGTGCTTCCGAGCAGCCCGATCGAATCCACCTTCGCCGTAATCACGGGGTCGAGCACTGCGCGAAGAGCTCCCAGATCGACCCGCCCATCCCGGTTCGAGGGCGTAATCGGGAAGGCAGAGAGCCCCTTCAGACTGATCATCGGTTTGTCCCTCGTCGGTAGTCGCCCCCAGAGCACCGGCGATCGGAACGCTCTTGGAACGCAATTGGTACGCTCTGGGTCGCGACCGGCACAGCAACCTGCCGCGCAATCAATCCACGCATCGGATTGCGCGCAAGGTCCACTTTCATGCGAGTTCGGCACCAAACTGGTCCAGTGCGCCCGTCTTGCAAGACCAGCGCCCCGCCGATCGCTATTCGAGCATCGTGGTCAGCTGCGCGCCTTCATCCGCCACGAACACGGCGATCAGCTCGGCGGGCTCCGTGGTGCTCGCATTGGCCGAGACCATGTGGGTCGAGCCCGGCGGCTCGAAGAAGGACTGGCCGACCTTGAACGTCTCGACCGGTCCGCCGCCGAGCTGGGAACGGATTTCACCCTTGGTGATGTAGGCGGTCACCGAACCCGAATGACGGTGCGGCGGCGTGAACCCGCCGGGACCGTAGAACACTCGCACCACCGTGACCCGCTTGCCCGCCACGTTCGGCAACGCATGCGAGGTGATGACCTCGACCTTGTCGAGCGGTGACGCCGCATTCGCGCTCGCGCACAGCGGCGCGATCACCGAGGCGATCGCATCCATCGGGGTCGGCAAGGCCTTGCCGATCACGAAGGCGCAGGCCAGTCCCGCGATCACGGCCAGCGAGACCGGCCGCGGCGGCCGCGCGAATGGAAGAGATGGTGTCATCGCGATCGAGGTCATTGGTGCTTCTCCCCTGTCAGTTGCTGCTTCATTAGTCGCGCGCGGTCCGGCTCACGAAGCCGCCGCGTTCTGCCTGCGTGGCGGCGGCGTCCAGCGATAGGCTGCGCCGAACCGGTTCCAGACATTGATCGATGCGATCGCCGAGGTGAGATAAGTCAGCTCCTGCTCGGAGAATTCGGCGGTGACTTGCGCATAGACCTCGTCGCTGACGCCGTTCGGCAAGGTCGTCAGCGCTTCGGTCCAGACCAGCGCCGCGCGCTCGCGGGCCGAGAACTGCGGCGCCTCGCGCCACACCACGACGAGGTTGAGCTTGTCTGCGGGCACGCCGAGGCTTTCGCCTTGCAGGATGTGGTACTGCACGCAGAACGCGCAGCCGTTGATCTGCGAGGCGCGCAGCTTGACGAGCTCGAGCAGCTGCTTGTCGAGGCCGGCCTTGGCCGCGAACTGGCCGAGCGCACGCACGGCGGCGAAGACATCGGGCGCGAGCTTCTCGAAGTCGGTGTATTCCTTGCGGGCATGTGACATCGGCCTGGCCTCATGTTATCAGTGTACTGAGATATTATCAGAGCTCTGATACTGAGCAAGATGCGGACATCGGCGAAGGCGGCATCGGACGACATGGCGGGAATGCAGAAACGCGGGAAATCGGGCGCCGCCCAGCGGCGGCCGGCGGGGAAAACGGCGGCCGGCAGGGTTGCTGTCGGGGCAGGATCGGCCGCAGACGCCCTGCTCGCCACGCCCATCCCGCCGCCCGGCGAAGGTAAACGCGGCGAACAGGGCTATCTCGCCTATCTGCTGCGCCAGGCGCACGCGGCCTCGCGGCTGTCGATGGAGCGCGCGCTCGCGCAGCTTGGCGTCACCTCGCCGCAATTCGTCGTGCTGACGATGCTGAAGGCCTATCCGGGGCTCTCGGGCGCCGATCTGGCGCGGGTGGCGTTTCTGACGCCGCAGACCGTCAGCGTGATCATCCGCAACCTCGAACGCGACGGCGCGATCCGCAAGACGCCGCACCCCGTCCACGGCCGGGTGCTGCAGTGGACGCTGACCAGCCATGGAACCGCGCTGCTGGAGAAATGCCGCCATATCGCCCAGGCGCAGGAGCGACGGCTCGCCGCGAGCCTCGACGCCGGGTCGGAACAGGTGGTCCGGCAGTGGCTGTCAAAAATCGCCACGGATTTGCAGGATAGCTAGTCCCTGCGGCGGCGTGGCTTTTGGCTCACCCGATCGGCGCCGCTACACTGGCCAGATGAAACAGCCTGATTCTTTGAAATCCCCTGCCCGCCGCGCCGTCCTGAAGGCGGGGCTCGCGGCAGGCGTGACGCTCGCCAACCCGTTCGGTGCACTGGCGGCCGCGCCTGCGGGCTTCGACCAGTGGCGCGACAATTTCCGCGCCCGCGCACTGGCAAAGGGCATTTCGGAGGCGACCTGGAACCGCTGCATGGGGCGGGTCGAGCCCGACATGAGCGTGTTCAGGCAGATGCGCAACCAGCCTGAATTCCACGAGCAGATCTGGCAGTACATCAACCGCCGCGTCTCCGACTGGCGGATCATCCACGGCCGCGAGGCGCTCAAGAAGAACGACGCGCTGTTCGGCCGGATCGAGCGCGACTTCGGCGTCGAGCGCGGCACGCTGCTCGCGCTGTGGGGCGTGGAATCAGCCTATGGCGATCCGCTGGTGCAGCAGAACCATATGACGCCGGTGTTTCCCTCGCTGGCGGCGCTCGCCTGGAACGAGCCGCGCCGCAAGGCCTATTGGGAGACCGAGCTGATCAACGCGATGAAGATCGTGCAGCGCGGCTGGAGCACGCCGGAGGAGATGAACGGCTCCTGGGCCGGCGCGATGGGCCATTCGCAATGGATGCCGGAAGTCTGGCTCAATGTCGGCTTCGACTATGACGGCGACGGCAAGGTCTCGCCGTTCGGCCGTCCCGACGACGCGCTGGGCTCGACCGCGAAATACCTGGTCAATCGCGGCAAGTGGCACCGCGGCGAGCATTGGGGCTACGAAGTCCGCGCGCCGGGCGGCAGTGCCAGCGGCAACCGCTCCTATGCGGCCTGGGCCAGCGCCGGCGTCGTCAGAGCCGACGGCCAGCCATTTCCGCAGCCGAACGCGTCAGCGCAGCTCTGGATCCCGGTTGCCGGCGGCCCCGCCTTCCTGCTCGGGCCGAACTTCAATTCGGTGAAGAGCTACAATCCCTCGATGAACTACGCGCTGGCGATCTGCCATCTCGGCGACCGCTGCCTCGGCGGACCGCCCTTCATCCAGCCCTTCCCCGGCTCCGAGCGCGCGCTGACGCTCGCCGAGGTGCAGGAGATGCAGACGCGCCTGACCAAGGCGGGCTTCGACACCGGCGGCACCGACGGCCGCGTCGGCAACGACACCATGAAGGCGATCAAGGACTACCAGGTCAAAATGGGCCTGTTGCCCGCCGATGGTTACGGCGGGCTGAAGGTGCTGGCGCGGCTGCGGCAAGGCGGCTAGGTAACCCTCGCCGTCATTGCGAGCGCAGCGAAGCAATCCATCTCTCCGCGCTTGCGGGACAATGGATTGCTTCGTCGCTTCGCTTCTCGCAATGACGGAGATTATTTCGGCTGCCGCACCACGCCGCCGGCGTTCATGCCGCCGTCGATTACGAGCTCGGTGCCGGTGACGTAACGCGACGCATCGGAGGCGAGATAGAGCACGCCCTGCGCGATCTCGATGGCCTGGCCGGCGCGGCCGAGCGGCGTGGCGAATTTGGCGCGTTCCTCCGGATCGATCGGCGCGTTCTGCCCGGCGCCGGTCGCTCCGGTCGGAATCTTGCCCCAGATCGGCGTGTCGATGATGCCGGGATGCACGGAATTGACGCGGATGCCGTCGTTCACCTGCGCGCACTCCATCGCGATCGACTTGGCGAACAGCCGGACCGCGCCCTTGGTCGCGCTGTAGCCGGCGAGGTTCGCGGCTCCGCGCAGACCCGCGAGCGACGACATCATGATGATGGAGCCGCTGCCATGCTTGCGCATCAGCGGCAGCGAGTGCTTCACCGACAGGAACACGCCGTCGATATTGATGGCGGTCTGCCGGCGCCAGTCAGCGAGCGACATATCGACAATCGAGGGCGCGCCGATGCCGATGCCGGCGTTCGACACCATGATGTCCAGGCGGCCATAGCGCTTGCCGATGTCGGCGACGACCTCGATCCAGCGCTCCTCGCTGGTGACATCCTGCGGCAGAAAGATCACCTCGCGACCAGCCTTCTTGAGCCGCGCGGCGAGCTCCGGTCCCCGCAACTCATCGATATCGGTCGCAACAACGGTCGCGCCTTCCTGCGCGAACAATTCAACGATCGCCTCGCCGATGCCTGATGCGCCGCCGGTCACCAGCGCGACCTTGCCTTCAACCTGTCCTGACATGTCCTCTCCCAACGTTTCTTATCGGATCACCGTCGGGCCCTGATCCGGCACCGCGACGTCGAGCACACGGAATTGCACACGTTCGGTGCCTTGCCAACGGTCGACTGCGAGAGAGCCTGCCACGTGCAATTGCTGGCCGCGATTTTGCGTCAAGGCGCTGCCGAGCTTCTGTCCGACGGAGCGGAATGCGATAGCGTTGACGATCGAACCGTCGCCGGACTTGAAGCGCAGCCGCAAATGCGCCTGCCCGACCTCGTCGGCATAGACCAGCTGATGCGACGGCAGCGCGATCACCGGCTCGGGATTGGCGCTGCCGAACGGGCCGGCGCGATTGAGCGTCGCGGCAAATTCCGGCGTCACCGCGCGCGCCGTCACCGCACCATCGATGAACAGCTCGTTCTCGTGACGCGAGTTGGCGACGTCGGCCGCCAGCGCGCTTTCCATGTAGGCGCGGAATTCGGCGAGCTTCTCCTTGCGCAGCGTGACGCCGGCCGCCATCGCGTGGCCGCCGCCCTTCATCAAGAGGCCGTCATGCACCGCCTGCCGCACCGCCTTGCCGAGATCGACGCCGCCGATCGAGCGGCCCGATCCGGTGCCGATGCCGCCCGGCTCAAGCGCGATCGCAAACGCGGGACGCGCGAACTTCTCCTTCAGCCGCGCCGCGACCAGCCCAACCACGCCGGGATGCCAGCCCTCGGTGGCGGTGACGATCACCGCGCCCTTGTCCTCGAGCCCGAGCGAGGCCAGAGCCTCGGCTTCGGCCTGCGCCTCGGCGGCCTGCTCGATCACGCGCCGCTCGGCGTTGAGGCGGTCGAGTTCGGCCGCGATGCGCGCGGCCTCCGAGACATCGCCCTCGAGCAACAGCCGCACGCCGAGATCGGCGCGCCCGATGCGGCCGCCGGCATTGATGCGCGGCCCCAGCATGAAGCCGAGATGCCAGGCCTCCGGCGGGCCGTTGAGCCGCGCCACGTCCATCAGCGCGGTGTGGCCGACATGGTCGCGGCGGCGCATCGCGATCAGGCCCTTGGCGACGAAGGCGCGGTTGAGCCCGATCAGCGGCGCGACGTCGGCGACGGTGCCGAGCGCGACATGATGCAGCATGCTGAGCAGGTCCGGCTCCGGCATTTCGCCGCTCCAGAAGCCGCGCTGGCGCAGTTCGCGATTGACCGCGACCAATGTCACCAGCACGAGCCCGACGGCCGCGAGGTGACCGAGGCCCGAGAGATCGTCGGGCCGGTTCGGATTCACCAGCGCGTCCACCTCAGGCAACTCATCGCCGGTCTGGTGATGATCGATCACCACCACCGACATGCCGAGCTTCTTCGCCTCCGCCAGCGGCTCGATGCTGGTGGTGCCGCAATCGACCGTGACCAGCAGCGTCGCGCCCTTGGCGGCCAGCGCGCGGACAGCGTCGACGTTCGGACCGTAGCCTTCGAAGATGCGGTCGGGAATATGGATCAGGGGATCCAGCCCGCAATGGCGCAGATGCCAGGTCAGCAGCGCCGCCGAGGTCGCGCCGTCGACGTCATAGTCGCCGAAGATCGCGACCTTCTCGCCGCGTACCGCGGCATCCGCGATGCGCTTGGCGGCAAGCTCCATCTCGGTGACCGTGTGGGGATCCGGCATCAGCTTGCGGATGGTCGGGTCGAGGAAGTCGGCGACATCGTCGATCCCGACGTCGCGCCCGGCCAGCACGCGCGCCAGCATCTCCGGCAGATTGTGGCGCTGGACCATCGCAAGCACCCGCGCCGCCCCGCGCGCATCCAGCCGGTCGCGCCAGAGCTTTCCGGTCAACGACCGCGTCACGCCGAGGAACGCCGGCGGCGCCTCGACGGGCAATGCGGATGCGTGCAGCGTCATGATCCCTTCTGGAGCCAGAGCGATTTCGAGCGAAGCGGGCAGCGGTTCGCGTGAAGAAAACGCGTCAAAACAAATCTAGGGCTCCGGTTCCGACCCAAATCAGAACCGACGCTCCAGCCAGGAATCGTAGCGCTTCGATGATTCGCAGACCAGTTCTAGCAGCCCATCCGGGTGGCGATTTCCCCGAAATCCTTGGCCACGATGTCCCATTCGCCGGTGGCCTCGAAATCGTATTTCTGCAGGGGTCCGTATTCGGCCGGCCGCGCCACGAAGGCAGTCTTGAGGCCGTGCTTCTGCGCATGCTTCAGATCGTAATTGTGCGCGGCGACCATCATCACCTGCTCCGGCGGCAGGCAGAGCAGTTTTGCGGCGCCCAGATAGGTTTCCGGATCTGGCTTGTAATGCTCGAACAGCTCGGCGGACATGACCAGATCCCACGGCAGACCTGCGAACTTCGCCATGTTGGTGAGCAGCGCGACGTTGCCATTCGAGAGCGGCGAGATGATGTATTTGGTCTTCAGCCGGGTCAGGCCGGCGACGCTGTCGGGCCAACCGTGCAGGCGATGCCAGCCCAGCGTCAAATGCTGCAGGTCGGCCTCGGTCAGCCCCTTGACGTCGAATTGCGCGACCAGCTTCTCCAGCGAGCGGCGGTGCAGCACGTCGAGGATGACGTAGCCGTTCTGCGGGTTCTTGCGCACCTCGTCCATCGAGGCCGCATAGACAGCGCGCCAGCCATCGACCAGCGCGGTCCAGTCAGCCTTGATCCCCCGCGTCTCGCCCCATTTGGTGAAATCGTTGATCAGGCTGGTGCGCCAGTCGACGACGGTTCCGAACACGTCGAACACCAGTGCCTTGACGCCGGACAGATCAGACATGCTCGTCTCCCTTTTTCTTGTTGTTTATCCCGTCGTTCCGGGATGGTGCGTAAGCACCAGACCCGGAACCTCGAGATTCCCCGATGCGCAATTGCGCATCTGTGGTCTGGTCCTTCGGACCATCCCGGAATGACGGTGTCTGCTCAATCCAGGTGGAATTTCTCCAGCTGCCGATGCTCGGCCTTGATGTAGCGCACGGTGCCGGTGACCGAGCGCATCACGACCGTCTCGGTCTCGATCACGTCCTTCTTGAACTTCACGCCCGTCAGCAGCGAGCCGGTGGTGACGCCGGTGGCGGCGAACAGGCAGTCGCCCTTGGCCATATCCTCGATGCCGTAGATCATCTTCGGATCGATGACGCCCATCTTGTGCGCGCGCTCGCGCTTCTCCTCGGTGTCGAGGATCAGGCGGCACTGCATCTGACCGCCGATGCAGCGCAGCGCGACCGCCGCGAGCACGCCCTCGGGCGCGCCGCCGGTGCCGATATACATGTCGACGCCGGTCTCATCGGGCTTGGCACAGTGAATGACGCCGGCGACGTCGCCGTCGGTGATCAGCTGCACCGCAGCGCCCGTCGAGCGCACGCTGTTGATGATGTCGGCATGGCGCGGACGGTCGAGCACCAGCACGTTGATGGCGGTGGGATCGACGCCCTTGGCCTTGGCGAGGCGGCGGACATTGTCGGCCGGCGGCGCGTCGAGCTCGATCACGTTCTTGGCGTAGCCGGGACCGATCGCGATCTTCTGCATATAGACGTCGGGCGCGTGCAGTAGCGTGCCGCCGTCGGCCATCGCCATGGTGGCGATCGAGCCCGGCATGTTCTTGGCGCACAGCGTGGTGCCTTCGAGCGGATCGACCGCGATGTCGACCTTGGGACCGGCATTGAGGCCGACCTTCTCGCCGATGAACAGCATCGGCGCCTCGTCGCGCTCGCCCTCGCCGATCACGACCGTGCCCTCGATCGGCAGCTTGTTGAGCTCGCGCCGCATGGCGTCGACCGCGGCCTTGTCGGCGGCCTTCTCCTGGCCATGGCCGCGCAGCCGCGCGGCAGACACCGCCGCGCGCTCCGTCACCCGCACGATTTCGAGCGTCAGGATGCGCTCAAGCAACATTTGCGGCGGAACGGAAATATGGGTCGACATCAGCGTACTCCTTAAGCCTCGGGGACAGGCCAGCCTGCCCGCATCAATCGTCTCACGCCCGACCCGTTCAGGCCATGCGCTAGTTTTTCTCGATCCGGATCACCTGCGGCCGGCCGCTGATGACCTTATCGCGTTGCACTGCGGCCAGCGCGCGATGCACCGCATCCTCGCTGGTCGCATAGGTAATCAGAATGACCGGGACCGGTGAAGGTTTTTTGGCCGCACCGTTCACATCGACGCCATCCGGATGCCGCTGCACGATGGATTCCAGGGATATCTTCTGTTCCGCAAGCCGGGTGGCGATTGTTGCGGCAGTGCCTGCAAGATCGCGCGCCATCAGGCGGATATAATAGCCACCCTCATGGCGCTCCATCGGCGCCTTGACGGTGTCGCGCAACCGCTCGACGGGACGGCCGAACGGCTTGGCGCGGATGCCGCGCGCCACGTCGGCGATGTCGGCGACCACGGCCGAGGCGGTCGCGCCGCCACCGGCGCCCGGACCGACCAGCGTGATCGGCGGAATGCCCTCGCCGTCGATCGCAACCGCATTGGTGACGCCCATCACCTGCGCGATCGGGGATGATTTCGGCACCATGGTCGGATGTACGCGCTGCTCAATGCCCTTTGCCGTGCGCACGGCGACGCCGAGCAGCTTGACCCGGTAGCCGAGTTCCGCGGCCGCCTTGAGGTCTTCCGGCGTGATCGAGGAGATGCCTTCGACATAGACCGCGCTTTCCGCGACCTTGGTTCCGAAGGCGAGGCTCGCCAGGATCGCCAGCTTCTGCGCGGTGTCGTGACCATCGACGTCGAACGACGGGTTGGCTTCGGCATAGCCTAGACGCTGGGCGTCCTTCAG
Source organism: Bradyrhizobium sp. th-b2 (assembly GCF_000426785.1). Classification (NCBI taxonomy): domain Bacteria; kingdom Pseudomonadati; phylum Pseudomonadota; class Alphaproteobacteria; order Hyphomicrobiales; family Nitrobacteraceae; genus Bradyrhizobium; species Bradyrhizobium sp. th-b2. The sequence continues at coordinate 43,326 of NZ_AUGA01000042.1, forward strand.
GCATTCCTCGAACGACAATCCCTCCTGCTCCATCCGCGTCAGGATGTAATTGCAGGTGCCGTTGAGGATGCCATAGACGCGGTTGACGCTGGTTCCGGCGAGGCCCTCGCGCAGCGTTTTGATGACCGGGATCGCCGCACCGACCGCCGCCTCGAAATTCAGCGCGCCGCCGTGCTTCTCGGCGGCTGTGGCGAGACGCAGGCCGTGCTTGGCGATCAGCGCCTTGTTGGCGGTGACCACCGACTTGCCGGCCTTCAGCGCCGTCTCGATCGCCGAGAGCGCGGGATCGCCGGCGCCGCCCATCAATTCGACGAAGCAGTCGATATTGGGATCCTCGGCCAGCGCCTCGGGGCTCTTCGCCCACGCGATGCCGCGCAGGTCGAGGCCGCGCTTCTTGGCCTTCGAGCGCGCCGTGACGGCGACGACGCGAATGCCGCGGCCGCTGCGCTCGGCCAGCGCCCGTCCTTGCGTTTCGATGAGGCGGACGACATCGGCACCGACGGTGCCGAGCCCCGCTATGCCCACGTTCAGGGGTGCGACCATGAGATTAAGCAACCTGGAAGGATTAACGCCGGTTGGCGAGAGGAACGACGTTGTGCAACGTTTCGATGCCGCTTTCAAGGAAGCGGCGCACGCCACGCGCGGCCTGCCGGATACGCTGCTCGTTCTCCACCATCGCGATGCGGACATAGCCTTCGCCGTGCTCGCCGAACGCCACGCCGGGCGACACCACGACGCCGGATTTCTCCACCATCAGGGTTGCGAACTGCATGCTGCCGACCGCCTCGAACGCCTTGGGCAGCGGCGCCCAGGCGAACATCGAGGCCTGCGGCGGCGGAATCTCCCAGCCGGCGCGGCCAAACGACTCGACCAGCGCATCGCGGCGCTTGCGGTAGGTGTCGCGCATCTCGCGGATGCAGTCGTCAGGGCCGTTGAGCGCGGCGGTCGCCGCCACCTGGACCGGCGTGAAGGCGCCGTAATCGAGATAGGATTTGACCCGCGCCAGTGCTGCGATGATGCGCTCATTGCCGACCGCAAAGCCCATGCGCCAGCCGGCCATCGAGAACGTCTTCGACATCGAGGTGAACTCGACGGTGACATCGATCGCGCCGGGCACCTGCAGCACCGATGGCGGCGGATTGTTCTCGTCGAAATAGACTTCGGCGTAGGCGAGATCGGACAGGATGAAGATGTCGTGCTTCTTCGCGAAGGCGACGAGATCCCTGTAGAAGTCGAGGTCCGCGACATAGGCGGTCGGGTTCGACGGATAGCAGACGATCAGCGCGATCGGCTTCGGGATCGAATGAATGATGGCCCGCTCGACCGCCTCGAAGAACTGCGGCGTCGGCTCCGACGGCACCGAGCGGATCACGCCGCCCGCCATCAGGAAGCCGAAGGCATGGATCGGATAGCTCGGATTGGGGCACAGCACGACGTCGCCGGGCGCGGTGATCGCCTGCGCGACGTTGGCAAACCCCTCCTTGGAGCCGAGGGTGGCCACGACCTGGCTATCGGGGTTGAGCTTGACGCCGAAACGGCGGGCATAATAGGCGGCCTGGGCCTTGCGCAGGCCGTTGATTCCGCGCGAGGCCGAGTAGCGGTCGGTCCGCGGCTTGCCCAGCGTCTCCTTCAGCTTCTCGATCACATGCGGCGGGGTCGGCAGGTCCGGGTTCCCCATGCCCATGTCGATGATGTCGGCCCCGGCGTTGCGCGCGGCCGCCTTGGCCTGGTTGACCTTCTCGAAGACATAAGGCGGCAGACGGCGAATGCGGTAAAAATCTTCCATGGGACCCTTGCTCCGACAACCCCAATGCCAGAATCGACGCCCTTTGGATCGATGCCGAAGCCTGCTCGGGCTCTTACGGAAGTCGCGCCAAATCAATAACTTAGAGCGAATTCAGGCGCACGATCTGAAGGCTACGGCCGGATATGCGGTTGAATTGAGGTTCTTTTAGCACGGACACCGGGCGGCGCCAGCGCTGATCGGCCACCTGGAACGCCTACTTCCCGCTCTGGGCTGTTGTCGCGCTTGGGGCTGCCGTCCCGCTCTGGGCTGCCGCCGACGCCTGGCGCTCGCGCGCGGCGATCAGCTCCTGCTCGATCTTGGCCTGATCCGCCGGCTTGATGGTCGGATCGGCGCGGTCGGGCGGCAGATCGTGGACCGGGAGGTAGCCGGTGGCATCCTTCGGCCGCGCCGGTGCGTCGGCCGGCATGGTCATATCGGCAATCGTGCTCGAGCAGCCGCTCAGCGCCGTCAACGACGCGAGCAGCGCTGCTGCAGCGAGCGCCCTTTTCATCCAATCGATCGGCATGTGCCGATATGTCCCCAACAAGCTAGCGCGCATGTCGCACGTTGCCGACACGGGTCGCACTGGTATGAGCTTTGCAACGTCCCCGCTGCGTTAATCCCGGCTTTAGCGTTTCAAACCATTGTCGCCCGAAACGCTTAAAGCGGGAACAGGAAATGCGACCCCTGAGGCTTCAATATGTCAGAACAAAGAATTTTTTATCGCACTGCAGCAGAGCGAAACATTGGATTTTGACCGATTCCCGTTGCCGCACCGCGCGATGACGCCCTCCAAACCACGCGATATTGTCCCTCAGATGAGCAACGTCAGTACCGACACCCAAGGCGCCCCGAAATTCAACGCCGAAGCCTTCGCCATGAACATCGCCCGGGCGATGGAGAGCAGCGGCCAGGCGCTTGCAGCCTATCTCAAGCCGCGCCAGACCGGGGAAGTCCGCGACAAGCCGCCGAATGAGCTCGGTGAGGTCATCAAGACCTTCAGCGTGATCGCCGAATACTGGCTGTCCGACAAGGAGCGCGCCTCTTCGCTGCAGATGCAGCTCGGCAAGGACTACCTCGATCTCTGGGGCGCGGCAGTGCGCCGCATGGCCGGCGAAGCCGATGCCAAGCCCGCGATCACGCCGGCACCGCGCGACAAGCGGTTCCAGGATCCGGAGTGGAAGTCGAACCAGTTCTTCGACTTCATCCTGCAGCTCTATCTGCTGACCGCGAAATGGGCGCAGCAACTGGTTCACGACGCCGACGGGATCGATCCGCATACCCGCAAGAAGGCGGAGTTCTATGTCCAGCAGATCAGCAACGCGCTGGCGCCGTCGAATTTCGTGCTGACCAATCCGGAGGTGCTGCGCGCCACCGTCGAGAGCAACGGCGACAATCTGGTGCGCGGCATGAAGATGCTGGCCGAGGATATCGAGGCCGGCCACGGCACGCTGCGGATCCGCCAGTCCGATTCGGCCAATCTCGAGGTCGGCGTCAATATGGCGACGACGCCGGGCAAGGTGATCTACCAGAACGAGCTGATGCAGCTGATCCAGTATTCGCCGGCGACCGAGAACGTGCTGCGTACGCCGCTCCTGATCGTGCCGCCGTGGATCAACAAGTTCTACATCCTCGATCTGCGCCCTGAGAAATCCTACATCAAATGGTGCGTCGACCAGGGCATCACGGTGTTCGTGATCTCCTGGGTTAATCCGGACAAGGAACTCGGCAAGAAGACCTGGGCCGACTACATGACCGGAGGCCCGCTCACCGCGATGGACGTGATCGAGAAGGCCACCGGCGAGCTGAAGGTGCACACCGCCGGCTATTGCGTCGGCGGCACCCTGCTCGCCTCAACGCTCGCCTACCTCGCCGAGAAGCGCCGCCAGCGCGTGACGTCGGCGACGTTCTTTGCCGCGCAGGTGGACTTCAGCCACGCCGGCGACCTCCTGGTATTCGTCGACGAGGACCAGATCTCGGCGCTGGAACGCGACATGCAGGAATCCGGCGTGCTCGAGGGCAGCAAGATGGCGATGGCCTTCAACATGCTGCGCTCGAACGACCTGATCTGGTCGTATGTCGTGAACAACTATTTGAAGGGCCAGTCGCCCTCCTCGTTCGACCTGCTGCACTGGAATTCGGATGCGACCCGGATGCCGTCGTCGAACCACTCCTACTATCTGCGCAACTGCTATCTGGAGAACCGGCTGTCGACCGGCACCATGGTGCTCGACAACACGCTGCTCGATCTGTCGAAGGTGAAGGTGCCGGTCTACAACCTCGCCGCACGCGAAGATCACATCGCGCCGGCGGAATCGGTGCTGTACGGCTCGCAGTTCTTCGGCGGCCCGGTGAAATATGTGCTGTCCGGCTCCGGCCATATCGCCGGCGTGGTCAATCCGCCCGCGTCGAAGAAGTACCAGTACTGGACCAACGACAACATCAAGGACATCAAGCTCGCCGACTGGCTAAAGGGCGCCGAGGAGCACAAGGGCTCGTGGTGGCCCGATTGGCGCGGCTGGCTGGAGAGCCATGATCCTGAGACGGTGCCGGCGCGCACGGTCGGGATGCCGGCGCTCGAGGACGCCCCGGGCAGCTATGTCCGTGTCCGCGCGTAGCGCGCGGTCTCCCGCTCAGCTATAAACAGGCGATCCCGACGGTCGGGAATCGAATTGACGTGAGGGGGAGACGATGACGCGCGAACTGTTCTGGCTGTCGCTGACGGTGATCCTGACCGGGCTGCTGTGGGTTCCCTACATCATCAACCGCTGCCAGGTGCGCGGCCTCTCCGGCGCGATGGGCAATCCCTCGCGCAACGACAAGCCGCACGCCGAATGGGCGAACCGGCTGATGTTCGCGCACGACAACGCGGTCGAGAACCTCGTGATCTTCGCGCCGCTGGTCCTGATCCTCAACGCCGCCGACTATTCCACCAAATGGACCGTGCTCGCCTGCGCCGTCTATTTCTGGGCCCGCGTCGCGCATCTGGTCGTCTACACGCTCGGCCTGCCGGTGTTCCGCACCCTGGCCTTCACGGTCGGCTTCATCGCGCAAGCGGTGCTCGCGCTCGCGATCTTCAAGATCGTCTGAGCTATCAATTCGCGCCGGCCGCGGTGCTGAAGCACGATGAAGTCATCGCGCTTCAACTCTTTTCTTGAGCATGATCGCTTCGGAAAACCGCTTCACACTTTTCCGGATCATGCTCTAGTCGCGCCGGCGCTATTCCTTAAGCCCTTGCGCACGACGATATGCAGCATCGTCGCGGGCGCCTCGTCAAAACTCTTGACCTCGCTGGTGTCGGACGAGACTTGGGTCCACGCCCCTGACGATGCGTAGGTCGCCGCCAGCCAGTCGGCCGCGGGGTAATTGTAGTAGCGGCCGATGCTGTCGCGGCCATCGCCATGGCCGATCTTGTAGCTCGCGTAGAAGATACCGCCGGACTTCAGCGCCCGGTGGATGCGGCTGATGATGCCGGCCAGTTCGTCGCGCGGCACGTGCAGCAGGCACGCGCTGGCCCAGACGCCGTCATAGACGTCCAGATCGTCGAGCTGGTCGAACAGCATCGCCTCGACCGGATGATTGATGCGGCGCGCCGCGACCTCGGCCATCTCGGGTGAACCATCGGTCGCACGCAGCACAAAGCCTTCGGCGAGCATGACCGCGGCATGATTGCCGGCGCCGCAGCCGAGTTCGAGGATCGCGCCGCCTCTCGGCAACAGGCCGAGAAAGCCCTTGAGCCGGGCGGACGGTGCTTTCGCCCACCCGGCATAGGCCTCGGCATTGCGCCGGTAGAATTGCAGCGTGGCGTCGTCCACGATGCGCCTCGCAGTTAGCTGTCGGCCAGTCCGAGCATCAGCCGCATGTTCTGCACGGCAGCGCCCGACGCACCCTTGCCCAGATTGTCGAGGCGGGCGACCAGCACCGCCTGATGGTGCTTGTCGCTGGCGAAGACATAGAGCTCGAGCTGGTTGGTCTCGTTGAGCGCCTCCGGCTCGATCTTTCCGCCCTTGCTGGCCTCGTTCTGCAGCGGCATCACCGAGACGTATTTGCTGCCGGCGTACCACTTCGCCAAAACAGCCTGCAGATCAGAACCGGTCGGCTTGCCCGGCAGCGCGTCGAGCTGCAGCGGCACCGAGACCAGCATGCCCTGCCGGTAGTTGCCGACCGACGGGATGAAGATCGGCCGCCGCGTCAGATGCGAATACAGTTGCATCTCCGGCACGTGCTTGTGCTCGAAGCCGAGGCCATAGAGCTCGAAGGCCGGCGCCAAGCCGTCCTCGAAGCTTGCGATCATCGACTTGCCGCCGCCCGAATAGCCGCTCACCGCGTTGACGGTGACGGGGTAATCCGCCGGCAGCAGGCCGGCATCGACGATCGGCCGCAGCAGCGCGATCGCGCCGGTCGGATAGCAGCCCGGATTGGAGACCTTTTTCGCGTTGCGAATCTTGTCGGCCTGGTCAGGCGCGAGCTCGGCGAAGCCATAGGCCCAGTCGGGCGCGACCCGATAGGCCGTCGACGCGTCGAGCACTTTCGGCGCTGAATTGCCCATGGTGTCGATCAGTGCGACGGTCTCCTTGGCGGCCTCGTCGGGCAGGCAGAGGATCACGAGATCCACCTCCTCCATCAGCGCGCGCTTGGCACCGGCATCCTTCCGCTTGTCCTCGGCGATGTGCTTCACCGCGACGTCGCCGATCGCGTGCAGCCGCTCCTGGATGCCGAGACCAGTGGTGCCGGATGCGCCATCGACGAACACGGTGGCCTTGGTCGCACCGCTCTTGATTTTCGGTTGGTTGGTGTCGGTGAGGGTCATGGCACGCTCCTTTCGAGCTCGTTGGTTTTGATAGCAAAGACATCCGGCCTAGCCTGCCGCATCAGATGCGCGATCTGCTGCGCGCCGGCGTTCGCCTGCGCGGCAAGGTTGCCCGCGACCGCCGCATAGTCGGTCTCGGACTTGTGCTGGTTCAGCTTGAAGCTGCCCTCCACCTCTTCCACCGTCATCTCAAGGCCCACGATCGCCTTCTTCATGGCATCGAGCCGCGCGGCGGTCATCTTAGCCGACGTCCACGGCTTCTTCGGCAACAGCCGGTCCTCGAACTTGGCGCTCAGCGCGTCGATCTGAACCGCAAGTTCCTCACCCGACAACATCCGCACCGGCCCGGTCAGATGCACGGCCTGATAGAGCCAGGTCGGCACCTGGTCGGGCGAAACGTACCAGTCCGGCGACACATAGGCATCCGCGCCGGTGACGGCCAGCAGCCAAGGCACCTCGCAAGCCGCCCCGCCCGCCAGCTTTACCAGCGGATTGTGACGGGCAACATGAAACAGCGCCCGCGGTGTGCCGTCGGCGGCGTAGCTCAGGTAGAACGGCAGCGCGGAGGCGATCGGCTTGGTGCCGTCCGACGCGCAGGCCAAGCCAAAACCGCGCGCTTCCGCAAAGGCGAGGCTTGCGGCACGGTCGGGCTTGAAAGGCGGTGGCGTATACATGGTCGAAGCTCCTGCATGACGAAGGAGCCGCCAGATCGAACCGCGTGTCTTTTTGAGGAGAGCGCCGCGGGACAGGATCCGGCGGCAGAGGCGATGGTCTTAAACGCGAGCGACCGCCCATACCGCGAGAATGCGGCGGCGGCGGGCAATGATAATGGTCGCGGCGTTGATCATGGGCGCGGCTATAAGGCCGCGCCCTCTTGTCGTCAAGAAAAACCGTTCAGATCACCGGATTCCACGGCGCCGGCACGAGCCGGTAGCCTATGCCGTCCTTCACCACGTTGCCGAGGCCCGGGAACGGATAGTGGAAGCCTTGCACCTGCAGCCGCTCCGCAACGATCATGTCGTAGACGCGGCGGCGGGTCTTCTCCGCCACGTCGGCGTCCTGGTCGAAGAAGGCATGCCAGCCAGGATTGGTCGCGAACAAAAGCGGATTGTTGGTGACGTCGGACTGGATGAAGACCTTGTCCGGGCCCGAGGCCAGCACGTAGGAGGTGTGGCCCGGCGTATGGCCGACGGTTTCGACCGAGGTCAGGCCCGGCGCGATCTCCTTGCCCCATTCGTAGGGCGTGACCTTCTTCTTCAGGCCGGCCTCGAAGATGTTGCGGTTGTTCTTGAACAGGCCCTGCATGCGGCCGGCCGGCGCCCGGCTCATCTCGCCGTCGTCCATCCAGAACTTCCATTCGGTCGCCGGCACCAGCACTTCGGCATTCGGGAATGCCGGCGTGCCTTCGGCGGTCAAGAGGCCGTTCACATGGTCGCCATGGAAATGCGAGATCACGACCATGTCGACAGCCTTGGGGTCGAAGCCGGCCGCGACGAAATTGTCGGCGAACAGGCCGTTGGCGCCCTTCGAGCTGGCCTTCGCCAGCGCGCCGTTGCCGGTGTCGATCACGACGAGCTTGCCGCCGGTGTTGAGCACCAGCGGCGCGAACCAGATCGTCACCATGTCGCGCGGCATGAACGCCTTCTCCAGCGCCGCGTTGATTTCGTCCCGCTTCGCATTGGGAATGAAGGCGTCTTCCAGCTTGAAGACGTTCTTGCCGTCGGACACCGCGGTGACCGTGATGTCGCCGACCTTGTAGCGATAGAAGCTCGGCGCCTGCTTGTCGGCGGCGGGTGCCGTGGCGGCCGCGGGACCGGCTGATAATAACGGTGCGGCGGCGATGCCGGCAGCGCCGGCGAGAGCGTGACGTCGTGTCAATTCCATATCATGACTCCCAGTGAAACGGTGATGCGATCGGTGGATGTCGCGCTTGCGGCGGTGAAGTTGTATCAGCGTCTCGATGCTCGTGCGATGACAGAACCGCGAGCGCGGCTCTCCCGCCTAACCCCTGCATCGGGGCGTTATTCCGAGGTGCACTACACCGCCCGCCACATCCACTCGATAGCTTGGCCAATGACGTCGCCGAACAGCAGCAGCGCGGCCGACCAGACCAGCGCGGAGACGAAATTGGCGACCTGGAATTGCCAGTACGACATCTCGAAAATGCCGGCCGCCAGCGGCACCGAGGCGCGCAGCGGGCCGAAGAAGCGGCCGATGAAGATGCTGGGCACGCCCCAGCTCTTCACGAAGGCCTCGCCGCGCGGCAGGATTTCCGGATAGCGCGACAACGGCCACATCTGCGCGACCTGCTCCTTGTAGCGGTAGCCGAACCAATAGGAGACCCAGTCACCGAGCGCGGCGCCAATGCCGCCGGCGATCCAGATCGGCCAGAAGCTGATGCCGCTGACGCCGATCAACGCGCCGATCGCAACCAGCGCGCCCCAGGCGGGCACCAGCAATGAAATGAAGGCGAGCGATTCAGCGAACGCCAGCAGCATGACGATCGGAGCGGCCCAGACCTGGTGATGGCGGACGAATTCGGCCAGGGCCCGCGTAATATCTTCCATCTCGTCGAGTGCCTTCCGCTCCGTTGAACCTCGAATGAACCTTTGTAGCGGCACGCAGCCTAAGAACAGGTAAGCCGGCCGATTGCGTGACATCAAGTCACAAAGGCGGGGATCGAACGTGATTTCCCGTAAGGCCCCTGCGGTCCAGGCTGGCTGGCATCCCCCTCACAAGAAAAAGGAAATCCTGGATGATCGGATCGCTGATGATGTGCGTGAGCGTTCTCGTCCTGTTGTTCGGAATGCTCGCGGGCATTGCCATGGGTATCGAGCACGACTTCACGTTAGGACCGGCGCACGCGCATCTCAACCTCGTGGGCGGCGTGCTGTTGTTCCTGTTCGGCCTGTACTACCGGCTGGTGCCGGCCGCGGGCACCATGCTGCTGGCGAAGATCCAGGGCTGGCTGCACATCGTCGGCGGCATCCTGTTCCCGGCAGCGTGGCAGCGGTGCTGCTCAAGGGGACCTCGTTCGAGGCGGCGCCGATCGTCGGATCCCTGACGGTGGTTGTCGCCATGGCCCTGTTCACGGTCGTTGTGTTCCGCACCTCGAAAGCGTAATCGCGGGCTCCTATCTACAGAGGCGGCCGGGCCCCCGGGGTGCGGCCGTCCCCATAGGCAGCCCATCCGTGGCATAGTCAGAGCAACCGATTCGCTGCGCCAAAACTGGCGCGCCACTTGAAGAACCATGGCCAAAGCATTGAAGTCGAACGCCAAAAGCAAATCCGCTGAAGATCTGTTCGGAGCCCCGGAACCGAAGGGCCGCGCCCCGGCGAAGGCTGCTTCCCGGCCGACCTCAGGCGCCGAAGCCAGCTATACCGCTGATGATATCGAGGTGCTGGAAGGGCTCGAGCCGGTCCGCCGGCGCCCCGGCATGTATATCGGCGGCACCGATGAAAAGGCGTTGCATCACCTGTTCGCCGAAGTGATCGACAATTCGATGGACGAGGCGCTTGCCGGGCACGCCACCTTCATCGAGGTCGAGCTGACCGCCGACGGCTTCCTGACCGTGACCGACAATGGCCGCGGCATTCCGGTCGACGCGCACAAGAAATTCCCGAAGAAGTCGGCGCTCGAAGTCATCATGTGTACGCTGCATTCGGGCGGCAAGTTCGACTCCAAGGTCTACGAGACCTCTGGCGGTCTGCACGGTGTCGGCGTCTCCGTGGTCAACGCGCTCTCCTCGCGGCTCGAGGTCGAGGTTGCGCGCAGCGGGCAGTTGCACCGCATGACCTTCGAGCGCGGCCATCCCAAGGGCAAGCTCGAAGACCTCGGCAAGATCAACAACCGCCGCGGCACCCGTATCCGCTTCAAGCCGGACACCGACATCTTCGGCGCCAAGGCGGCCTTCAAGCCGCAACGTCTGTTCAAGATGACGCGTTCGAAGGCGTATCTGTTCGGCGGTGTCGAGATTCGCTGGCGCTGCGACCAGGAGCTGTTGAAGGGCGTCGAAGACGTCCCGGCGGAAGCCAAATTCCACTTCCCCGGCGGCCTGAAGGATTATCTGGCTGCGGCGATCCACGCCGACACGCTGGTGCATCAGGATATCTTCTCCGGCAAGTCCGGCCGCAGCGGCGCGCATGGCGCCTGCGAATGGGCGGTGGCCTGGACCGCCGATGCCGACGGCTTCCTGTCGTCCTACACCAACACGGTGCCGACACCCGACGGCGGCACGCATGAATCGGGCCTGCGCAGCGCGCTGCTGCGCGGCTTGAAGGATCATGCCGAACGTGCAGGCCAGGGCAAACGCGCAGCCTCCATCACCTCGGAAGACGTGATGGTCGGCGCGGCCGTCATGCTCTCGGTGTTCGTGCGCGAGCCTGAATTCCAGGGTCAGACCAAGGATCGCCTCGCTACCGCCGAAGCGCAGCGCATCGTCGAACAGGCGATCAAGGACCCGTTCGACCACTGGCTGTCAGGCAATCCGAACCAGGCCAACCGGCTGCTCGATTTCGTGATCGATCGCGCCGAGGAACGGCTGCGCCGCCGCCAGGAGAAAGAAACCGCGCGCAAGACCGCCGGCAAGAAGCTGCGTCTGCCCGGCAAGCTCGCCGATTGCTCCGACGCCGGCACCGAAGGCTCCGAACTGTTCATCGTCGAAGGTGACTCGGCCGGCGGCAGCGCCAAGCAGGCGCGCGATCGCAAGACGCAGGCCGTGCTGCCGCTGCGCGGCAAGATCCTCAACGTCGCGTCTGCGGGCAAGGACAAGCTGACCGCCAACGCGCAGCTCTCCGATCTCGTGCAGGCGATCGGCTGCGGCACGCTCGCGCATTACCGCGAAGAGGATCTCCGCTATCAGCGCATCATCATCATGACCGACGCCGACGTCGACGGCGCGCACATCGCATCGCTGCTGATCACCTTCTTCTACCGGCAGATACCGCGGCTGATCGACGAGGGGCATCTCTATCTGGCGGTGCCGCCGCTCTACAAGCTGACCCACGGCACCAGATCCGTCTATGCCCGCGACGACGCAGATAAAGATCGATTGCTGAAGAGCGAGTTCAACGCCAACGCCAAGGTCGAGGTGAATCGCTTCAAAGGCCTTGGCGAGATGAATCCGGCGCAGCTGAAGGAAACCACGATGGATCCGGCCAAGCGCATGATGCTGCGCGTGGTGCTGCTCGCCGACGATCGCGAGGGCACCGCCGACTCGGTCGAGCGGCTGATGGGCACCAAGGCGGAAGCCCGCTTTACCTTCATCTCGGACAAGGCCGAATTCGCGAGCGACGATCTGCTCGACGTCTAGGTCACAACCAACTGATTTGAAATGATTTTCCGGCCGCCTCCTGATCGGGGCGGCCGTTTTCATTCGCCTTTTCCGAGAGCGCCGACGATTTCGTTTTCGGGCGGTTGTGTCTCACCCGCAACAGCATTTCCGGCGGAACCACGTATAGTCCCCAACATGAGTTTCGGGAATCGGTGCCAAGGCGCTCCCGTCAGCGACCCGATCGAACGCTAAAGTCGAGGATTTGGAAATGAAGAAGATTTTGCTCGCTCTGACCGCGGTTGCTGCGATGACGGCTTCGGCGTCGGCTGCCGACCTGGCCGCCCGCCCCTACACCAAGGCCCCCGCTCCGCTCCCGGTCGCTCCGAGCTGGACCGGCTTCTACATCTTCGGCGGTGGCGGCGGCGGCATCTGGGACGCTGACACCGGTGTCCAGTCGACCACCACGGGCGCGCCGATCCTCGGCTTCAACCAGCGCCAGGGCGGCGATGGCTGGTATGGCACCGTCGGCGCCGGTTACGACTGGCAGACCGCCAACAGCTGGGTTATCGGCGTGTTCGCCGACGGTCAGTTCGGCAGCCTGAAGGGCACGATCCAGGATCAGGGTCCGTTCCTCGCCGGCAATATTAAGAACGACTACAGCTGGGCCGCCGGTGCGCGCCTGGGTTATCTGGTCGCTCCGAACGTTCTGTCCTACGTCAACGCCGGTTACTCCAGCTCGCACTGGAAGGGCACCACGCTGTTCAACACCGCGACCGCTCTTCCCTCGGGTCTGCACACCGACGGCTTCGATCGCAGCGGCTGGTTCGTCGGCGGCGGCGTCGAGAACAACCTGAACATCTTCGGCATCACCGCGCCGGGCTGGTTCATGAAGACCGAGTACCGCGCCGCTTACTACGACAACAGGAACATCTCCGAGCTGGCTGACGGCACCAATATCTCGAACGGTCGCGACATCACCTTCAGGCCGCTCGTCCAGACCATCAGCACCGCGCTGGTCTACCGCTTCAACTGGACCGGCCCGGTTGTCGCCAAGTACTGATCTCTGCTGATAGCAGACCAAAAGCCCCGGCATTGTCCGGGGCTTTTTTGTTGCGCTAACGTCTTCGCGAGGCAGTCCCCTGCGCATGCCGGCTGGCGCAGAGCCGCCCGGCTGCGCCTGATCTGGTCAGCGTTGTGGCGATCGGGCACTCTTGATCCCCGGTTCAAACCAAAGCGGACAACAACAATGAAAAACGGACAGTTTGATCTCTCGGGCCGGGTCGCCATCGTCACCGGCGGCAATGGCGGCATCGGGCTCGGCATGGCGCGCGGCCTGGCGGACGCCGGCGCCGCGATTGCCGTGGTCGGCCGCAACGAGGCGAAATCGAAAGCGGCGGTCGAAGATCTCGGCAAGCGCGGCGTCAAGGCGATCGCGGTGGCAACCGACGTGACCGACAAGGCGGCGGTCGCGGCGATGATCGAGCGGGTTATTGGCGAGCTCGGCGGGATCGACATCCTCGTCAACAACGCCGGCATGAGCATCCGCAAGCCGCCGCACGAGCTCGAGCTCGACGAATGGAGCAAGGTGATCGACACCAACCTCACCAGCGCGTTCCTTTGCTCGAAGGCGGCCTACCCGGCGCTCAAGGCGTCGGGCCACGGCAAGATCATCAATATCGGCTCGATGATGTCGATCTTCGGCGCGAGCTTCGCTGCGGCCTATGCCGCGAGCAAAGGCGGCATCGTGCAGTACACGCGCGCCTGCGCCAACGCCTGGGCTCCCGACAACATCCAGGTCAATGCCATCCTTCCCGGCTGGATCGACACCGATCTGACCAAGGGCGCGCGTCAACAGGTGGCCGGTCTGCACGAGCGCGTGCTCGCACGCACGCCGGCGGCACGCTGGGGGGCGATCGACGACTTCGCGGGCATCGCCGTGTTCCTGGCGTCGCCGGCCTCCGACTTCGTCACCGGCACCGCGATCCCGGTCGATGGCGGCTATTCAGTGATGGCCTGAAACACAAGAGCCCCGGCGGATCGCCGGGGCTCCTGCATCCTGTTGAGTAGCGCGCTGACCGGCGCGACCAAGCAACTTTTAATGACCAATTTAAGTAACTGTTGTCCTTGATAATTTCCGACCGCGCGGATCAGCGCGCCGCCGGCGAATGGACGTGCTCCGGCCGCACGCCGACAGCGACAAGACGCGCCGTGAGGCCCTGCAGCCAGGGCATCGCCGTGATCAGCCGCAATGCCAATGGCGCCGGCTGATCGCCCGGCTTCAGCGCCGCGGTGATGAGGTTGTTCTGCGCGATCACCTGCATGCGCTGCGTGACCCGCACCGGAAATTCGCGGCGACGCCTGACAGCATCGAGCTCGTCCTCCGACGGCAAGCCGTGCACGAGCTTGGCCGCCAGGATATTGGCGGTGGCGACCGCGTCCTGCACCGCGAGGTTGACGCCGACGCCGCCGATCGGCGACATCGCATGCGCGGCGTCACCGATGCAGAGCAGGCCGGGACGGGTCCAGCGCGTCAGGCGATTGATCGCCACCGTGAGAAGCTTGACGTCGTCAAAGCTTTTGACGTCGGCAATGCCGTCCCTGAGGATCGGCGCGAGACGCACCACGTCGTCGAGCAGCGCCGCTAGCCCCCTCGCCTTCACGGCCTCGTATTGCCCCTTGGCGATCACATAGGCGCATTGCCAATAGTTGCCGCGGTCGAACGTCACCATCATCTTGCCGTGCTCGACACGGGCGAACAGATTCTCGGTCTCGTCCGGACGGCGGCCGACGCGAAACCACAGCACGTCCATCGGCGCGCCGATCTCCTCGACCTCGAGGCCGGCGCGCTCGCGCACGATGGAATGGCGGCCGTCGCAGCCGATCGTGAGGTCGGCCTCGATATCGACAGGACCGTCAACCGTGTTGGCCCGGACGCCCGTAACGGCGGCGCCGCGCCGGATCAGGTCGGTCGCCTCGGCGCTCATCAGCACCTGCAGCGAAGGAAAGCGCCGGCCGCTCTCGCGCAGGAAATTGAGGAAGTCCCACTGCGGCATCATCGCGATGAAGGGATATTTGACGCTGAGGCGGCTGAGGTCGGCGATTCGCACCGGGGCGCCGCCAAACATGCCGTCGAGCTTCTGGATGTCCTGGTGCGGCAGCTTGAGGAAGCCCTCGATCAGACCGAGCTCGTCCATCACCTGCAGGGTCGACGGATGCACGGTGTCGCCGCGGAAGTCGCGGAAGAAGTCGGCGTACTTCTCCAGCACCACGACGTCGACCCCGGCGCGTCCGAGCAGATAGCCGAGCATCATGCCGGCCGGGCCGCCGCCGACCACGCAGCAGCGGACCTTCATCCGACGCCTGTTCGCCTGCTCCGGATTGCCTGCATCCATGATGCCGTCCTCACGCTGCCTCAGGTCTTGATTGTAGCGCGGATCGGACGACTGGGCTGCAAGCCTATCGCCTGAACGTCTTGATTTCCGACACGCTGCCGTCGCGATAGGTCAACTCCACCGAGACCGATTTGGTCTGCGGCGCGAGCTTCAGATAGGGCTGCGCGTCGGACGGGATCGCGCTCGGATCGCGCTGATTGCAGGCCGGCATCTTCAAGACCTTGTCCGGCACCGCGCTATCGATGCCGATCCGCACCTCGCGGATCGCGCAGCGATACGACATCAAATGGGTGTAGTAGACCAGCAGTCCGTTGAACTCGCGGAACGACAGCCAGCTCGTCGCGGTCATGTCGAGGATCTTGCGCTGGTCGCGGATCAGCGCGGCGTCGGGATCGAACTTGATCGGGAACGGCCCCTGCATCTCGCCCTGGGTATCGACATAGCGCAGCTGGATCGTGGCGGCCGGCGCGTCGGCCGGCAGCTCGATCGACGGATTGGGCATCCGCTTGCGGGTGCGCGGATCGAGCGTGTCCATGAAGCCGGTCTCGCGGAAATCGCCGCTGTCGCCGATCCGCCAGGAAATTCCGAGCGTCGGATCAGCGATCGAGAACACGACGGACCAGCCGCCATTGTGCCGCGAGAAGCTCGCGATCGGCGCGTTGACGGTATCCTCCTTCGGCAGCTTCGGCACCGAGACCGGCGGCAGCGCGGCCACCTGCTGCGGTGGAGCGGACGGCTTGGCCGCCTCGGCCTGCCCCTTCGCGATTCCGTTCAGGAAGACATCGTCGACCATCTGGTCGAAATAGACCGGGATCTGCTTGTGCTTCACGGTGTCGGCCATCTCGCTGACCAGGCGCCGCGTGCGCTGGGCGACCTGCACCATGTTCTCGCCTGGCTGCAGCAGTTCCTTGGCAAAAGTCCGCGTGAACACCGAATTGGGATTGGCATCGTCGTTCGAGAGACGGTCGAGCGCGGTCTGGCGCGGCCCGGCCGAAAACACCGAGAACACGCCTTCGGGCAGCTGCGTCATCGGCGCCAGTCCGCCGCCGCCGGCAACGGCGCGCGTGCCGGCGCGTTCGAACGGATTGTTGCGGCAGGCGTCGAACACCAGGATCGAGGTACGCGCCTTCTTGTTCTGCAACCGCTCGATGATGCGGTCGGCGAGCACCGAGGCGTCGCGCACCAGTTCCTCCTGCCCTTCGGTCGCAGCCGGTACGTCGGTCGGCAGCAGGAAGTTCTGGCCGGCGATCTCGAAGCCGTGGCCGGCATAGAAGAAGAACGCGGTGTCGCCTGGTTCCACGGCGCGGTCGAAAGCGAGCAATGTCTCGGAGAACGCCTGCCGGTTCAAATTCTCGGCCACCATGACGTTGAAGCCGAGCTGCTTCAGCGTGTCGCCCATGGTGCGGGCGTCGTTCACCGCCTTCTGCAGCTTGGGTACGTTCCTGTAGTCATTGTTGCCGATCACCAGCGCGACGCGCTTCTCGGCCTGGGCGGGCGCCGCCAATGCGACCAATCCAATCGCCAAAACGGTCGCCGAAAGTCTCGAAAGCCAGCTCTTCATCCGATTCCCCGCCTGCACGACAAGTGCGCCGCCCGCGCGACCGCCGCCTAATAGTCGGATCAGCCGTTTGGCCGGTTCAAGGCCGGCTGCGGATGGCCGTTCCGACCGGCCACCCCGTCCTGAATGAGGCGCTATGCCCCTCTCAGGTCAAGTTTCTTTTTCCGGTCCGCGTGATAAGATTCGCCCTCTCCATCCGGCTCGAGCTCTCCGCAGGTCCCACAGGTTTTCCACGAGCTTTTCCGTGTACACATGGTCCACTGAGCAAGTCGATCCCCGGGATCGCTTTGACTATTGGCGCGAGGTGCGCGCCAAGGGGTTGTTCGGCGTCACCGCGGAGCTCGAGCCCGAGCAGCGGGCGGACTTCTTCGGCGAGTTCTCGCTGCGCAAGCTCGGCGATGCAGGACTGGTCGAGCTGCGCGCCTCGCCCTACCGCGTCGAACGGCGCGCAGCTGACATCGCCGATGCGCAGAGCGACAGCCTGTGCATCTATCAGCAGCTCGGCGGTGGCGGCTGGTTCGGCGGCGCACGGCTCGATGAGTTCGCGGTTCGCGACGGCATGTTCGCGACCAGCTATTCGGACCTGCCCTATCGCACCGTCCCGCTGCACGACGACGGCTTCCATCTGCGCATCATCAAGATCCCGGTGGCAGGGATTATCCCGCCGGGCGCCGAGCTCGGCGAACTCGTTCCCAGGCCCGTGCCGGATCAGACCGCGCTGCGGAAGCTGCTGGAATCATGCTTCCGCGACCTGGTCGAAGGCAGCAACGCCGCGGCGGCGGACGCGCCTCCGACGGTGCAGGCGCTCGCCCATATCGCGCTGATCGACCGCGGCATCATGCGGCCGAAGAGCCGGCTCGCGCAGCAGGCGTTGCGAACCGGCCATTTGTCGCTGGCCCGCCGCCTGATCCGGCGGCATCTGTCGAATGCGGCGCTGTCGCCAAGGCTGATTGCCGGCCTGCTCGGCATCTCGGTCCGTCACCTGCACATCCTGTTCGAGGAGACGGAGATGAGCTTCTCGGAGACCGTCACCGTGCTCCGGCTCGCGCGGAGCCGCCGCCTGCTCCGCGAGACGCCGGGGCAGACGATCGCCGAGGTCGCCTTTGCCTGCGGCTTCGAAAGCCTTGCGACGTTCTACCGCCTCTTCAATGCGTCGGAATCGATGACGCCGGGCGATTACCGGGCGCGATTGGCCTAAGCGGCGGTTCGGACGCGCACGCGCCCTGGGGCTGTTGCGGGTTGCTAAAGCATGGCTATTTCCGTGCCGGCGACCGAGCACGCCGCCGCGCAATCCGACGCTCTCCGAACCGACCTGAACAGCCTGCGCGCATTGAGAAGATATTTTCCGGCGATTTCGCCAGAACCGCGCAGGCGCTTCGCCCGGACAAGACACCGCAAATCTCGTTACCGGCGACGCGCGCTCTTATGCAGAGCGAGGGGTCATGCACGATGCGCGGTAAGCACGAGGATCAGAGCCTGGAAGCGTCATCCAGCAGCCCGGCGCGCATTGTTGTCCCCGGTGTCGTGGAGTTGCATCCGGATCAGGCGCCAGCCCTCGGGGCCGCTCGTCACAGCGCTCCGACGGCAAGCAATCGCGGCTGGGCACCGTTGCTCGAGGCCTGCCTTGCCGACTTCAAGGACGCGACGGAGGCCGGTGAGACCGCCATCATTCCTGCGCTGGT
The DNA here is from genome assembly GCF_000426785.1 of Bradyrhizobium sp. th-b2. Classification (NCBI taxonomy): domain Bacteria; kingdom Pseudomonadati; phylum Pseudomonadota; class Alphaproteobacteria; order Hyphomicrobiales; family Nitrobacteraceae; genus Bradyrhizobium; species Bradyrhizobium sp. th-b2. The sequence goes on from NZ_AUGA01000042.1 coordinate 61,826, forward strand.
TAAGATCGTAGCCGACCTCGCGCTGATCGAGCGCGGCGCGATCAGGCCGGGTAGCCGCCGTGCCCAGCAGGCGCTCCGCGTCGGCCGGCTCAGCCTGGCGCGACGCCTGATCACGCGTCATCTCGCGAAGCCGGCTCTCTCGCCCGGCATGGTCGCCGACCTGCTCGGCGTCTCGGTCCGTTACCTGCACGTCCTGTTCGAGGCGACTCGAGGCGAGCTTTTCGCAGACCGTCACCGCGCAGCGTCTACCGGATCTTCAGCGCATCCGAGGGCCTGACACCGGGCGAGTACCGGGCCGCGGGGCTCTAGGACGGGAGCACCGCGCGTCGGCGCTGCCCTCGCGCCGATTCGAAGCGGCCCGTGCAGCATGGTGCCGAGCGGCCACACTTGCGCTCATTTCGGCGGCAAGTGCGCTTTGGATCGACGGTATGCGCGCACTGAGAAGACACCGCACGACCGTTACGCCAGAAACAAACAGCTACAATGGCGTGTGGGGGCAAGGTCATGGCGGGCGGCGGCGGCAGGCCGGGGATGTGGCGCGGCGCGCTGCTTGGATCGGCGTCATTGATTGCGATGACGTCCACGGCCGAGGCGGCGGTCTACTGCTCGGGCGTCGGCACCGGCAACGTGCTCTGCGACGCCGCCCATCCGTCGGACGGCGGGCTCAACACGAGTTTCAACGGTGATGTCACCGTGAACGTCAACGCCGGCGCCGAGATCACGACCCGCGGCGTGGTCGTGAGCGCCTCCGGCAGTATCACGTTCAATCACAACGACCCCGCGGGCATCACATCGGCTCTGTACGACGGCATCCTGCTCCTCGGCGGCAGCCAAGCCCCGATCACCTACACGGGATCGGCCGACGTCACCGCCAACTGGTACGCAATCAACGTCTCGGCCAGTGGTCCGGTCTCGATTACGCAGACCGCCGGCACGATCACGGCCGGCACCGGCATCAATGTCTTGAGTGCAGGACCGGGGGGTAGCGTCAACATCAACACGGTTGGCAGCCAGATCGTGACCCGAGGCGGCCTCGGAATCTACGTCCTGAGCAACGGTAACCAGTCCGACGTCACGATCGCGACAGGCGCAGTCACCGGCGACACCACCCAAACAGGCGGCGGGATTTACGTCCGCATGGGACAGGGCAGCTATTATTCGCGCAATCTTTCCGTCACGACCAACGGCGCGGTCGTCGGCGGCATCTATCTCCAGGACGGCGGCACCGGTACCGTCGACCTCACCACCAATGCGAGCGTCGCGGGCGGCATCATCCTCCAGGCCAACAATTCGGCCAACACCAGCGCGTTCACGGCGAAGCTCAATCAGGATGTCAGCGGCTCCGTGAGTTTGACGAACTACGGCTCCGGCACCATGACGGTCCGGACGCGCGGCATCACGGGCGGGACGCTTACCGTGTCCGGCGGCGGCGGCGCCAACAACAGCCTCGTCGTGGACGGCAATACTGCCAAGGGAAATGGCCCCGACCAGGCCTACTACGGCGCCCTGGCGTCCGTCGGTTTTTCCGGCGCCGGCGCCAACACCGCGACCTTCAATGGCGATATCTCCGGAACCTTCGACACCAGGACTTCCACCTCTCCTTCGGCCGGTGGCACCGTCATCGGCCTCTCCGCCGGATTGGGAAGTACATCCAGCAACGGCTCCGCGGCACTGAACGCCAACGGATCGATCACGATTGCCGGCATGACGCCATCCGGCCAAGTCGCAAATGTGACCGGAGCGTCCCTGGCAGCCTACGGCGTGGTCCCGGTCGACTTCAATCTGCACGGCGCCGTGACGGCAACGTCGATCAGCGACACCGCGTCGACAGTGGTTGGCATCAGCGTGGCACAAAACAATCTGAGCGCGACCCGGTTGACCGCCGATGGCGCCGTGACGGCCACCGCGATCGGCGCCGGCAGCAGGGCCACCGGAATTACTGCCTCAACTGTCAGCCTGCCGCCGACCATCGTCAACACCGGCACACTTACCGTTCGCGCCAATGGCGACGTGACCGCGACTTCTGACGGCGCCGCGACCGGCATCACGCTGAGCCGTGGCATTTCCAGATTCTCGTCCATCACCGCGGGGCTCGGCGGCATCGACCTCGTCACCAAGGGCACCGTAAGCGCAACATCGACCAGTGCGGCGGCGAGCGGCATCAGTGGCGTCATTACCCATGGCGCCGACAACGCCGCAACGCTGGCGCTGCGCGCGGAAGGCAATGTCGTTGCGAGCGGCCTCGCAGCTGGCAGCTACGGCATCTTCGCCCAGCGCGACGGTCTCGGCGACATCAGGATCGACGCGCTGGGCAGTGTGCTGAGCAGTGGCATCGGCATCGCCGCATCGCGCTCGACGCCGGGCAACATCTTCATCACCACCGGGACCTCCGTCACCGGTGCCACCGGCATCACGACGTCGGGCGGCACCACGACGCTGATCGCCAACGGCACCATCACCGGCACCGGCGGCACCGCGGTGCAGTTCGGCGGCACCAACGACGTGCTGCAAATGCAGTCCGGCGCCGCATTCAACGGCAATGTCATCGGCACCGGGACCAGCATCCTGCAGTTCGGCGGGACGACCGCGACGAGCTTCGATCTGTCGAAGCTCGGTAGCGGCGCGCAGTTCTCGGGCTTCTCCAGCCTTGCACTGCTCGCTGGCTCGAGTTGGAGCTTCTCGGGCAACTCAAATTTTGTGGGCACCGTCAACGTCGACAGCCTGTTCACCCTCAACGGCGCGATGCCGAACGCCAACGTCACCGTCGGCCCGACCGGCACGCTCGCCGGCAACGGCACCATCGGAAACACCGTCATCAGCGGCACGCTGTCGCCCGGCAATTCGCCCGGCACCATCACGATGGCAAGCCTGACCATGACGGCGGCCGCGACCTATCTGGTGCAGGTCACCAACACGATCAGCGACAAGGCGATCGTAACCGGCACCGCCAACATCGCCGGCAATGTCATCGTCGATCCGCTCGAACGGATCACCAGGAAGGTCACCTACACGATCGTCAATGCGGGAACGCTGAGCGGCACATTCGGCTCGGCGAATTTGTTGCTCGCCAACAACCTCGCCCGCAATCCGGTGCTGAGCTATGTCGGCAACGACGTGTTGCTGTCGCTCGATCCCGGCCTGCTCTCGCCGATCCTGCCGACCAATGCCGGTATCAACCACAGGAGCGTCGCGGGCGCGATCGACAACGGCCTGCTCGGCGGTGCCAACCTTTCCACCGCGTTCAGCGCGATCTTCAATCTGTCGGGCGACAATCTCCTGAAGGGCCTGACCCAGCTCTCCGGCGAGAGCGCGGCCGGTTCGCAGCAGACCACGTTCAATGCCATGAACCAGTTCATGGGAACGATGCTCGATCCCTTCATCGACGGTCGCGGTGCGACGACCGTGCCGGCCGGCGCCACGTCCTACGCCGACGACAATTCCCTGGCCTACGCAGCCAGGCGTTCGACCAGCGAGGCCTATGCCGCAGTCTATCGCAAGGCGCCGATCGCCGTGAGCTACGATCCGCGCTGGAGCGTGTGGGCGGCGGCGTACGGCGGCTCACAGACCACCGACGGCAACAACGCGCTCGGCTCGAACAACACCACCAGTCAGGTGTTCGGCACCGCCATCGGCGCCGACTATCGGTTCTCGCCGAACACGATCGCGGGCTTTGCGCTCGCCGGCGGCGGCACCAACTTCAGCGTCGCCAACAGTGGCGGCGGCCGCTCCGACCTGTTCCAGGCCGGCGCCTTCGTTCGGCACAATGTCGGCGCAGCCTACCTCGCCGGTGCGCTGGCCTATGGCTGGCAGGACGTCACCACCGACCGCACGGTGACGGTCGGGAGCGTCGATCGCCTGCGCGCCGAATTCAACGCCAACGCCTGGTCGGGTCGCGTCGAGAGTGGCTACCGCCTCGTCGCGCCATGGATCGGCGGCATCGGCCTGACGCCCTATGCCGCCGGCCAGTTCACGACGTTCCAGCTGCCGGGCCACACCGAACAAGCGATCGTCGGCGCCAACACCTTTGCGCTGGCCTACAACGCAAAGAGCGTCACCGACGCGCGCAGCGAGCTCGGCCTGCGCGCCGACAAATCCTTTGCGCTCTCCAGTGCGGTGCTGACGCTACGCGGCCGCGCGGCCTGGGCGCATGACTTCAACCCCGACCGCAGCATCGCCGCGACATTCCAGACCCTGCCTGGCGCGAGCTTCGTCGTGAACGGCGCGGCGCAGGCGTCCGACTCCGCCCTGACCACCGCCTCCGCCGAGCTGAAATGGGCAAATGGCTGGTCGGCGCTCGCAAGCTTCGAGGGCGAATTCTCCAACGTGACCCGCTCCTACGCCGGCAAGGGCGCGGTCCGCTATGCATGGTAGGGCGTACCGGGCCGTGGCGGGGCCGGCGCATCCGGGGGCCTGACATCAGACGAATCCAGGCCGAAAAATAGCGCGGACACCCCTGCCGAGGCCCGGCCGCCGGATCCGGGGGTGGTGATTCATTTGACCGCAAAATGACGGAAACGACGCTTATTTCTGCGAAAATATTAAGCTTTTTCGGCCATCGGCCGGTTCATAGATTGACTTTACCGGTTTCGCCCCTATGTTGCGGGGCAACGCGGCCCTCGGATCGAAACGCGATTCGTCAGGTTTGCCGTCCGTCAGCGTTAGTCAGAGCCCCCGAGCTTTATAGAAAAGCGAGCCGTTTCGGGGCCGAACGCGACAGCCTTTTACCTGCGATGCCGAACGGCGGTTTCGACCAGAGGCTCAATGTCTTTTTCCAATCTAGGCCTGTCCGATAAGGTCCTCGCCGCAGTTGCGGCCACCGGTTACACCACCCCCACTCCCATCCAGGAACAGGCAATCCCGCACGTCCTCGCCCGGCGCGACGTGCTCGGCATTGCCCAGACCGGCACCGGCAAGACCGCTGCCTTCGTTCTCCCGATGCTCACCCTCCTCGAGAAGGGCCGCGCCCGGGCACGGATGCCGCGCACCCTGATCCTCGAGCCGACCCGCGAGTTGGCCGCGCAGGTGAAGGAGCAGTTCGACAAATACGGCGCCGGTCAGAAACTGAACGTGGCGCTGCTGATCGGCGGCGTCTCGTTCGGCGACCAGGACTCCAAGCTGACGCGCGGCGTCGACGTCCTGATCGCAACGCCCGGCCGCCTGCTCGACCACACCGAACGCGGCGGGTTGCTGCTCACCGGCGTCGAGCTCTTGGTGATCGACGAAGCCGACCGCATGCTCGACATGGGCTTCATTCCCGACATCGAACGCATCTGCAAGCTCGTCCCGTTCACGCGGCAGACACTGTTCTTCACCGCGACGATGCCTCCGGAGATCAGCCGCATCACCGAGGCCTTCCTGCATAATCCGGCACGGATTGAAGTCTCCAAGCCCGCGACCGCCGCCGTCACGGTGACGCAGTTGCAGGTCCCGGCCGGCCGCGAAGCGCACGAGAAGCGCGATATCCTCCGCCGCCTGCTGCGCGACGCCAAGGATCTCAACAACGCGATTATCTTCTGCAATCGCAAACGCGAAGTCGCAGTCCTGCACAAATCGCTGCAGAAGCACGGCTTCAGTGTCGGCGCCCTGCACGGTGACATGGATCAGAGCGCGCGCACCGCGGCCCTCGATCAATTCCGCAAGGGCGAGATTCCATTGCTCGTCGCCTCCGACGTCGCCGCCCGCGGCCTCGACATTCCGGCCGTCAGCCACGTCTTCAATTTCGACGTGCCGCACCACCCCGATGACTACGTCCACCGCATTGGCCGTACCGGCCGCGCCGGACGCACCGGTACCGCGATCTCGATCGTCACCTCGCTCGACAGCAAGTCGATGACCGCGATCGAGAAGCTGATCGGCCAGCCGATCCCGCGCGCCGAGGGCGACTACACCGTTCGCAGCGATGCCTCCGACGAGGACGCCGCGCCGCGCCGCTCCCGCAGCCGCGAAGGTTCGCGCGATGGTGCCCGTGGCAGCCGCAAGCCGCGCCGTGAGCGCGAGCCGCGTCACGGTGAGCGCGAAGCGCGCCAAAGCGAACGCGAAGCGCCTCACGGTGAACGCGAGCCGCGTCAGGACCGGGAGCCCCGGCAGGAGCGTGCAGCGAAGCCGGAGCGCGAACCGCGCCACGGCCGCAACGCTGGCCCGCCGGCTCCGTCGCATGTGCCGTCGATCGGGCGTGCCGAGCCACGCCGGCCGCAGCGAGAGGCGGACCACGAGCCCGGCGATCATTCGCACCTACCCGCCTTCCTGCTGCGACCTGTGCGCGCACGCGCCTAAGGTTGGCTCCGATCCCGCCGCGCCAGCGGCGGCATTCCGGGCAATCTCCGTCGTCGCCGACGGTTGAGGCGCGCGTGATTCCTTCGGGTTTGAAGCAAATACGCGCAGCTTTCGCACAGGAATCGTGAGCAAGCGAAAAGCTTCCGAAAGCTGTGCGCGATCCTCGGCGCAATCGAGCTCGTCCGACGATCGTCGCGGCCATATCTCCGCGGTTCCACTATTTACCTTGCCTTCACTCTCGTCCCGTACCTTCCCGCCAATAGTTTAGTCATTGCCGCCGGGCATAACCGGCATTGCGCGCATTGGGGACGTAACAGTGGTTAAGCTGCTGGACGAACAAGAACGTACATTGGCCTTTGCCGAAGTCGCGCTTGGCCAGATCCGCTCGCTTCGCCAGACCGCCGTGCCCCGCAACTACGAAATCTGGTACGTCTACGCGACCGGCTACAACGCTCCGCTCAACAAGGTCATCAACGAGACGCTGGCGCGCAGCGGCAAGCTCAGCGAATCCGATCTCGAGCAGATCTACGAAACCTACCTCTCGCACATCAAGACGTCGGACCGCATCGACCAGGTCGGCGCGCGCGTGATCGGCGAGATCGACGCCGTCATGAAGCTGATCACCGACGCGCTCGGCGTGTCGGCGACCTACGATGCGAGCCTGGTCGGCGCCACCAGCAAGCTTGCGACCGCGACCACCCGCGATCACATCAAGGCCATCGTCGACAGTCTGGCGAAATCGACCCGCGAGATGCGCGAGACCAACCAGGCGCTGGAGAACCGGCTCGCGCTGTCGAAATCCGAGATCAGCGACCTGCAGCACAGCCTCGAGGCGATCCGCGCCGAGAGCCTCACCGATCCGCTGACCGGTCTCGGCAACCGCAAATATTTCGATCGCTCGATCGACATGGCGGTGCAGGCTGCGCTCGCCAGCAGCGAACCACTGTCGCTGCTGATGTTCGACATCGATCACTTCAAGTCGTTCAACGACTCCTACGGCCACCTCACCGGCGACCAGGTGCTGCGGCTGGTGGCGCAGTCGTTGAAGCAGACCATCAAGGGCCAGGACATCACCGCGCGCTATGGCGGCGAGGAATTCGCTGTCGTGCTGCCCAACACCGCGCTGCGCCAGGCGCTGACGGTCGCCGACCACATCCGCCGCGCCGTGATGGCCAAGGAACTGAAGAAGAAGTCGACCGGCGAGATCCTCGGCCGCGTCACGATCTCGGTCGGCGTCTCCATGCTGAAACAGGGCGACGACACGGATTCGCTGATCGAGCGTGCCGACGCCTGCCTCTATGCCGCCAAGCGCGCCGGCCGCAACCGGGTGATCTGCGAGACCGATCCGGAATACAGCGCCGAAACCCAGACCCGGGTGGCGTGATCTGCCCGCCCCCCTTCGCGACGCGCGCGATGCGCGCTCAGGATGACGGAATTGGCTTACTCAGCTTGCTCAGTGTCATCACCCGCGCATGCGCGTGATCCAGTATTCCAGAGACGGTCGTGCTTGAGCCGATAGGCCGCGGCGTACTGGGTCGCCCGGTCGAGCCGGGCGACGACAACAGTGGATGTGGACAAAGCTTCACATCCTCTCAGGACGACGACCTCTTCGATCGCTTCTTTGAAGGTCGCTTCGCCGCTGACTTCTTCACCGCTGCCTTCTTGCCAGCGGTCTTCTTCGCGGAAGCTTTCTTCGCAGGTGCCTTCGCCGTCCGCGCGACCGATCGTTTCCTCGGCCGCTTGCGCAGCGCTGCGCGTTGGGCGGCGGCAAGCGCCGAGCGTGCCCAGACCGCGAGTTCCTCGGAATCATCGAACAACCGCGCCGGCAGCTGCCAGTACGAATTCACCGTGACCGTCTTCGACCGCGTCTGGTACTGGAACGGCCCGCAGCCTTCGGCCTCGAATTGCGGGATGGTCTCCTCGTCGGCACGGAAGTAGAGCCCGGCACGCAGCGCGAGCGCGAAATTGGTGCCGTCAGCGGAGATGCCGTAGCCGGAGAACATCCGGCGCAGCGTGACCGGGCCGAAGTCGGCGAACAGGTCACTCAGGAATTCGCGGTCCATATGCCCACCCGTGACCGGCGCGCATCCGTTTGCCGCGGCGTGCCAGCAGTATGGTCGACGACAGCGTCGACGCGCAACAATGGTGGTTATCGGCTGGCGGCTCCACGGCGCGCGCGATTGCGCGCCGGCCGGCGCAGCAGCAATCAGACAGTGGCCGGCTTGAGCTGCACCGATTCGCCGCAGCCGCAGGCGGAGACCTGGTTCGGGTTGTTGAACACGAACTGGGCCTGCATCTTGTCGGCCTTGTAATCCATCTCGGTGCCGAGCAGGAACAACACAGCCTTCGGATCGACCAGGATCTTCACGCCCTTGTCCTCGACCACTTCGTCGGTCGGGCGGATCTCGTGGGCGTATTCGACGGTATAGGACTGTCCGGCGCAGCCGCCGTTCTTGATGCCGACGCGCAGGCCGACGATCTCGGAATCGGCGCGTTTGGTCAGCTCGGTGATCCGCTCCGCGGCGGCATCGGTCAGTTTCATGACCTGCGGGCGCGGCCGCTTCGGCTTGGCTGGGGTTGGTGAAGCTTGCGTCATGTCACTCATGTGGTCAGTCCCAGCGGCAAATCAATTGCCGATCTTCTTGAGCCTAAGTTTAGTTCCCTAACGCATCACCACATATTGAGGACGAGGCGTGCCTCGTCCGACATCCGGTCCGGCGTCCAGGCCGGATCCCAGACCAGATTGACGTTGACGACGCCGACACCGGGAACACTGGCCACCGCGTTCTCCACCATCTGCGGCAGCTCGCCCGCGGCCGGGCAGTTCGGCGTGGTCAGCGTCATCAGGATGTCGACGGAGCGGTCATCCTTGAGGTCGACCTTGTAGATCAGGCCGAGCTCGTAGATGTCGGCCGGGATTTCCGGATCGAACACCGTCTTCAGCGCGGCGACGATCTCGCCGCTCATGCGCTCGGTCTCCTCCGCGGGAAGTGCCGAGGTGGTTTCCATGGTGGCCGTCTTGACTTCGGCTGTATCGGTCATGCGAACAATTCCCGCGCCTTGATCAGCGCTTGCGCCAGATGGTCGACTTCTTCCCTTGTATTATACATCCCGAAGGATGCGCGGCAGGTGGCCGTCACGTTGAACCGCTCTAAAAGCGGCATCACGCAATGCGTGCCGGCGCGCACCGCGATGCCCTGACGGTCGATCACGGTCGCGACATCGTGGGCATGCGCGCCCTTCATCTCGAAGGAGATCACCGGGCCCTTGTTGCGGGCGGTGCCGATCAGGCGCAGCGAGTTGATCTCGCGCAGGCGGTCCTGGGCATAGGTGAGCAGCTCATGCTCGTGGGCGGCGATGCGCTCCTTGCCGATCGAATTGACGTAGTCGATCGCGGCACCGAGCCCGATCGCCTCGACGATCGGCGGCGTCCCGGCCTCGAACTTGTGCGGCGGATCGCCATAGGTGACCGAGTCCTTGGCGACCTCGCGGATCATCTCGCCACCGCCGTTGAACGGCCGCATCGCCACCAGGTGCTCGTGCTTGGCGTAGAGCGCACCGATACCGGTCGGCCCGTAGACCTTGTGGCCGGTGAAGGCATAGAAATCGCAATCGAGGTCCTGGACGTCAACGGGCAGATGCACTGCGCCCTGCGCGCCGTCGACCAGCACCGGAATGCCGCGGGCGTGGGCGAGCCGGACCACCTCCTTGACCGGAACCAGCGTGCCGAGCGCGTTCGACATCTGGGTGATCGCGACGATCTTGGTGCGCGGGGTCAGGAGTTTCTCGAACTCCTCGATCAGGAAATTGCCCTCGTCGTCGACCGGCGCCCACTTGATCACGGCACCATGGCGCTCCCTGAGGAAGTGCCACGGCACGATGTTGGAGTGGTGCTCCATGATCGAGAGGACGATCTCGTCGCCCTCCTTGATGTTGACCCCGCCCCAGGACGACGCCACCAGGTTGATCGCCTCGGTGACGTTGCGGGTGAAGACGATCTCTTCATTGCGGCGGGCGTTGATGAACTTCGCGACCTTTTCGCGGGCGCCCTCATAGGCCTCCGTCGCGGCATTGGCGAGGTAATGCAGGCCGCGATGCACGTTGGCGTATTCGCTCTTGTAGGCCTCGGTCATGCGGTCGAGCACCGCATTCGGCTTCTGCGCGGAGGCGGCGTTGTCGAGATAGACCAGCGGCTTGCCGTAGATCTGCATGGCGAGCGCCGGGAAATCCTGCCGCACCAGCGCGACGTCGTAAGAGCCGTTGGCGACCGCCTTGTGCATGCTCACGCCCTCGCCTGAAGCCAGCGCTGCGCGGTGGCAATTGCGACCTCGCGCAGCGCGTCGCTGGCGATGGTCTCGATCGCCTCGCCGACGAAGGCCTGGATCAGGAGCGCCTGTGCTTCCTTCTCGGGCAGTCCGCGGGCGCGCATGTAGAACAGCAGGCTCTCGTCCAGCGCGCCGGTGGTCGCACCATGGCCGCAGGTGACGTCGTCGGCGAAGATCTCGAGCTCCGGCTTGTTGTCGGCTTCCGCGTCGTCGGACAGCAACAGCGCACGGGTCATCATCTTGGCGTCGGTCTTCTGGGCGTCCGGGCGGACGATGATGCGGCCCTGGAACACGGAATGGGCACGGTCGTCGACGACGGCGCGGAAGATCTCGCGGCTCGCGCAGTGCGGCACCGCGTGATCCATGAACAGCGTGGTGTCGGCGTGCTGCTTGCCGTTGATCAGATTGACGCCATTGGTCTCGACCGTCGAGCCCTCACCGGCGCAGGTGATCGTCAGCTGGTAGCGGCTGACATGACCGCCCGAAGTCAGGCCGAACGTGTTGAAATGGGCGTGCGCGCCGAGCATAACCGTCGCGGAGGAAATGTTGAACGCGTCGATGGAGTCCTCGACCAGCCTGATGTGATCGAGCCGCGAATTGTCGCCGATCGCGACGATCAGCCCGTCATGGGTCTGGTAGGCCTTGGCGCCTTCGCCCGCGAGATAGCTCTCCACCAGCGTCACGCCGGTGTCGCGGCCGAGCCGGAGCAGCGAACGCGTGAACGTCGAGGCCGGTGTGGCGCTGGATGCGACGTGGACGATGTGCAGCGGTTGCGACAGCACCGTACCATTGGCGACCTCGACGACGACGCCATCGGTCGCCATCGCGCCATTCAGCGCGATCATCGGATTGGAAATGTCGGAGGCAAAGGCCTGGGCGGAGAGCCCGCCATCGCTGGCCTCGAGCACCTCGCGCATCGCGCGGATGCTGAGCCCCTTCTCGATACCGCCGAGATCGGACAGATCAGGCGCGAAGGCGCCATCGACCAGCACGAGGCGGCGCACGCCGTCGATCGCCCGCAGCTTGACGGCAGCAGCCGCGCGGTCCAGCCCGGCCGCATCGGGCGCCGGCGCGAGCGGCAGCACCTCGCGCATCAAGGCGCGCAGGTCGGTGTATTTCCAGTCCTCGATCCGGCGATGCGGCAGGCCTGATCGTTCATAGGCCTCGAACGCCTGGCGGCGCTGATCGGCGATCATGCCCTTGCCCGGCAGACGATCGCGCACCACGGCGAATGCATCGCCCAGCGCGCGTCCGGTCTCGGTCTTTGCTACAACGTTCATATGAAAACCCGTAACCTAATCAGGCAGCGTCTTCGAACTGCGCGTACCCGGACTCTTCCAGCTCCAGCGCCAGTTCCTTGCCGCCGCTCTTCACCACCCGGCCCTTCGACATCACGTGCACGACATCGGGAACGATGTAGTTGAGCAGCCGCTGATAGTGGGTGATCACGACCATCGCGCGCTCCGGCGAGCGCAGCGCGTTGACGCCATCGGCGGCAATCCGCAACGCGTCGATGTCGAGGCCGGAATCCATTTCGTCGAGGATGCAAACGGCCGGCTCGAACAGTGCCATCTGCAAAATCTCGTTGCGCTTCTTTTCACCGCCGGAGAAGCCGACATTGACGCCGCGCTTCAGCATGTCCTGCGGGATGTTGAGCTGCTTCGCCACCTCGCGGACCTTCCTCAGGAACGCCGGCGACGAGATCTCGTCCTCGCCGCGCGCCTTGCGCTGGGCGTTGAGCGCCGCGTGCAGGAAGTTCCAGGTGGTGACGCCGGGAATCTCGACCGGATACTGGAACGCCAGGAACACGCCCTTGGCGGCGCGCTCGTTGGGCGCCATCTCCAGCAGGTCCTCGCCCCTGAACAGGATTTGCCCGCCGGTGACTTCATAGCCGGGCTTGCCGGCGATAACGTGGGACAGCGTCGACTTGCCGGAGCCGTTCGGCCCCATGATCGCGTGCACCTCGCCCGGGTTCACCGTGAGCGACAGCCCGTGGAGGATCTCGCGCTCCTCGACACGAACCTGCAGATCTTTCACTTCCAGCAGAGACATCTGATTTTTCCTGAGCATCACCCGCAGGGCGCGTCGGCCGCGCCCTCAAGCGGGATGGATTAGCCAACCGAACCTTCAAGGCTGATCGAGATCAGCTTCTGCGCTTCCACCGCAAATTCCATCGGCAGTTGCTGCAGCACGTCTTTCACAAAGCCGTTGACGACGAGGCCGACGGCTTCTTCCTGCGAGAGCCCGCGCTGGACGCAGTAGAACAGCACATCCTCGGAGATCTTCGACGTGGTCGCTTCGTGCTCGAACGTTGCCGAGGAGTTCTTGGCCTCGACATAGGGCACGGTGTGCGCGCCGCATTTGTCGCCGATCAGGAGCGAATCGCAGGCGGTGTAGTTGCGCGCGCCGGTGGCTTTACGGTGCGCACTGACGAGGCCGCGATAGGTGTTCTGCGATTTGCCGGCGGCGATGCCCTTGGAGATGATCCGGCTCGACGTGTTCTTGCCGAGGTGGATCATCTTGGTGCCGCTATCGACCTGCTGGAAGCCGTTCGAGATCGCGATCGAGTAGAACTCGCCGCTCGAATTGTCGCCGCGCAGGATGCAGCTCGGATATTTCCAGGTGATCGCCGAACCGGTCTCGACCTGGGTCCAGGAGATCTTGGAATTCCTGCCGCGGCAGTCGCCGCGCTTGGTGACGAAATTGTAGATGCCGCCCTTGCCCTCGGAATTGCCGGGGTACCAGTTCTGCACCGTCGAATACTTGATCTCGGCATCGTCGAGTGTGACCAACTCCACCACGGCGGCGTGCAACTGGTTCTCGTCGCGCTGCGGCGCGGTGCAGCCTTCGAGATAGGAGACGTAGGAGCCCTTGTCGGCGATGATCAGCGTGCGCTCGAACTGGCCGGTGTTGCGCTCGTTGATGCGGAAATAGGTCGACAGCTCCATCGGGCAACGCACGCCCGGCGGCACGTAAACGAACGAGCCGTCGGAGAACACCGCCGAGTTCAGCGTCGCGAAGTAATTGTCCGTGGTCGGCACCACGGTACCCAGATATTTCTGCACCAGCTCGGGATGCTCGCGGATCGCCTCCGAGATCGGCATGAAGATCACGCCGGCCGCCTTCAGCTCCTTCTGGAAGGTGGTCGCCACCGACACCGAATCGAACACGGCGTCGACCGCGATCTTGCGGCTGGGCGAC
>NZ_AUGA01000043.1:0-74871 GCF_000426785.1 Bradyrhizobium sp. th-b2
GGGCCACAGCGGTAGACCATCGAAGCACAGCTTCAGCCCCTGGAGGGTGAGCAGCTAGACTACGCCGCCAGCTATCAGAGCAAGCGCGAGGACGGCGGGAACGAGGAACAGCTCAAAAGCGAGGCTGAGCGCGATCGGACTCGGCCCCTCCGGAATGAACTGAGGAACTGAAGATGAAGAAGGTTTTGATTATCACCGCGGCGCTGCTGACTGTCGGCGTCGCCCACGCCGCACCTCCTCTCCAGCAGATGCCGATCGATTTCGTCGGCGAGTGGTGCAATGGCGAGACATTCGAAGGCGAGACCAACTGGAAGCTGCCGAGCTGGATCGAAGAGGACGGCGAAAAATGCACCAACATCCTGAGCGTCGACAAATACGAGTTTAGGATGGTGATCAACAAGAAGTCGCTCACCTGTTCGCCCGACGCGATTCGCATGAAGTCGGATACCACCCCTTCCGGAACGGCCTATCTAGCTACCATCGATGCTCGTTGCATGACCTTGAATAACGGCGTTCCGGAATCCCAGCCCGGGAAGCTTACAACGTTCGAGTTCCGCCGCTACAAGGACAACATTTATATCAAGCAGAAGTAGGATTATGCCGTCACCTCGAGTCTACAACAAGCACCATGGGGACGCTCCCCTGGTGCGATCGACGTCGGCCGCGGCTCTGGCCATCGCTTCGTCATCGGCAAGGACGGCGACCGTGACCAGGTCTGCAACAAGTTCGAGTGCGAGCAGCTGCCCGAGCTGATGTGTCGTCCCTCGCCGGCTGCGACCTTGTCTGCTTCTGCGCGCCGCATCGCGATCGCGGGGACTCGATCCTGCTGAAGGCGAACCATCGCGTAGTAGTCTTTGGCGGTCGGAACTATGACGATAAACGCACGCTGTATCGCGTTCTCGACGCCGTCCATGCGCGCAGGAAGATCACCTGCCCTCATCATTTGAGGGGGAGATGTCGGGAGCTGATCTGCTGGCTCGCCAGTGGGCTGAGGACCGCACATTGCGGTCGCCCCCTACCCGGCCGATTGGGACAACGTCGATCGTCCGGGAGCTGTGGTGAGAAGAAACAAACGTAGGAAGCTGTATGACGCGGCGGCGGGGGCCGTTCCGCAATGAACGGATGCTGCGTGAAGGGCGCCCGAATTGCGCCGTTGGTTTTCCGGGCGGTACTGGAACTGCTGACATGACGAAGCGGCGCCTGGCCTACGGGATCACGCCGCTGAGCGTTGACGCCGCCCTCCAGCCTTGGTGATCGCCGAGATCACCCAGACGGCGGCGAAGTTCATCAGCAGGTTGAGGATCTCGCTGACGGTCGGCAATGTCACGGTGAACAGCGGGTCCGAGGCGAAGAAATTGACGATGAAGCCGGAGATGCCGGCAGCGATCAGAGCGTAGCCACGACCGAAGGCGATCGTGATGGCGCACACCGCCAGGGTGAGCATCACGTCGATGCGAGCGGCGATCTGAAGGAAATCCATGGCATAGGCCACTGGCGCTGATACGCCAAGCGCAGCGAGCCCGAACATCCAGTACGGCACCCGCCACTCCCCCGCAGGCGGTGGATCTGTCTCCGATGGAACGGCCTCGGGAGCGTCTTTCTCATCGACGATGTCGACAGCATCGAGGTCGATCGCACTGCTGCCGGAGAACCATGAGGGAGCGGAGCCGCGATCGAGGCCGTCCCACATCTGGTCGATAGCGCTCATCAGGCGCGACCGGCTGCGGGAGATCATCAGGCCGTCGTCGTCTTGAGACTGGCCGACAAAGGTGTCTCCGAGCTTGGAGACGTCGTAGTTTCGGTAAACGGTGGTCATCGAGAACCTCAGGCGACGGCTTGCAACGCCGCAGCAACGGGCGCGATCGGGAACGAAGGAACGACGGATATCGCTGGACGGTCGACCACGACCATTGCTTCCGAAGCAGCGTCCACGTCGATGAGATCGGACGGACTGTGCAGCCATGCTGGCGCGGGGATCTTCCCCTCAAGCGCATTCCACAGCGTGTCGATCGCGCGAGTGACGCGCAGCACGTTCCTGGATCTGATTGTGAAGGGTTCCCCGTCAGAGGAGTCGGCTCGGTAGGCCGCCCCGTCGAAGCTGACGACGTATGAGCGGTATTCAAACGACGTTCTCATCTTTTCTTAATGCTTCTCGTTCCCGAACCCACGGCGGGTCGGCTTGTGCGGGACTGCTATTAGCATTTGCATCCCGACGCAAGGGTACGGCGGGCCCGTTATACTACGGTAACCTTAACCCCACCCCCGTCACAAACCCCCGTGTTGGCGCGGATTTACCACACATTCCTCGCCCCGAGTGGCCTGGAAGAAAATGGATAGCCCCTCTTGTCACGGCCCGCCGTTTGCGTTAATGCAAATGCCATAAAGCAAATGGAGAGTCGATTGTTCCCGGGTTCCAGATCGCCCGTTAGCCCTGCATTTCCGCACGTTTCCGCGTTTCTGCGCGCGAGCGGATTGGACAGCGCTGCCGACTCACTGGCAACCCGAGTTGCGAACTCCGGTTTCGCCGGATGGTTGAAAGGCTTCCTCGGAAACGATCCTGAACTGGACCTCGCGCGAGTCAAGCAGGCGCGCTGGGATCGCTACTTCCTCACCGTCGCTCAAGCGGTATCCACCGCGTCAAAAGACCCCAGCACTAAAGTAGGGGCTGTCATCGTTCGTCCCGACAAGACGATGGCCTCTTTCGGCTACAACGGCTTCCCCCGTGGGATCGCCGATACCGACGAGCGCTTGAACAACCGAGAGGTAAAGTACGACCTCGTTGTCCATGGCGAGATCAACGCGATCCACACGGCCCGTGAGCCGCTGCACGGCTACACCCTCTACACCTGGCCCTTCATCACCTGCAAACGCTGCTCCCTCCACGTCATCCAGGCGGGCATCAAGCGCGTGGTCGCCCCCGAGCTGCCCGATCACCTGAAGGAGCGTTGGGCCGCTTCCGTGCGCGACGCCGGAAAACTCTATGACGAGGCCGGCGTGTCCTGGGCGTTGATCGATACGACGGAGGCGGCGTGACCTCCTGGCGCGAACCCGATCTGGCTTACGCTGCCGGCTACCTCGACGGTGAAGGGTGTTTCACGGTCGGCGATAACTGGCGGATCTTCGTGACCTGCACGAATACCTGTCGTGAGGCGATCGAGTGGCTGCGCGATGTCTTCGGTGGCACCGTTAGCGGACCAAGCAAGGTCAGCAAGGCGAACTGGCGACCGACGTTCCAGTGGAAAATCACGGCGCGGCAAGCTGCGACGTTCATCGAAGCCCTCCTTCCTTACCTCAGGGAGAAGAAGCCTCAAGCCGAGTTGCTCCTGCAGCTCCAGGCGACGATGGGCAGCGGTGGCCGCGTGCCTCCGGAAGTCTTGGCCCAGCGCCAAGCCCTCAAGGAGAAGGTCAAGGAGCTGAAGCGTGCGAATTAATGAATGGCCGCTGCCCTATGTCCGGGTGAAATGTTCGAAGTGTGACCGCGAAGGCCGCCTCAGCAAGGCAGGCCTGATCGAGCGCTTCGGACCAGATCGCGAGATGTTTGTGGTCCGCGAGAAGCTGACGGAACCATCCTGCAAGCGTCCTGACAAGAAGCAGCCCTGCCAATCGGTGCTGCCAGATGGCCTGCTGGTTCAGGCGATCATTGCGAAGAATGACGACGAGATCATCGACAAGCGGCTGACCGCTGAAGCGAAGAAGTGACGAGAGGAGAAGAAGTGAAGATCGAGGCACACGTATTGGAAGCGAGCGACAAGGGCGACAAGTTGCTGGTCCAGGCGCAGGGGCGCGCAGTGGGCGCGGCCGAATGGCAGCCGTGGATGTCGATCGCCGTCAACGTTCCGATGACTGACCGGAACAAGCGAGCCTTCTACGTAGGCCGCGAGATCGAAATCACCGTCAAACCCCGCTGAGGACACCATGAACAAGCGCGAGATCGAAGCCCTGCAGGATGCAGCAACCCGTCCGGGTGGCTGGGGCCTGTTCAAGCAGAAGTCCACCACGAAGCTGGCCGAGCTGGGCTACTTCGTGAAGGAGAAGCACCCGTCGTACGGCAACCAATTCCGCATCACTGATGCCGGCCGCGCCGCGCTCGCAGCCGCGGAGGCGAAGTGATGGTGGCGGTCCCGGACAATGAGCCCTGGCACGACTCTGAGCGCTACAAGGCGGGCAAGCTGACGAGCTGCGCCGGCTGCGGCAAGTCGTGCCGCAAAACCCACTGGGGACCTTGGTGCTACGGCTGCAACGTCGAGCGCATCGAGCGGATCAACAAGACCTTCGCCGACCTGATGAAGTAATCGCCACCAGCATCGACGGGATACGCGTGCCCGGACGTTTGCATGAGTGCAAAAGAAACAATGCAGATCAGACCCTTCCCCATTTTGCCGGCGCCGACGTTCAACCTCGCACCGCTGAAGGAGCATCACTACGGGCTCGCAAAGAGCGACCCACCGTGGGCGTTCAAGACCTACTCGTCCAAGGGCAAAGGCAAGTCGGCCGAGCAGCACTACGACACGATGACACTCGAAGACATCTTCGAGCTGGACATCGATCGCCTCGCTCATCGCGACGGCATGTGGGTTTGGCTCTACGCCACCGCGCCGATGTACGACCAAGCTCGTGCCTGCTTCGACAGGTGGAGCGTCACCTACGTCACCCAGGGCGTCTGGGTGAAGATGGTCAAGGACGGCAGCAAGCCGACCTTCGGCACGGGCTACGCGCTGCGCAACTGCCATGAGCCCTTCCTGATCGGGAAGATCGGCAAGCCTAAGATCCACGCACGCGACATCCGCTCTGCAATCCTCGAACCCCGCCGCGAGCACTCACGCAAGCCTGAGCAAGGCTACGTCGAGGCCGCGAAGATGGCTGGGCCTTATCCGAAGGCCGACATCTTCGCCCGCGTGCAGCGGCCCGGATGGGACGCCTGGGGCAACGAGATCAACAAGTTCGCCAACGACAACCAACCAGCCGCGGAGATTGCAGCATGACCCAGAAGATCACGAACATCAGCATCGTCCGCGCGGGCCCCATCGCCTTCACCGCCGTGAAGAGCGAGAGCGAGGGCGCGCGGTCCAACATCAAATTCAAAATGGTCTTCGGGGACACCGTCCTCGCAGACATGGGTGAGGAAGCCGCGCGTTTCTTCATCTCCCGGGTGCAGGAGGCATTCGCCATCGAGCGTGGCGACGAATGGACCCGCCTCCCCACCTACGCCGCGGTCGAAGCCGACCGCCAAAAGGTCGCAGCACGCAACGCGACCTCCAACTAACAGGAGTCAACCTTGAGAAAACTGACCACGGCGCTCGTCGGCGCCGCGATCCTCGCTGTGTCTTTTTCGGCCGCTGAGGCCCGCCCAAGGCACCACCATCGCCATCACGCGCATCATCATCGGGTAGAGCGCGTCGTCCAGGTTGAACCGCAAGAGGAGCGTGGCTTCTTCCGCGGATTCCAGACCGGCTCTCAGGACGGCTTCTCGGACAGCAGCGGCTTCGTGCAGCGCGCTCGCCAGTTCATTGGCGACACCGCTCACGAGGTCGGCGTGCGTTCGACGTTGTGGTGCTCCGCGTTCCTCCGGAAGGTGACCGAGGCTCAGGATGTCGACGACCGCGCCAGATCCTGGGAGCGACACCGCCAGATCACCCCGCAGGTCGGAGCCGTCGTGACCATGGGCCGCCGCGGTGGCGGACACGTCGGTATCGTTTCGGGCTTCACTAAGAATGGTGATCCGATCGTCATCAGCGGCAATCACGGCGGCCGCGTTGCGGAGAGCGTTTACAAGCGCAGCCGCATCCGCGCCTGGGTTTCCCCGACCTGAGAGCTGATGATGCTGAAGTTCGCAACCGAGATGCTTCGGGATGGGATGATCCGCCGACAAAAAGCCTGGCCCGTCGCGCGTCAGGGCCTGCGGATCGGACGCGGTGACGCGGGTGGCGCAGATCAATCGACCTCTTGGTCATCGAGGCTGCAGCCTTAAGGGCTATCCGCGCCAACGGCTTGGCGGCAGCATGCCGCCACGGCCTGCGGATCGGGAGTCTCCGATTTTCCGGATTGATTGCGACTCACATATTTGCTACGCGCAAGTTGTATAATTGCACGAAATGGGGATTGCGGTGGAAACGATAAGCCGTCCGGCAGCATTGGTTCGACAAGGTTCGCTCAAACTATACTCCACCTCGCTCAAGGTCAGCGATCTAAAGCGGCCAAACTTCTACACCATTAGCAAGCTTGACCCCGCTGATGCCGGTCCAGGCTACCAGCGTCTACTGAACGACGGACGGGCTAAGAGGCTCGCGGACTATCTTATCGACGGACAGACTGAGCACGATGCGTTTCTGCCGACGTCGATCTTTTTGGCAACAAACAAGGACATTTCGTTCGACCCAGCAACCAACACAATCACCTTCGACGTGAGCCAGATTGGGCCGTTCAACGTTGTTGATGGTCAGCACCGAATTGCTGGACTCGTATTGGCGGCTGAGAAGAACGCCGACATGCTGGAGTTCGAGATTCCTGTGAACATAGCTGTCAACCTCGATGAGATCAGCCAGATGTGCCATTTTCTCATCGTCAACACGACGCAGCGGTCAGTCGATAGGGCCATCGAACAACAGATTGTCGCGCGTTTAACCAAGATGATCGGATTAGAGAAAACACCGACGATGCCGCGTTGGATACGTCGTCAGGTGGAGAAAGGAGAAGATGCGCGAGCTTTGGCCGTGGCAAATCATTTGAACGACGAGCCAAGTTCGCCTTGGTACGGCAAAATTCGCATGGCCAACGATGAAGGTGATGGCGGCACCATTAACCAGAAGAGCTTCATAACCTCTCTAAGGCGTCACATCTTCTCCGCTAATAACCCACTTTCAAATCCAGTCTGGGATGGAAATCGGCCGCTGATCCTTTTGAATTATTGGAAAGCGATAATCGAGCTTTTGGTAGATGGCTCAGAGACGCAGACGGTGATCTTCAAGACGAACGGCGTGGAGTTATTCCACACTGTCTCTCCGACCGTCTTTACGCATCTTGCAGCGAAATCGGACTTCAAAAAGGACACAATCAAAGCACTCTTGAAGCGGGGCTTTGGTAATCTTCCGCCGGAACACATCGGTATGTCGCATTCAGAATGGTGGCATCGCGGCGGCGCCGCATCCGGGCTCAATCGAGGCGCGATCGGCAAGCTTGCGAATGCTCTCAGCTTGGCAATGAACGTTCAGGAGAACGCAAGCGGCGTCCAATTGTGAGATAGGCACCATGCGGGCAGAACAGTTATTCCCAAAACCGGACCAAAGGACGCGCTTCGCTTGGTCGCACCACGTAACTGTGCCCGACAAGCCAGGCTGTTACGCTCTAGTCACTTTTGGAGGAGACGTCATATACGTCGGCTTGGCTACAGGCAGCATACGGAGCCGCATGGGATCGCACTTGGATACAGAAGCGAAGCGGAAGGGAACCGATCTCGGTGTGCCGTTCTGGTTTGACTACCTTGTCGAGGACGGTGCAAAAGTTGCCGCGATAGAGCGCGGTTGGATGAATCAGTCCATACTTGCAGACGGCGAGATGCCGGCCTTAAATAAGGTGTATAGCCCAATCTAATTTCATCATCCGCAATGCAGCTTGTACCTGCACCATGCGGCGCGTCAGTCGGTCGAAGAAGGGTATGGCAAAATAGCCTGCGAGAGGGGGCCCTATCGTGGTGGAGGCACCAATTTGCGCCCGCGAACTCCCATACAGGGCCCGCAGTTCTTTTGCCTTCATCACAAGTCGGAGGGGCTACAGCGCGCCGACAAAGACCGGCGCTTGCATCTGACGGATGTCGATAGATGAGTAGCGCCCTACCCTAACTCCTTCATGTGGTGCAGAAAATGACCGGACGTTTCTGCGCCCCCAGGTTCAATCTCGACCACTTCACCGCCCTCGGGGCGAAGGAATGACCGTAACTTGGCTCGGTCAAGCCTCCATCCAGAGGCTCGAAGACTTCTTTCCAAGGCTGTTAGGAAGGCGCGATCGGCGTTTTCATCATTCAGGTATGTGCGACGCCCTTCTTTTTCCCACTCGTCCTCGATTAACCTGTCGCCTTGTTGGACGAGGATATCATGAGTTGATACGCTCATTGCGTCAACCGCGGACTTCTCGCAAATCTTCATGACCTTGAAGAATTGTGTCAGCGAATTCCTCATGCAATTGCGTTTGCAGCCACCGATGGATCTCGTCTAAAAACGCGACTTGTTCTTCCGTGATAGGAAGGCTCTGACCTTTTGAGGCATGCATCACTGGCTTCCTCAGATCGTTTACTTCAACAAGCCACTTAGTACGGGCCTGCTTGTTTCCTTTTCCGCGAGCAAGCGGAGCTTCAAAAAGTTGCCAGTTCGCCTCAGCAATATCCCTGTAATCTAATAAATCAAAATTCTCCGCTCTCCCTCCCTTTTTTCCTCCCTCCTCGTTTATCCGGTCATCTACTTTCTTGCGGACGCTTTTCGGCACACCAGCAAACCACCAATCTGTTTCCTCATCTCCAAATTCATTCTTCAATTCTGAAAGGATTGTTGATTGTAGCACCCGCTCAATCCCTTGGAGCAGTTCGAAGGCTTGAGTTGTTGTTTGAGCTTTCTCTCGAGATAAAAATTCCTTGAGCCCAGGCGGATTGAACGTTGCGTCTAAGTTTTGGACAAACTCTTCAACGCGCCTCGTGCCGGTTGTCTGCCCTTGTATCCCTCTAAGCGATCGGAACTGGGTCATCTGTTCAGGAGTGCGCGTAGCGAAAAATTGACCAACAGCACGGCCGAAGGGCTCTAGAGCTTCAACTAGCTCTTGCGCATCAAGCTCGGACAAAGAAAGACGCTTAACAGTCTGCAAATGGTGAAAAGCGCTCCGAAGAACGTTCAAGCAGACCGTAATCCCGTCGTTCATCGTTAAGCCGCCGCCTTCTCCAGATCCTTTCTCCCACAATTCGGAAGCTGCCGACTTTACCGAGTCAAGAAAGCCGATCAAAACAGTGACTGTACGCTTCAAAGTTGCCTGATTCTCACCGTCCCACAATGGGCCGTACTCCAGGACTTCGCCCTTCCTCGTTCGCGCGATGAACAGTCCTGTCTTTTCGAGAGCGTGAAAAATACTAGTCAAAGATATACATCTCGTCTCAGATCGCGGATCATCAGCTTTGAGAACACGGCCCAGGAGCGGAGACTTTAATTCCGAATCGAGGGCCTGAACAACTTTCGATAAGATCGCCTGCACTCGAATTTCGGGATCATCGGCATCCCAATGCAGCTCCGCATAAAGCTCTTGGAGAAGGCCTTGCTTGACCTTTCGCTGTTCGGCGTTGATGTCAACGAAAAGCCGCGCCTGCTCACTCGGTTCAAGCCCAACAAAAGCAATGACCGAAATAAGGCTCTTCTTTGCATATTGATGATCGGCATAGGAAAACAGTCGGTGCTGACCATCAATGATCCACGCGACGCGGTAGGCTGGGCGGATCGTGAGCCAACCGAACGTAGCATTCTTGTCGTCGCCTTGCTGCTTGCCGCGGTCGAAAGACAGCCAGCGGCTCTCTGCAATATTTACAACGATATTTGTTGGGAAAATGCCTCCCTCGCTGATGTACTGCCGGATCGATCGAAGTCGAGATTTCTTCAACAAGCGCTGATAGGCGTCTATATCCGATGCTTTCCCTCTCGCTCTGTGTGAAACGAACGCAATCTTCAGGAGGTACTCGGGAGAAATGCTAAAGGAATAGCTCGTAGAACCGCCAATCTTTGCGCGGATCGCCGGTATCTTGATTTCGAGGCCGGGAATGCCGCGCCCCTGCAAAACATCAGCAAGAAATTGATATCTAGCCGCGGTCCCAACCTGAAGAATGAGCAACTCATAGTATTCCAGATCTCTTTCGTCCAGAAGCGTCACGCCGGCCGTGTTAGCTCGAATCCTATCGTTGTCCGATATGATTATCCTGGATGACCATATTGCAAAGCGAGTTACACGCTTATGGCTAGCGGGTATCTGCGCGGCAACTGCTCGGGTAAATTTCTCCTTCAATGCAGCATGTTTCGCGAGAACGGTTGAGAAGTCCGCAAACTTCTTAGGAGTTTCGCTCGACTTACATTCAACGGCAAACGCGACTTCACCATCGATAGCCACCACATCAATTTGGTTGTCTGGGCCCTTTGGATCATTTGCGTTCAGCAGCTGAAACGCACCTCCAACCCCCGAAAGATCATTGAAGCCCATTCGATACATCAATATCCAGACGCGGTCTTCGAGCAGCTTGTCATGACTTTTAGGCTTGCTTAGGCGGGAAGTGGAAGCATTCACTTGCGCTACAGTCCAGCCTTTTGCCAATTCCTCTGCTACAAGAGGTTCGCGGACAGTCTTGAAATCGTCAGCCTTCGCCCTTCTGTTAGCGAGCCCGCGGAGTTCATCTCGGTGGAAAATGTTGCTCAGCATGCCTCAGGCCTTTGGTAATTCACAGTTATGGCAAGCTCAGAGGTTTCCGTTCGAAAGTCTGAACTCGCAGCGAGGACCGAATGTCGCGGCAGCCGAACAAATTCGCCTACGTTGCGATAGAGGTCCCTGATTGATCTGTGGTTGGCATTCAGTACAAGCAGTCGAACGCCTCTTTCTCGCGCCCGAATGATTGCTTTCGATAGTCGGACTTGATCATCCCAACTAAAGATCGCCTGATTGTATTTGAGAAAACCATTCATGTTATGTTTCACCGTGTAGGGAGGGTCGATGAATGCGAAGTCTCCCTCATCGGCGCGTTCGATCGTAGTTTCGAAGTCGCAGCAATCGATATTGATGGATTTGAGTTGTGCGGAAACCCCTTTGAAATCATCGGATGGCAATAGGACGCTATTTTTTGTACCTCGCGGCACATTGAACAGGCCCTTCTTGTTGACGCGATAGAGACCGTTCCAACATGTGCGATTTAGGTAAATTAGCCGCGCAGCCCTGCTTGATGGCTTTGCGGGCTTGCTTGCTCTTACTTCGTAGTAGTAATCGTCCGAATGCTGCTTGCTGTGCTTTTCGAGGGCTGATTGTACCCCTTTCGGATCATCACGCAGCGCTAGGTAAGTAGCTACCAATTCTTCATTCAGATCTGAAATGATCCCACCGGACGGCCTAACGTGAAAATAGACTGCCCCGCTCCCGAGGAACGGCTCGAAATAGTTTCGAACGCCTGAGGGAATAAGATCTGGAAATCTCTGTATGAGCCATCGCTTCCCACCAGCCCACTTTAGGAAGGGATCAAACTGCGCGTGAACGTCATGAGTTGAGCCGACCGTTGCATCCATTTTCTTCTCGAGATCTCCGAGCGCGCACAACCCAGCTTTCGGAAGATTCTCTATGGGTTGGCCGACTCAATGCACCTCCTTTATCGTAGACTCGCCCCAGACGGGCAATAGGCTCTCATGTGCAACTCTGGCCTATTCCGGCCAAAATTGCGCAGCTGCCACGCGGCCGTCGCCTGCGGATTAGGTAGGCCTCATGTAGGCGCAATCGGCAAAAATGATTGCCCGCTTGGCGCCGGTTACGCTGGAATCTTCCAGGTCCTCACCAAGTTGATCGACGCTGCCCACCATCTCAGCGGCCGGGCGCGCCGAGCGCCTGGAAGACGTTTCGATCCGGCCTCGTAGTGCTGAACCAGCGCCGTATCGAGTGGCTCTGCTGGATCATCGGGCACTGGAGTGTCTACGAGCCGTGGAGGCGGGGTCAGCGCCACTGGCTGCGGCCAAATGCCTGCTGCCGCTGCAGTGAGCTGGATCACTGGCAGGTCTCCCGTACCAAGTTCAAACCCTTGGATGTGTCATGAACGGCTGGACCCAAGCTGCGATCGGCCCTTCGCTACGCGCGCGCGTTAGTCGTGCCCTAGACTTCTGCCAAGGGGGAACTCAAAGTTAAATACCGAAAATGCCGGTCGCGGGTTCCATCGGAAGGGCCTTGAACTCTGCTATAGTCGTGTCTGGAGAGAGGACGCCATGGACCCGACAGCCGTTGTTGTAGCTCTGATTTCAGCAGCCGCCGTAATAATTGCAGCCGTGATAAAGGCAAATGCACATCAACCACGTCGTCCATATGAACCGTACGAACCCGAAATCGTTTATCGGCAAGCTCCGGTACGGCAATCTGATGATCCGATTTGGCTCTGCGTAGCGGCCCTATGCATCTTAGCTCTCGGGTTGCTGCTCCTCACGGGGGACATCTACGGACCTGAAGTGCCCATATTCGCGTTCGTCGCGTTTCTTTCCCTCGTGATCGCGAAGAGGCGCTAGTCGCCTCCGCCGCGGCAGGTTCGGGCTCAGCGTCACCCCCGGGTCAGCTTCATGTTGATGAGCCGCATTTCGCTTTCAACTCCTGGTCCAGGACATGGATCTGGCGCCACAGCTCCGTGATCCTCGCCTTGAGTTCTGCCTCCGTCATCGACGCCTTCGGCTCCGGGTCCGGCAGCGCGTACGCACAGTCGGCGCAGATGACAGCTCTCTTGTCCCCGATGAATGTCTTGTCCTCTTGATCCCTGCACCCTGCTCCATGGCAATGGTTCAGGTATGACCCGGGCGCCCAGCCATATCGCTGGGGCCTCGAGTCCTCTTTCCAGCGCAACATCAGCGACCGAGCCCGGTTGCCAGCGCGAGCCCGGCGGCAGCCGCGATCGCCTTCTTCGAGTTGGCGTGGTCTGCTGCACCCGGCTGAAGTGCTGCGCCATCGCCTTGTCCAGGTCGGCGTAGAGCGTTTCCACGTCGGAGTCGTTGTGGATGATGTAGTCCGGCTGGATCAGGTCGATGCGCTCGCTCGGGTGAACGCCCCACATGATGCCGAACTTGTCGAACAGGAACTCGCCCAGCTTGTGCTTGAACTTCGCCGGCCGCGTGCCCGGGCGCTTGATCATGATCACGAAGCCGCCGAGGCCACGGATCGCCTTCGCCTCGTTCGGGAAGCGCACGGAGTCGTTCATGACGGACTCGCCATCGGCGATGCCGCGAGCCCAGGTGTTGGCCCACAGATCCTCGCTGATCAGGTTGCGGCCCCACTCGGTGCCGATCGTGATCTGCGCATAGCGCGAGGTGACGCCCAGGCACGGGATCACCTGCTCCTTCAGATCGCCCTCCAGGTAGCGTGTGATCTCCTCGGACGACATGCCGTTCGCCTGGAGCAGCACCGCGAGCATGGCCCGCAGCGGCTCAGCGATGTGCTTGCGGCGCACGCCGTACTTCTTCTCCAGGTACAGCGCCGCCGTGGTCTTTCCCGACTGTGCGAAGCCCGATAGGCCGATAACCGTCATTTGCAGTCCCTTTCCTTTGCATTCAAACAAGCGTTCAGGCAGCAAGCAGCTGCCGCGTCACGTCCACGGCGTCCCACAGCGTCGGGACTCTGAAACCGACGAGCTGGTTGACCATGGCGTGTTCGTGGGGGTTGCCGTAGGCCGCCGGCGGCGTGAACTTCACGGGCTCACGAGCCTGAGCGGCCTTCCAACTCGCATAGAGGTCTTCCTGTTCTTGGACGATCTCCGGCGGACGACGCTGGAATCCCTTGTGGCCTTTGTGACCTTCCGGACGAAATCCTGCGTTGATCTTTTCGATCTCGAAACCGAGCGCCGCCTGAGCGCGCTTGATGACGAGATGGGGATAGATCGCCTGAGCGAGTATCGCTGCATCCTTGTTGTTCACGGTCCAGCGCCACGCCTCGCGCCATTGGGGATTGTTGCTACGCTTGTACGGGCCTGTGATCACGCCGAGTCCGTTGCTCCGCTGATACGCGGCGTCGATCATCTCCTTGTCGGTCATGGTGACCTGGATCCGGAACTCGAAGCACGGGCTGCCGGAATCCCGGACGCGACGCACGACGTAGACGCACCCCTCTCCGTCGATGAGAGCGGCAAGCCAACCGAGATGGTTGTGGTCAATGGTGTGCGCCGGAGCATCTTCCATAGCGCAAACGATCGGGATGTCCTTCGAGTTTGCCCACGCGATCTCAAGCATGGTCCCGATCGAGACCTTCGGCGCTGCCAGCAGATTCACCAGCAACACGTCGCAGCGCATCGCGTCCCAGCGATCACGGATGGTCAGCCCCTTCGGGGTGGACATCGGCGACTTCAGTCGCTCGGTCTCCTTGGCTGCATCGGTGAAGATACCGATCGCCTTCATGTGCTCCTGGAAGCGGAGCGGCGAGAGCGCCTTGATCCCGAACTGGGCGAGTTCGCCTTTCGCGTACTCGCGCCAGTCCGTGGCGCCCTCGAAGTTGAGACCGGAGATGGGTCCGGCCAGATAAACCAGCATGCAAGCCCCCTTATTTGCATTCATGCAAGCGATTAGACAACGAAAGACGCAGCGGGCATGCGGATGACCCGCCGTCCCGGACGCCACTTGCCCTTTTGGAGCGTGGCCAGTGAACGCTTCCCATCCGGATACTGAATGGTCACGGTGACCGCCCAGCCCGACAGGCCCTTGTTGTAGCCGTGACGCAGGTTCATGACGCCGGAGACGTACACGCCCTCGTTGATCTCGGGGCTGTGCTTGTCGCCGATCGACATCTTGCGCCCTGCCCGCGCAAAGCCGGCCACGGTGCCCTTGGCGCCGTTCGCTCCGCGGAAGCCGTGGTTGCCGACCTCGATGCCGTCGATCAGGAAGCTGTAGCCGTCGACGCACCACTGGACCAGCTCGCCCAGCTCTGGGCGCTTGATCCGGACTGCGTGCTCCAGCAGCGAGAAGCGCGGCAACGGCAGGTCATTGTCCAGCGCGTAGGAGCGCTCCTCGACATACCCGAGGTAGGCATCCTCCAGCTGGAGGCCGTAACGGATGTTGGTGCCGTCGTTGCGGTACCGGCCCTCACGGACGTACTTCTCCAGCGCCAGGTCGTGGTTACCTTCGGCGATGATGGCCTTGCGGTCCTCGCGCGCCAGCAGCGCCAGGAAATCGCCGACTCCATCGACCTCGTTCTCCACGCTGTCGCGGCGACGGATCGCCATCTCGTAGCTGTGGGCGTTGTCGTGGACGTGGTGGTGGTTTCGAGCCTCGTTGTCGAAGATGTCGTGCAGGATGACGTTCTCGGGGTTGAGGACGTCGACCATGCTGTTGCGGAACTGCGCTCGGCCGCCCCGCATATCCCATCCGAAGATGGCCATGCAGTTGGTCTGGTCGATCTTGCGGACGTGGATGTCCGGCATGGTGATCGCCTTGACGCGGTGCCCGGTCGTGACCTCGGCGTTCGCCACATAGGCGTCGAGGTCATAGAACGAGCCGTCATCATCGTTGGCCGTGATCTGGCGGCAGAAGATGTCCCCGTCCTCGTCGAACTGGACCACGGTGGCGCCGATCACCTGATGGAACAGAGACTTCACGCCGGCCTTGCGCGGGATGACCTTGGGGCGCGTCACGGCGCCCGACGTCATGACCTGGTGGGCCTGGATCGTCGGATCGGTCGAGGGCACGCTCTTGAGCTGCCGCTTGGCGTGCGGGAACACGGCCCAGCGGCCCCGGCTGTACGTCACCAGATCGGAGATCGGCGCGGATGCGGTCGGCAGCGTGTTCATCTCGCCGCAGAACATGAAGTTGTCGCCGACCTTCATCTGGCCGAAGCACAGATACGGCGACAGCTCGGTGGCGTAGGCACGCGCGGTTGGGTTGTTCTCGGCCCACCACTGGGTCTCGTAGGTCCAGGGACCGACGACGATCTCGGCGTCGATGTAGGCCGCGTAGGCCTGGAGGTTGGCCCAGAACTCCTCGTGGAGCGGAGCGTCGTTCTGCGCTCCGGTGAAGATGAAGCTGCGGCCACGCGAGTCCTCGACGGGCTCGACGCGCAGGGTGTCGCTCATCCAGGTGCGGGGCGTGCCCTCCTTGATGACGTAGGCGCCCAGCTGGCGGTCGTAACGACGCACCAGGTAGGAGTCGATGATGATGGCATCCGGGTTGATGACCGGATAGTTCGATGCGGTGATGAGGGAGGTAACTTCCGCGGAGAGGGATTCCGCACGCTTGTGGGCGTGGTCTTCGGCGGACAGTTCTTCGCCTGCTTCTTCGGCACCGCGGGTCACGGTGGCGGTCTTTACAGGCGGGATGTAGAGCGACCAGTCGACCGCGAAGTTCTCGCGGCGCTTGCGCTTCAGCGCCTCTTCGGCGCGGACCCAGTTCGGATAGTTGATGCCGTCGCGGCGCTCCGCAGTCTTGGTGGCGGAGGCGAGGCCCCCACGCTGCCCCTGCGGGTGGTAACCCAGCTTGAGCAGATCTTCGATGACCTGCTTTCTGCGAGCGCGTTCTTCGGTGGTGAGGAGCGTCATTTTACCCTGTGGTTGGTTGGGAACCCGAAACCACGAGGGTGTGCCTACCCCCGAGATTTCGGCCTCGGAGGTAGCACATCATTTGCCTTCGTGCAAATATCAGAATGCAAACGGAGCAGTCAAGCGTTATTTGGATGTCAGCTTGATCATGTTGACCATGCGATCGACGATCGCATCGGGCATCTTCATGACCGCGTCCGACAAGCTGTCCATGCGTTCGGTGAGCCGAGTCTCGATCGCCCTAACGGTATCCCAGGAGGCGTACTCCTCGACCACCTTGAGCTTGAACGCGGTCACCTCCTTCATCGCGTCCTCGGCCTTGACCTGTGCCTTGGCGACAGCAGCATCGGCGTCGGAGCGGACCTTATCGATCTTGCCTTCGACCTTCCACCAGATGCCGGACACGAATCCGGCAATGGCGAGGAACGGCCCCACGAGCTGCAGAGCCTCTGAAAAATCCATGGCCATTAAAGGTAGCCTTCCTTCTCTGCTCGATCGAGCAGGGCCATGCAGGCCTTGGTGTCTTCGATGTTGGTGTTTGCGCCGATCAGCGCGGCCCGGTAGCGGGCGATCACGGTACGGGTGTCCATGCCGGCCTTGATGGGCGGCAGATCAACCCTCTGCGCGACCCTCATGCAGGCCTCGATGTTCGGCCGCTGCTCCACGGGAGCGTTGCTACCGGATGTTTGACAGGCTGCGAGCATCAGCGGGAGACAGAACAAGCCCCCGGCCCTTCGCATGCCGGCGAGCCAGCTGCGTTTCATAGTCCTTGACCTTCTTTTGGAGATTGGCTTTCGCCGCTTCGGACTCGGAGAGCTGTTTCTTCAGCTCGTCCTCGCGCTGGTTGGCCTCATCGGCCGCGCTATCGTCCGGGCACTGCGGATGACGGGTCTCTTTCGGCCCGTTGCACTGCCAGTACGGGATTTCAGGCTGCGGCACCGACCTCTCGTCGGCCTGCGCCAGGTCTTCCTTGAGCTGCCTGACTTGCGCCTGCAGATCCGACTTGCCGGCCTCGCCCAGGTGATAGGCATATCCGGCGGTGACGACGAGGATGATCAAGGCCGCGATGACCTTGACCTTCCAGTTGGTGAGCATTCCCTGGGCTTTCGCCCAATAGAACGTGACCGCCTCCCTGAAGGCGGCGGCCCTTGCCATGACTTTATCCAAGGTGAACTCCGGTTTGGTGATCGTGCAGACGCCGCTTGATGACGTCGCCGTAGAGCTTCCAGGTGACGAAGCCGACGACGATCACGCCGACCCACCAGTACGGTGCGAGCGCGTGCGCCGTGTCATGGATCGAGTCCATGACACCCTTGAGCTGATTGACCTTGTCGACCATGCCCTGGATCTGATCGAGAGCGCCGGTCTGCGAGGCGCCGCCGAGGGCACCAGCGCCAACCAGGATCTTCGACATCAGGGAGCCCTTGTCGGCCGCCTGGATCGTCTGGGAGCCGGCAGAGCGCAGATCGTCGACGGTCGCCGAGGCGCGCTCCGGGGCGATCTCACGCTTCTCCTCGGTCTTGTAGAGGAGCGCCGTGGTCTCATCGTTCGGATGGCCGGTGACCTTCAGGCCTTCGCGCCGCTGGAACGCGGAGCAAGCGCCCGTGGTCAGATCGCCCCAGTCGCCATCGAGCTTGCCGACGTTGAAACCCAGCTCCTTCAGCTTGGTCTGGTAGACCAGCGTGACGGTCTTGCCCGGCTTGGGATAGAACTCGCCCTGCGAGATCTGGCCGAGGCGCCGTTCCCAGCGCTCATCCGCCGTCTTCATGCGGGTGTCGTAGTTGTTCTGCTTGTAGCCGGCGCCGTTGTAGCCGCGGGCGAACGAGGCAAAGTTCTTCGCGATGAGGAACTTGTCCAGGTGGCTGGTCTTGATCTCGCGGACCAGCGCATCAATCTGCTCTGCGATGCCCTTCGACAGCTCGTCGACCATCTCGGTCGCGTTCGGATACTTCAGGCGCTCGGCATTGAAGCCCATGGTCTGCCCGAGACCCCAGGAAGCCGCACGGTTGGCGACCTCCTCGTCGATCTTGCGCGCCTTCGCGATGACGTTCAGCCGGCCGGCAGAGGTGCCCTGGTCCTTGTACTGGGTGTTGCGGCTCCACTTCGGGATCGCGAGTCCAGCCATGATGGCGGACTTGAGCTTGCTCGGCTGGTGCTTCTGCAGCTCGGAATAGAACTTGTGCCGCTCGAAGAGCAGCGAGGGCGTGTGGCCGTCCTGCTCGAACGGCTTGCCCGAGGTTTCGCATTCCACGACGGCGAGCAGCGCCGACGCGGGCCAACCTTCGGCCTTCGCCGCCTGCACGATGGCGTCGATGATCTCTTGACTGAACATGTGATACTCGTTGTTACGGATTGGTGGTGAAACCGCCCTCGGCGATTGCGTCGATGTCCCGCTGGGTGAGGTCGTCGCGCTTCACATTGGGGTGGGTGCGGAGGTATTCGCCGAGCGTCTCACCCGGTCCTGGCCGCATGAACTCCTTGGACGCTTCCGCGTAGTCGGCGCCGTCGCCCGGGAGCTTGCACTCCATCTGCGACTTGATGCCGGTGCTCTTGATGTACGTGTGGGTCACCTTGTCGATGACGTACGAGCCGTTGATGCCGTCTCGCATGCCGGTCACGATCAGCGTCTGCTGATCACGGATCCAAGGGTCGCCCTTGGCGAGATCGAACACCGCCTGCACTTCTGCGCGCTTGAGGTTCTCGGCCTGAGAGCCTGCTGCCGCCTTGGCTTCCGCTTCAGAGTTGAAGAGTTGGCCGATGTTGAAAGCGCCGCCGAACTTCTTGGCGAGTCCAACTCCTCCGTCTCCGCTCGTGACCGGTGAGCCGACCCATTTGCGGACCATCTCGTCCTTGTCGAACCACGAGGCCTTGACCTCTCCGTAGCCAGGCTTGCTGGTGTAGCGAACCTGCCAGGTACCGAAGTGCTCCGGCTGAAGCACAAGCGTCGGCAGTGCGACTCCACTCGTGGTCTCGCCTCCGTCGCGCTTGGCAAACATCAGCTTGCCGTCCACGACCTTGGCCACAGCTCCTGTCATGCGCTCCAGCTCGTGGATCATGTGCAGGTTGCTGACGACCTGGTTCTTGAAGGGGATTTTGAGCGCTCCGAGGTCGCCCGAGATGGACAGACCGAGGCCAGTTTGCTGGGCCATTTGACCGAGGATGTCGGAGACTGATTTGTTATCGAACTCCCTTATGGT
Source organism: Bradyrhizobium sp. th-b2 (assembly GCF_000426785.1). Classification (NCBI taxonomy): domain Bacteria; kingdom Pseudomonadati; phylum Pseudomonadota; class Alphaproteobacteria; order Hyphomicrobiales; family Nitrobacteraceae; genus Bradyrhizobium; species Bradyrhizobium sp. th-b2. Next base: position 19,459 of record NZ_AUGA01000043.1, read on the forward strand.
GGGAGCTTTTTGGATGTCGGTCGCGCCGGTCGATTTGCCGACCAGCTTGATATTTCGGGGCGGACCGAGGAACGTTACGTCGTCGATCTCGAATGAGCCCATGTAGGCAAGGCCTACTTCCTGGTAGCCGAGCCAGATCTGAAGAGTCTCACCAGTCAGCGGCCGAGCGACACGCCAGTCGCGGTCGTCGATGAGGATGGTGCATTGATCGTCGTTGCCGTTGCCGGACTGAAGATCGACCCTGATCTGAAGCGTCCGGTCGTTGAGCCGGCCAGTGATGTCCTCGCCACCTTTGAAGACCCGGTAGATCGGGGTGTAGCCAGTGGTCACGATGCCTCCTAAAACGCAAAAAGCCGCCCCGGAGGGCGGCCAGATACGCGAGTGCGTATATTCGCTGGATATACGCGATCGCGTCTAAATCACTTCCAGAGGAAGACCTGCGGGATGACCGGGGGCTGCGTCAGTTTGCGCGGCGCCTCCGGAAGGTTGATCGTGATGCCCATCGGGAGGACGATCCCGCGCAGCTCGACACCGTCGTTCTGCTCGATGACCCACTCGACAATCTGATTGTCGGTCGAGCCATAGCGGTCAAAGCAGATGCGGTCGAGGCGATCGTAAAGCTTGGTGATGTACGTCGACATTAGGTCGCCTCGAAGTTATTGACGATCGTGGACGTCGAGGTCAGATCGTCCCCGTAGCGAGTCAGCTCCAGAGTGAAATCGATCTTGTGAGCGATGCCGATGGCGCCAATCTTCGACTCCGCGGTTCGCACTCGCCTGATGGCGTAGTTTCCAATCACCTCCGAGCCATAGCCGTCCGGATTGGTGAGCGGATAGAACCTCACGAGCAGCATCGGCTTGCCGGCGCGGCCGGCTAAACGCATGCGTTCAAGTGTGGAAATGCCACCGAAGTGATAGGGGTACATGCGGCCCTCGATGACCACATTGTCCTCACCTGGACCAGTGAACTGCATCGCAGGATCGCGCGAGAGGCGATCGGCCGACGTCCAGGTGTATTGCGCGTCGCGCTGAATTGTCTCGAAGTTTGGGGTGTCGATGCCCTTCGACGGCACGTAGAAGAGGATCAGACCGGTCGCGTCGTTCGCATTGGGATCCTGCGAGCCGAGACCAAGAAGAACGTCAGCCATCTATTTCCTCTGAGGTTGGAGAAAGGACCCCGGCCCCGTAGGGCCAGGGTCAATTGCGTTAGGTGTATTCGGACGCGGTATCGTGGGTCCGCCAGTTCATCGACTCGTCGATCCGGCGCTGCACCAGCGTCGCCAGCGCTTCCGGGTCGTGACTGCTGCCGTTGATGTGGATCTGCACGGGACCGCCCGTTCCGCCCCGCATCTGGCCTGCGCCGAGCGAGGCCGGAGACTGGACCGGAGGCACATTCTTGATGGCGTCGCTCGCGGACGGGACGTCCTTCCACGGCTGCGTTCCGTTCCACTCGAAGTGCATCGGGTCGCGGAACCGCTTCGACCAGTCTCCACCCCATGACAGGCCGTATTTGGCCGCCATGTCCCGAACATTGTCGGGCATGTCCGTCCCGCCATACTGCGGGTTGGTGCCGGGGTTGATGTCGATCGCGTTGCCGTAGGCGTGCTGCGACCAGCCGGAGCTGCCGCGCTTCTGGCGCATGTTGAACCCGCCGAGCGAGTTCACCTTGTAGCCAGACGCTTCCAGCTCGTCGACAAAGCCCTTGAAGGACTCTGCCGCCGCCGCATTGACCGTGAACTTCTTGCCGGAGGCCGTCATGATGGTCTGTTGGTTTTGACCAACGCCGCCATACTGCCCCTTCATGAAGTTGGCCTTGCCGCGGAGGCCGAGCTTGTCAGCCAGACCTGGCGTCACACCGGCCGCAGCCGCAGCCGCACCCGAGCCGTCGCCCATCTGGTTCATGAAGCTCTGAACGCCGGGCACCCAATGCCTGTTCAGTCCACGCGGGTCGTTGGCCGCCCCGATCGGAGCGTATTTGCTCCCCATCTTTCCGAGGTCGCCACCAGCCGCGTTCCAGTTCTTCGCGACGCTCTTCGCCGTCTGGTCGATGCCGGCATCGAGCGAGTTGAACTGCATCTTGGTTTTCCAGCCGGTGGCTGGATCCATGATGCCGCCAGGGTTGTTGCCTGACAGGAACTTGCCCTTGCCCGACTCCTGGGCCATGACGCCCGCGAGAAGTGACGGGCTGATGCCATTAGCCTTCGCTGCGTCGACGATCTGGTCATACTTTCCAGCCAGAGGCGTTCCTGCGAACACCCTGTCAAAGCCAGACCGGCTCAGGCCGCCGCCAGACGAACCGCCGATCGACGGGATCTTGTCGCGACCGATGATGCTGCCGGCGCGCCCTACCCCGAAGTCAGGGAGAGCCGCGCCCGGGGTGCTCTTGAGCAGGCTGGGAACGCCTCCGACGAGGCCGCCGCCGCCAGACCCGACCAGACCGCGGCCGGAGCCGCCGCCCAGAGCTGCGTATTGCAGGCCGCCGGGTCCGTTGCTGATGAACGCCGCGCGCTCGACCTTGCCCGTGAACTTGTTGAGGTTCTCGGACAGGTCGTCGATCGTGCCGCGTCGGCGTCCGGAGAAGTCAGTCGCTCCGCCGAAGCTCGTCGGCTGGAACAGGGGATCTCCGCTCGGCTTGTAATTGCGCAGCTCCTTCAACTTGGACTCGCGCGCCCGGAAGTCCTTAACGGACTCGCCCGGTCGGCGAATGTGAGAGTCGCTGACCGCTGCATCAGAGGCCGCAGCTGCACCAACGCCGAGGAGCGCCAGGATGCCCGGGATACCCGTGATCTTCAGGAGAAGGCCACCAATTCCCTTCACGAACGTGACGATGCCTTCGAGATAACCGGCCACAGTCCCGATTGCCTTCAGGGCTGCTACCAACTCAATGAGCTGAGCGGTGAACTTGCCCCAAGACTCGGGGTCGCCCTCCTTGCCTCCGAATGCCTTGAAAACCGCGGTCATCATGCCGCCGATCATCTTGGCCGCACGGCTAATCTCGCCGACAAACCCCTTCACAAAGCCGAAGACTTCCTTCGCGTAGCCCTTTGCAGTCGTGGGATCGCCGAAGGCCGCCTTGAGCATATCGGACCAGCTGTTGAAGCCCATGCCGGCGACCAGTCCGTCCGTAAACGCCTCGACGGTATTGGTGATCTTCGACGTGTCGATCCGGCCCAGATAATCTGTGAAGAACGCAGAGATCTGGGTGAATGCCTTCTCAAACCCCGCGCCTACCGACTCCCACACGAGAGTCATGGCAGAAACGAAGGACTTCCATCGCCCGGCGAGCGATTTCAGCTTTTCATCGCTGATCTTGTCGAGCGTGTCTGCATTCTTGGGATCGCGGATTTCCTTGAGAGTGCGTCGAATGTCGTCGCGAACCTGAACGAAGGTTTGCAGCTCGTCTCGCCATTCGCGCATGCCGAGCAGCGTTGCAATCTGCGACTGCTTCTCCTCCGACATCGTGCCCATCTTGTCGAAGATCTGGAGCAGCGTTTCGGTCGGATTCGCCGCCATCTTGGCCGACATCGCTTGCCGACCACCAAGGCCGAGCATATTCGCAGCCTTGCCGAGGTCCTTTGCTCGCTGACCCCTGGCATACTTTCCGCCAACGAGTTCGTTGACGATAAAGCCGATGAAGGTACCCGTCTTGCTCGAAGGCAGGCCAGCCGAAATGCCGGGACCTGTAAACGCGGGCAGCTCATTTGGATCCAGCTTCGAAGATGCAAACGCACCGGATGCCCGCCGGTTGGCCGCGATAATTTCATTCGGGTCCGCCGCGGTCGCAATACCGGCAACGGCCACCGAGTTGAGCATCTTCTTCAGTTTCTCAGGATTGAGGTTGCTCATATCCTGAGTGAGGGTCGCCAATCGAGTTGCGAACCTGGTAGTCTCCTTCAGATCGAGGTCGAGGCCTGCTCCGGCCTTGAGGATCGTGTCTGTGACGGCCTGCGCCTTGTCCTGCGGAATGCCCGCCTTGCGAACTTCGGTGAATGAGTCGAGCATCTGGTCGGGCGCCATGCCATACCTGATCGCGGCACGATTACCGTAGGACCGACGAAATTCCTTGACCTGCTCCTGGCTCATTTCGGCGAACATTCTCATGTTCGTCTCGGCCGTATCGATCTTCATGCGCGTGCGGAACGCGCTGACGCCTGCGTAACCGGTTGCTGCAGCAGCGGCAGCAGCATAGGGTGCTGCGCTACTGCCGAAGTTGGCCGCCATTCCCATGCTGCGCATCGCGTCACGTCGCATGCGGCTGAGGTTGCTTACATGGGTGCGCTGACGGCGCTCCTCATTCCTGAGGTGGGCAGCCTCCAGGTTGGAGAGCTGCTCGGTGACGCGCCGATGCATCGCTAGGCGGTCATCGTTGGTCTTGTTGTAGAGATATTTGAAGGCGACCGCGTTCTTGTATTCGTTTCGCAGCTGCTTCTCGATGTTTGCAGCCATCGTCTTCGACCCTCGCTTGTGCGAGTTCACGAGTTGCTCGTGCTGGTCCTTCAGATCCCTGATCCGATTGGTGAGCTTGCCCCAGGACAGCTGCGCACGTTCCGTATGGACGCCGTTTGCCTTCGCCCAATCGTAGTGCTTCTTCGTCAGGCCATTGAGCGAGCGCCCCATCTTGTTGGCGGCCTTGACGTAGTTCTCCATCGGGATGGATTCGATGCTGGAGCCGGCCTTGCCGAGCTTCTTCATCTGCTCTTCGAGACTCTTGATCTTGGCCAAGAGCTTCACGACGGTCGGGGACAGCTTATCCTCGCCCGTAAGGCGTGCCCTGATGTCGAGATTGTTGTCGGACATTGCCGCTCCCCGAGAGTCAAAAAAAATGGGGCCCAGGGCTATTTGTTGCCCTGAGCCTGCGCACGTAGTCTTGCTATCTCCTCGGCGTCTCGCTCGTTTAGCGCCTTGACGCCGTCAGATATGACGCAGAAGTCATCCCATTCCAACGCCTCCACGTCTCCGAGCGTCCAGTGGAAGCGCTCGAAGATCGGGAAGCTGTCGATTAGGATTCGCTGGATTCGCCCGACATGAGTTCCAAAAAATGCTCGAACCATGCCTTCATGGGAGCGAAGTCTTCGGAGTCGATCTCGGCGATGATGGTGTTGTCGACCTCAAACAGGTCTGCCAGCACCTTCTCCATCGCGCTCATGCCGTCCTTCTCGACACCCTTGATGAAGTTGCGGATGTCACGAACCTTCGGGCGACGAGCATTGAACTCGGTGTAGTTCGCGCCGCGGAACTCGAACGGAAACTTGAGCGGGAAATTCTTCTTCTCGATAGCCATAGTGGTTTGCACGCCTTGTCTTGCACAGAAAGAAAAAAGGCCCCGCCGGTTAGGGCGAGGCCAGTTGGGGTGATCTCTCTGACGTCACCTTAGTAGGTGAAGCCGAGGATCCGTCGAGCGTTTGCGCTCTGGTCGGTGCCGCCGATGTTCGTGATCTTGTTGAACACGTCGATTTCGGTGACGGTGACGCCGTTGATCTCGTGCCGGTAGTAGTTGGCACAGAGGTTGACGGTCATCTCAGCCTTCTTGCCGGCCTCGACTTTGCTCGTCTTGATCGCCTTGATCAGCGAGTGGGTTTCGATGATGACGCCCTTCTCGGCGCCGCTTGCCGACAGCAGGTAGCCGCGGAAGGTGACGGGAACGTCGAGCGAGCCCGGGCCGTAGCCGAGGTTCTGCCAGATCTGCTCGTCCCAGACGTGCAGATCGATGTCGAACTCGATCTTTTCGATGCCCATCGGGATTTCGATGGTGCCGTCCATACCACCACCACGGAACTCTTCCGTCTGGATGTTGATCTCGGGCGGCTGGAAGTTCGGCGCTTCGCCGATCTTGCCGATGTCGTCGATCCAGACCGTGAAGTCCTGGAAAATGTTGGAGTCGCGAAGATTTGCCATTGATGTCTCCGGCCATGCCAGAGCGCGCCCGATCCCGAAGGACCGAGCGGCTCGTGACTAGCTGTGTTGTGGGTGATTGCTGCGGAGAGCCGCGCGTTAGCCGTTGTTGGCGATCGTGCGGTTGAACTCTTCGATGAAGTCCGTGTAGTAGTTCGGATTTCGCGAAGCGCGGAACTGCAGATGCTCCAAGCAGGCCGGGGGCTCGAGATCGAAGTCCACCGTCAGCTCACCGGCCGAGAAGGTCGCGGCGGTGTTGACGGTCGGGTCGATCCAGCACTTGCCTCCGATCAGCGCGCCGCGGGAGCGGAGCAGACGGAGGTACTTGTTGACGTCGCCCTGGATGCCGGCGAGCAGCTGGAGGCTGAACGGCTTGTCGAGGCGCGAGCGCTCAGCGCGCTCCAGGCTCTCGTAGACCATGTCGGCCGTGCGGCGCACGGACAGCTGAGCCCACAGCGGGTCGGTGCCGGTGCCGCGGAGGCCCCAGAACCGGAAACCGTCATCGTGGATGATGGTCGTGACCTGCTGGCTGTTCAGCTGGTTGGCTTCGCAGTCGCGGTCGTTGACCATGAAGTCCACCGGACGGGCGGGGCCGCCGATGTTCTGGATCAGCTCGTTCGAGAACGAGTACCAGAAGCCCTTCTCCTCATCGATACGAGCCTGGATGCCGGCCGCGTAGGCGGAGGCGGGCTTCGTCACGTAGATGGAGTTCTCGGTGTCCCAGCTCAGAACGCCGGGGTCGACGAACGAGATGCGCTGGCTGCCGTAGTCCTGACGGTACTGGACGGCGTCCTCGTACGAGGTGCCGGGACCGTCGAGGAAGGCCACCGCACGCAGGCGGTCGACGATGGAGGCCAGTGCAACACCAACCGGGTTGGCGACGTGGCCGAGGGTTGCGGTGACCGCGGCGCCCGTGCCGGCGCCCGTGACGGTCACGGCCGGAGCAGCGCCCGTGTAGCCGTAGCCCGGGTCGGTGATGACTACGCCAGTCAGCTTGCCGCCGACCACCTGCGGTACCGCCTTGGCCGTGCGACCACCGGCCGGAGGCGCGGCGATGCTGATGGACGTGGTGGCGAGAACGTAGCCGTCGCCTTCGTCGCCGATCACCAGGTTGGCGACACCGTTGGTCGGGCGGCCAGACGTGTGGCCCGGGGCGACCAGCAGCTTCGGGATGAGGCCGAGCATCGGACGCGCCTTGAGCAGCGACCAGACGCCGGTCTTGCCGCTGGGCGAGCCAACAGCGTTCGACCAGGTCTCTTCCTGGCTCTGGCCTTCGGAGACACGGACCACAACCACGACAGCCGACTTCTGGCTGTAGATCGCGTCGATGCCGTCGAGCAGCGTGCCCGTGGATTTCAGCTGACCCGCCTTCAGTGCGTCGGCAAACACCGGCACCGGAGTGTTGAGCGGGAAGAGATCCGGGTCAGCGTCCGGCGCCGTGCCGACCAAGCCGATCACGTTCGACTTGACGGTCTCGACCGGTCCGGAGGGGCTATCGAGTTCGATCGTCTCGATGCCGTGGAGGTATTGAACAGTCACGTATGGTTCTCCCAAACAAAAAAGCCGCCCCGGATGGAGCGGCTTGGAGGGTTGGATTTGGTTGTTGCGGGGTTAGGCGAAGGCGGCGTCGATTTCCGCTTTCGCGGCGATCGTTCCGTCAGCGATCTTGCTGTCGATCTCGGCCTCCTTGTCGAAGGTCGTCTGCACGAACGTCGCCATCTCCCGAGAGATTGCAACGAGTGCTGCGCGATCGAGGGAGACGAAGCCGGCCGGAGATTTCCAGTTGATCGGCTCAGTCACGATCTGCAGGTCGATCGACTGGATGCTCTGGGCGATGAGTGCCCGCGTGTCGCGATCCGTGTAGAGGAAGCCGTAGGTCGGTGAGACCGTCCCGCCGACTTCCTTGGCGTACCGCTTCGAAGCCGCATAGGCCTTCAGATCGTCTTTGGTCGGAGGCGGAGGCTGGATCAAGTCCAGCACCTGCTTGATCACTCCGTCCGACCCCTTCTCGAAGTGATATCCGGAGATCGAGACCTCCGGGTCGGTGGGCAGAGCCGCAGGCTCCACCCTGAAAACGCCGATGGCGTTCAGGTCCGTTTCATCCCAAAGCTCGATGCATTGGTATGGATGAATTGCTTCGTCAGATCCGGTGAACGAGGCTCCGTAAGGGATCTCAAGAAAACCGTCCTGACCGTTGTCTTTTACATAGAGCAAGGTCAACTCCAATTGACAGAGACGGATCCATTGCCGCCGCCGATGCCGTTTGTGCCGCCTCCGGGCGTTGCGCCAGCCGCGCCACCCTGTCCGACGACGATTGTCACAGTGCGGCCGAAGAGATAGGCGAAGTTCGTCCAGTCAAGGTGCGAGACCGCCTGGCCTCCGTTGCCGCCCCAACCGCCGTACGAGGTGACAAAGCCGCCGACTGCCGGGCTGTAGCAGTTCGGGTTGAATCCGTACGTTCCGGCAGCTGCGCCGCCGCCGGTATTGTTGGTCCAGTTTCCGCCAGTGCCTGTGCCGGCCGAAGATTGCGGCACCTGACCGCCCTGGTATGTGGTGTGAAACCAGTCACCTCCGGTGTTGCCGGCGCCTCCGCCAGCATTCAACGTGAGGCCAGAGATCGCATCCCTGAACTGCGAGAAGCCGCCAGGGTTCGAGTTGCCTCCGAGAAGGTACGTGTAGTTGGGCGTCGTCCCGCTCGACCCGCCCACGCCGACACCAGGCCCGACGCCGCCTCCCGCCACGTTGTCCTGGTCGTAGTAGTGGCAAGCTCCACTGCCGCCACCAGCCGCCCCCTTCACGTCAACAATGAGCATGTTGAACCGGGGGATGACGAGATTGTAGGTCCCGGGCGTGTTGTAGATGATGCCGCCCGTGATGACGCGCGGCGGCACGCCCAGAACCCTTCGGTTCGGAAGGATCAAAGGCATCCGAAAACTCCTGAAAGAGAAGCCCGGCCGATCACGAAGACCAGCCGGGCGAAGGTGTTAGTACGGCTTCCAGGCCGCAGCCATCCACTGGCCGGCGGCGATGCTGTAAGTCGCACTGACGATCAGAGAGGCATTGTTTGCGCCAGCGTAGACCGCAGGAGCAACACCATCAGGGAATCGCCACAACGCAGCCCACGACACCGTGCGATTGCCGGTGGCGTCCTGAGCGAAGAGCAGTTCCAACACCTGGCCATCCTTTGGGTTCAAAGGCGCCGCGACGGTGATGTTGCCGGCCAGCGTGATAAACTGACGGCTCCCATTGTTCATGTCGATGGTGAGCGTTCCCGCCCCGACAGATCCAACGGGATAGAATGCCGCCGCCGAATAGGCGTTGGCGACGTTGATGACTCCGGAGCCTGTGCCACTCTTCATGTTGGCAACTGTGGCGATGCTGTCGCCCGTCAGCACTGGCTTCCATGCACCCCACGTTCCGGCCGCGAGAACGCGGCAGTACGCATTGACGGTCGAGTTGGTGTCGAGCTGAACGGCCCGCTGCATCACGTAGTTCTCAAGATCCTGCCCGTAAGCCTGGACTTGCAGATACCAGAATGTTCCAACGGTGCCCGGCGCATTCTTGCCGGCAATGGTCGGCTGCGAGGAGTAGTAGGTCCCCTCGTCCGTAAGAGTGTTCCAGTCCGTGGCGGCTGGAACGGCCTGCTGCCAGAAGATCCCGAGGTTCTTCCGCGCCAGATCTCGCGGCGCTACGCCGAGGTTCTGCGCGATGAGGTACGAAACGAAGGTCGCGTTGTTCACAGCCTTCGTGGCGTAGTTCGTCGGATCCCACGTCTGCGCATTCAGGGCCGATTGAGCAGCCGCGTCGCGAGCCGCCAGAGTGTCCGTCTTCGCCTGGGCGATCGATGCCCGGTCAGCAGCGGCCTGAGCCGCGCTGGTCGCTGCGTCGCCCTTGTACTGCAGGGCGGTGTCGCGGGCAGCCTTGGTATCGTTGAGCATCTGCTCAACAGCCTTTGAGACGGCCGAGCCGACGTAGATGATCCAGTCGCTGTGAGGGCCGGGATTGCCGAAGATCTGAACCGGCTGCACGGTGAGCTGGCCAGACACATGGTCGAAATCGACGGTCCTGGCGAAAGCGTAGTCCGTCTGGTTCGCCTCCCGCACAATGGTCACGAACGGCGAAGGCGCGAACAGCTCGCGCTCCGCCTGGTCCGGGATCGAGAACACCTGCGTGGTGTTGGTGTCGAGAGTGACGGTTGAGAAGGAGTGAGCGAGCAAGAACCCCTGCTCGCTCACCAGTGCGATCTTGTCCAGGGCTGGCGCCAGGACGAGGTCGAGGCGGTTGAGGGCGAGGCCCTCAACGTAAGCCGTCAGACCGCCGATTGCGTCGAGTCCGTCCTCGTTGGAGGAAACTCGGCGATCGATGTCCTCGAAGCGCCGGTTCCAATAGTCGGGGTCGCCGAGGTTATCCCTCGCCTTCACCCTGTAGAACTGGTCGAACCGACGCGGCATTGCTTAGACCTCTTCGAAGCCGATGATCGCGTCGCCGAAACCGGCGATGGCGCTTCCCTCGATGATCACCTCGTGATCGAAGGGACGACCGTAGATGCCCGGAGCCACTTCGATGGCGCGAGCCAGCTTGACGCGGTAGCGCTTCGCCGGATCGGGCTGCGGTCCCGCGGGGGTTTCGTCTGCCATGTTGACCTCTTACTTCGTGTAGTAGGTCCGCTCGGCGACGTGATACGTCACCTGCGGAGAGTTGGTGGTGCCGGTCTGACTGATGGTGAACTGGGTCGTGCCCGCGGGCAGACTGAACGTCATCGTCTTCATGTACCGGTTGGACGTCGCATCTTCGAGCGTCACCACGCTGCTGGCCGGATTGTAGTCCGTCGAACCAACGCGAACCGTCGCTGCGTGCGTGTGCGGCGTGGCGTCGAAGGCTTCGAGCCGGATCTTGACCGTCAGGTTGTTGGCGACGTTCGAGAGCGGCGGTACGGTGTGCTTGATCGAGACGTGCTTGAGCGACGTCTTCGGCCGATACACCTTCACGCGCGATCCGCTGAGATGCAGGATCGGCTGCATGTCCTGCGTGCCGACGAAGCGAGCGCGGAACTGAGCCAGCGGCGGAGCCTGAGCCAGGATGTCCGCATTGTCCTTCGACAACGGGAGCCATTGACCGGTTCCGTTCGGCCGCATCTCGAAGACCAGCTGGCACGACGCGGGCACCCACTGTTCGGCCAGGATGTCGATGGTGCGGAAGCCGCCATCGAGCGTGATCGGAGCGAACTCGATCGCGACCTGTGCCGAGGGGAACGCCGCACCGTAAACGAGCAGCATCATGTCCTTGGTCAGGTCGCCCTGGTAGTAGATGCCGTCCGTCGAATAGAAGAACGTGCCGTCCAGGTAGGACTGACCGGACGTCATGCCGATCTGGTGGTTCGCGTTCGAGATGAGAACGACCGCGTAGCGCTTGCCCTTCGCGAGGAAGGTCGGCTGGACTGCGACCGTGTTCCACTGCAAGCCGATGCTGGCCTGCGGCTGAACCGTCTTGAGGATGACCTTGGTCAGGTCCGGCATGCCGTTCGTGACTTCGCACAGCGTGACGTGGATGTCTTCGTTCGCAGCCTTCGCCGCGACGTAGAACCCGAGCCGGGTGCAGATCATGTCGTTCGAGACCAGGAAGGTCTGAGCGACCTGGGCGCCGGTGATCGCGAGATCCGTGGTGACCGTGTACATGTACGGCTCTTGCCACGTATCGAGCCACCAGGTGTCGGTGCGCTCATTGTAGTGGAAGTAGTTGTACGGGTCACGGCCATCGACATACGACGTGGTGAAACCCACGGTGCCGTAGTCGTACAGATTCGTGCTCGACGGGGCCTCACCCGGGTAGTTGTACTCGTTGCCGTTCGTGCAGACCGACAGGCCACCACCGTAGCGCAGGCGCGTGCGGGACATGTATCCCACCTGCATGTTGTTGACCTGATAGCCGTACTGGGCCATGCCCAGCGAATTGACGTAGGCGCCGGTCTGGATCTTCACCTGATCGTAGTACGCCGGGATCAGGTAGCCGCCGATGTTCCTGGCGTTCGGGTCGTTCGCCGAGAACAGCGTGATCTCGAACTGGTTGGAGTTCGCATCCGAGAAGCGGATGCCTTCCTCGATCTTACAGTCGTAGCCGAGGAGCTGGGTGTTGGTGGTGTCCGACTTGTTCTGGTCGAGGTAGAAGTCGGCGTCGAAGCCTGAAGCGTCGGCCGGATAGCGCAGGCTCTGCTTTACTCGCGCGAGGTCTTCCTCGATGCGGTAAATCTCGGAGCTGTCGCCCAGCGAGTTGATGCGGTTGGCGAGTTCCGCCAGGTCCGAGGCAAGCGAGGTCACGCGCGGCTCGATGATGGCGCGGAACGCCTCAAGCAGGTCGGTGCGGATGTCCAGTGCGTCCGTGGACACGACCGCGTTCTGGTCCAGCATGTCGATCGAGACGATCTGCGTGGTGTCGAGCAGAACGTTGGCGACCACGACGTGCGTGGCGGGAACCGCCGGGGGCACCGGGTCAGCCGCTTCGGCGCCGGCCGTGAAGACGATCTGGGCGTCGCGGGAACGGGTCATCGAGACGGCGCGCGGCTCGACGGTGCCGGTGTCGACGTCCGTCAGGTAGTCGCGGGTCTCGACATCGGTATCCACTTCCTGGCCGTAGGCCGAGATGGTGACGATGCGCTTCGCGGCAGCGGCCACATAGGTGGCGAGCGACTGCGTCAGGACCGTCCGACGACCGAACACCTGACCGCCGTCGTAGACGCGGCCCGCACCAACGGTGACTTCGACCTGGCCGGTCTTGGTGATGATCATGCCGGAATACTTGCGGGTGGCGGCGATGCCGTCCGCGACGATGTTGTCCATCGCCGCCTGCACGTAGTCCTGCAGATTGTTGTGATCGGAAGCGACCTGTTCCTGATAGTCGCGGAAGATTACTTGGCGGTCCATTTAGGGCCTCTCGTTGCGCACGAAAAAGCCCACCGTCCCCGCGGACGATGGGCTCATGTGCATCGGTTGAATGATCAGATGACGATGGGGTCGCCGGCCCATCGCGGCAGGCCAGCGACGAACCCAGGCTTTGTATTGGTGTCGAGCAGGATCTGGTCTGACAGGCGCTTGGCGGCAATGACCGCCTGCCTGTTCTTCGCCATCAGCGTTCCATCATGCGGCGTGAAGAAGCGTGACTTCGGATAGCTCGCCTCGTTGAGGCGCGCCTTCCAAGCCGGCCATTTCGTCTTCATCTCCACCTTAAGCTCGGCGGTCTTCGGCTTGATGCCGTACCGGCCGACGCCCATGAACTGGATCGACGGTCGCTTCTGGATTGCCGTTCCATCGTTGACCGCATATCGCTCGAAGAGACGATAGCCTGACATCGACGGAATGTAGAACCGATTGTAATTGATGCGGTTGCTGTAGACGGCGTGACCTTCCTTGCCCGCGACGGCGACCAGCTCGGGCTCCGAGGTGACCGCTTGGAGAGAAGGCGTGATCGAGTTGCGCCAGGGCGTCAACACGGTCGGCTCGATCGAGACGATCCGCTGGTATGCCGTGGACGGTACCGGGAACTTGCCCTTCTTGTTGAAGGGCGTGTTGCAGAAGATCGAGTGCTCCAGATGTCCCGGGATATGGACCCGGAAGAAGCCATCGAAGTTCTCGACCTTGGCGTCCGTTTCGACGCCCTTGACGACCCAGCGCGCCCGCCGCGCCATGCGCGTGATGGCGTCGTTCGGGCCAGGGAAATGCCCGGTGAGGAAGCTCTGGTAGCGGCTGCCCCCGGAGAAGATGCGCCTGCCCTTGATCGACGTCTCGTACTGACGCCATACCCGGATCTGCGGCAGCTTCTGCAGCCATGCCTCGCGCTCATCCCTCGTCAACGAGGGGCCGGAGAAAACCGTGCTCGGCGGCAGATCGGCCTTCAGGATCTTGCTGCCCACGAGATCGAGATAGGTCTCGATGCCCTGCAGCGTGCCTTTCTGGCGGTGATGCTTGATGGCGTTGGCGATGACGCTACGCCGCTTGGTGACCGGCCAGCTCGAGTCCCAAAGGTCGACCGAGAGAGCCCATGCCAAGTAAGGCAGCAGGTTCTCAGGGCATTCCCACGGGTTCCAGAGCAGCCGGATCGGGATGTTCAGATCAAGGAGACGATCGACCTGGGAAGCCAGCGTTCGCTCGTATTCGGTCGCGTTCGGCGCCAGGATGTGATCCATCCGGCGCGTCGGAAACGTCGCCATGTCTTACTCCACCCTCAGCTGGAGCGGCGTGATCGCGGCGCTTTCGATAAGCGCGCACTGGTCAGTGTCGACCACGACGTTCTCTGCCGGCGAGATCAGATCGACGGACTGGACGCCCTCCTGATTGAGGGCCGAAATGATGGCGGACCGGGTCAGGTCTCGACCGATCAGCGAAACGTTGGCCCGCACCTTGTTCAGGGCGGCGCCGATGTCGGCCATGATCAGCGCGGCGTCCGGGCCGGGATAAAGCGACACGTTGGCGACGATCTGCTGTCGGAGCACCTTGACCGGAACGACGCTGATCACGTCGGTGAGCGGCCTGATGCCCTTCGAATTGAGACGGTCGCGGACCTTCAGGATGGTGTCGTTGGTCGGCACCGGGTCAGCCCCGGCGGCCATGACGCAGATCCTCACCCTGCCACGATCGTCGACCTTGACCGCAGTGGCGTCCCGGATCTTGATCGGGTCGGCGGTCAGGGCCTGAAAGATGTAGGCCCCTTCGGAGCCGGCAGTCGAAAAAGCCTCTGGCGCGAGCTGGGCTCGGCGGCGCAGGCTATCATCGGTCTCGCCGGCAGCGCGCTCGACGCCGAAGAAGGCGGCGAGATTGTCGAGATCGGCCCCCTTGGAGAAGGCCAGCATGACGGCGCGGGCCGCCGCATTGACGCGGGCTCGCACCAGCATCTCCCCGTAGGCCTCAGCCTCAAGGATGACGTTGGTGGGCGACTGCTCCAGGTTGACGGCTGCCTGAAGCTTGCTGTTCTTGGAGACGACCTGGTCCTTGTAGACCTGGAGCAGGTTCTCGTAGCTGATCGTCTCGATGACGTCGGGCGGCGGCAGCCTCGCGAAGTCGATGTACAGCGCGGGCGACGTATAGTTGGGCATCTGACCTCGCTAGATTGTTACTTGGGTTCGCCGCAGCGCAGCGTCCACGAGGTCGATGCCCTCGATCGTGATGGTGATCTCCCCTGATGCATCGAACGAGTCGATCGACACGCGCGTCACCTTGAACTCTGGCTCATAGGTGTTGATCGCGGCGATCGCCGCCATCATGCCGGCCATGAGGACTTCCTGGTTGCCAGGCTTGTCCTGCATGTCGATGAACTTCGACCCCCACCACAGGCGCATCAATCGAGTGCGCAGCCTGGTGGTGAGGATGACGTAGATGCTCTGCTTGATGCGCTCCCAGCCTTGGATCAGCGCACCAGTGAAGCGATCGATGTCGACGAGGTGCTCAGTGCTCTGCGTCGCCATCGTGCTCGCTCTCAGTGTCGGCGGCAGGCGCCTCGACGGGAGCGGCGGGCTCAGCGGCGGGAGCGGCCGGAACGGCGATCACCTGGTCCGGGTCGACCAGCGCGTTGCCGCGATACTTGGCCTCGGAGGGAAACAGCCAGATTTCCTTGCCCACGGGGAGCTGAACGCCGTCTTTCCAGAAGGAGGCGCCGACGACGTACTTTTTCTTTTTTTGCATTGGTCTCTTTCGTCAGGCGAGCTTGGCCCACACGACCTGGGATGGACCGGACTCGGTCATCACCCTGACGCTGGCAGCTTCTTTTGGCCCGGATACGCCGAGATTGACTCGGCCATTGTTGATGTAGACCCATCGACCATCCACGCCGCAGGAGCACTCGGAGGCGCCCTTCACTTCGACGTAGTCTTCCTGGATCGTGACCTTGGCTTTGTCCTTTCCCTGGGTGAGAACGATCGCGGAGTCATCGAGCTTGATGTTCGCTTTATCCTCACCGAAGGTGACATTCAGGTCGCTGTCGGTCCATTTGACGACGGCCTTCTTGTCCTTGAACTGGATCTTGACCTGGTTCTCGTCCATTAGGACGTCGGCCTTGGCGCCGTCCTCGCCGAAGCGGAGGTGAACCTTGTCGCCGTCCTGCCGGTAGTACGACTTGCTCTTGCCGACCGTCTTGAGGATGAACTCCTTGGTCGACTTGACCTGGGTGACGCCGTCGTCACCCTCCTCCGGGACGTCCGGAAGCTTGGGCGCGTCCTGTTTCTGCTGGCCGCCGAGCGATGCCGGGATACCAGCGCCGCCGCCTGCCCCGCCGCCGATCATCTGACCGGCCTGGCTGGTGAGGCCGGCGCCCGTGACCTGCTGTGCGATCCCGGCGACGTTGCCGAGCTGCGCGAAGTCGGGCATTCCGAACATCTTGGCCATGCTGCCGAAGTCGGCGAGCTTGGAGATGTCGCCGAGGCCAGAGATGCCGGCCAGGTTGGCGATGTTCGAGATGTCGAGGCCGGCGAGATTGCCGAGGTTGCCGAGATTGCCGAGGCTTCCCAGCATGCCGGAGAAGTCGGCGCCGCTGAAGCCAGCCATCTGGCCGATGTTGGCTAGATCACCAAGACCGCCGATGTCGCCAAGGCCGCCCGGGGCGCCCTTGTTCTGCTTGGTCTTGATGATGAGGTGATTGGTGTCCTTGGTCTGATGCTGCCAGTGCTGCTGATCCTCTTTCTCGTGGATCAGCCGGACGCTCTCATCCTGCTTGCCGTGCGGGGACGGCGTCTTCGGGCCATAGTGGAATGGCTCGACGGTGGACAGCTCAGGCATTCCGCCGACCGCTCGCATCAGGACTTCCTGACCGACCTTGGGCGGAACTGAAAACTTCATGGTGCCGTGGGAGAAGCTCTGCCACGGCTGCCAGTCGCTCTTGACCGTGCCTTCGCCGTTCATCGGATCGGCATTTGACTGCGATCCGCTCGGCGTCTGGTCCTGGCCGTCATTCATTTTGACGTACCAGCGATCCTTCTCGTACTTGATCGCAACGACCTTGCCGAGGCGCTCCTTGTTCTCGAACTTGCGTTCGAGATCCTGCATGCGGCGCTCGATCGACAGAAGGGCTCTCATCGGTAACTCCGGATTATCCGCCCTTGCGTTTGCGGCGGCGCTTTCGCTCCAACCGCAGCTCGGTCATAAGGGTCTGCTTCGAGAGCTTCTTCTTTTTCTTCGCCACGGCTCAGTCCTCGGAGGCGTCAAAGTCGGTCTGCTCGTCTCGCTGCAGGCCGGCGGCGGTGTGGACATGGCCCCGGGTGTGGGTGCTGGATGGGACCTGAGTGATCATCGAGCCGTCCGGGCGATAGAAGAACTCGCGCTCACGGACCCGGTTGGTACCGATCGTGAGGTCGCTCTCCCATTCCACGACGCCGATCGACACACCCTCGCGCCGAAGCACTGGCTGGCTGATCCTGCGGAACTTGACCATGGTTGCCGGCGCCGCATTTGGGTCGCCGAAATTGTAAAGGTTCGCCTTGAGGGCGATGCTCTCGACGTAGTCCCAGGCACGAGCGTCGCCGTCGAGGGCGACGAACCGGTTCTCGTCGATGACGACGACCACACATCGGAGGCGCGCGTTCAGCTCGCCGGTCACTTCGTGGTCACCGTTGGTGCTCATGACGGCCACGCGGGCGGACGGCGTCTTTACCGTCCAGTCCGCGATGTCCTGCTCGTCGAAGAGCCCGTCGTACCAGTCGACATCCATGTTGGGGTACATGACCTTGATGGTGTCGACGATCCTCTGCCGGAAGTCGACGATCTTGCTCATCAGTCGCCTCCATGCGCCAGATAATCACGGATCATCTTGGAGATCCGTCGCTTGTTTTCGTCTGAGAAGCCCATGAACGGACGCGGCGGGATCTTCTTGCGCCTGATCATGCCCTTGGTTCGCTTCACGCCGTCCTGCACATAGGACGAGTACGGCTCGCCCTCGTGGTTGAGTGCGGTCGAACTGAGGACGAAGCCGTCATGAGTGACGTCCTCGACCTGGATCCACTTGGCCAGCTCACCGCTGTCAAACAGGATGCTGTCGTTGCCACCTTTGAGCTTGACCGTCACCTCACGCAGCGCCGCCCAGCGCTCGCCGTCCGGACCGGTCTTGCTCCGCAGGACGCGGTTGACCGTCGAGTTCTTCATGTACTCGGCGGCGCTTGCGTAGACCGGTTGAAGATTGAGTGTGTCGTGCAGCAGCTCACTGATGCGCTTGTTCAGCTTGCGCAGGTCGCTGGCATCGACTCTGACTTGAAGGTCGGCCATCAGGCCCTCCCGCAGTCGAACGAGCCTCCTGAGCGCTTAACGTTCGGGTTGGTCGTCGTGGACGTGCCGTCACCGTTGTCGGTGGTCTCCGGCGGAAGGCCTAGGCCAACCTTGCCGGTGGAAATTTTCTCGAGGAGCGCCAGGGCATCCTCATAGCGCACCCGCATTTCGTCGGTGCGGCCGGTGCGGCCCAGCGCTATCTTGTAGACGGCGATGTCGATCGCGCAGTTCCTCACCACGCCGGGCGTGGGGGTCACCGGGATCGTATACTGAGCCGACAGATAGGCGTCGCAGATCTCGTCGGCAGACTGGAGCCCCTTCGCGACAACGTCGGGGTCCGGCTGGCCGTCTCTGTCGTAATCGGCCACGCGAACCAGGAGGTCGGTGCCGTAAAGCTCGTCGATGTCCTCTTTGGTCGCGTAGCCCATTACATTTCCTCGTTAGGTCGCGGAAACCGCGGCACTTTGAGCCTGAATTATTTCTTCTTCTTGGGGCCCTTCGGCTTGGCGCTGGCCGTCTTGGCCTCGCCTTCCTTCGGCGCGGTCTCGTCGCCGGTACCATCTGCTTCGTCGCCTTCGGTCTGGTCCTGATCGGACTGATCGGCAGCGGTTTCGGCAGTTGACGTCTCCGCGTCTTCAGCGACCTGCTCGACGTTGGTCTCGTCGGTCACTTCCGCGGCCGGTGCGGTGGGCTCAACCGGCTCGACGACCGGCGCGGCGGGAGCTTTCGGCTCCGCATTTCCGTGCAGGTTGGCGAAACGAATTGCCCGGACTTCGTCCGTCACGAGGCGACGAGTGCGGCGCTTGTAGTTCGCGGTCGCTTCGCGGGCTCGGAAGCCTTTTGCTCCAAACATGAATGTCTCCAGAGTCACAAAGAACCCTCCCCGGATTAGGGGGAGGGTCTTGTGTTTCGGTACCGTCAGCGACGATTAGGCGGCCAACTTGTGCTTGAAGGCCACCAGGCGGACGATCTTCGCATCGTACACGCGCTGCCAGTTGCTGGTGTTGGCCAGCTCGGTGTTGGACGGCGTGACGCCGGCCTGGGTGCCGCCGAGCCACTTGATGCCGCGGGGATGCATGACCCACTGGCGGCGGTTCACGATGTACTCCTGGCCCATGCCCTTCAGAGCCTGGCGCTCGACTTCCACCGGCACCTTCGGCGACTTCTCGCCGAAACCGATCGCGCCGGGGCCGAAGATGTAGGTGGTGAACACGCGGTTCGCGCCCGCGCCGGTCACCGGCATGCTGTCGTCGACGAGCACGGTCTTGCCGAGATAGGTCGGGATGGTCAGCTTGCCCTGGCTGTCCGGGACGAAGTCGATCAGGTCGGCTTTGACCATCGCCTTCAGGGTCAGCGAGTGGACGGCGACCGCCGACAGACCGCCCTGCTCGTCGCCGAGCAAGAAGGCCGCGTCGATGAACGAGTCGGCGTCGAAGTTCTCAGCGCCGCCGGTCAGGGCGGAGATGTCGCTGACGTTGGCCGCCATGTCGGTCGAGCCCATGGCGCCGGCCAGGGTCGCGAGCAGCGCGGTCTGCATGCGCTTGTTCCACCAGTCGGCGAAACGGTTCGCGATCGCGTCGATCGGGTCCGTGCCGGACAGGTCGGCCGCGAGGTCGGTCGAGCCGAACGCCTTGCCGCGCAGAAGCTTCACGGCCACGTCCTGGCCGGTCGTCATCTTGCTGACGGTCAGGTCGGTCGTGTCGTCGAGGATCTGCTCGGCGTCCGAGGCGTCGAGATCGTTGAAGTACGGCATGTTGACCGTCTTGCCTTCGATCTCGGCGTTGATGACGCTGGTCAGGTCGGTGATGATGCCCGACTGGAACAGCTCCGACTTCTGGGTCGAGAGCACCTGGACGTACTTGTTGAACTTGGTCGGGACGATCATGTCCGCGAGACGAGTCTCAGTCATTTCTCACTCTTGAGGTTGGTGACTGGCCGCCGCTGGTTTGCATTCAAGCAAACGCCCGGACAAAATCCGGGCGCCTGCATGTTGGAAGGCGGGAGGACTTAGTCCTTCACGCCGGCCGCTGCTTTCAGCTGCTTGGCCAATTCGGGTTTGGTGTTTTCCAGCAGCATTTGCTGGGTGACGTTGCGCGTTTCGGTGGCCCAGGGGTTCACGACCCCTCCGGCCGGCGTAGCGCTGTTGCTTCCGGGGTTGGTCCCGAGACCGCGCTTCTCGTCAGGCTTGAAGAGCGACGCGGACTTCTCTCGGATCTCTGCAACGAGATCTTCGACCGTGAACGCGGTGCCGTTCACGTCCTTGATGCGGGGGTTGCCGTTCGTGTCGATCACTTCCGTGACGACCTTGCCGTCCTTCATGGACGTGCGGACGAACTTGCCCACCAGGAGTTCGACGGCATCCCGCGCGTCGTCCAGGGGGTTGGCTTTGGCGACTTCAGACTTGATCTGGCTCTCGCCCATGATCGTCTTCAGCTGCCCCACCAAGCTGGCATTGGCGTCCTCCAGACCCTTGACCTTGGTGGTCCACTCGGTCTCCTTCAGTCCGTACTGAGCGGAGAGTTGGCCCCTGATGGTGTCGAGCTTGGTGTTCGCGATCTGCTCGGCCTGCTTCTCGGGATCGAGTGCAGTCAGTCGAGCCGTCGTTTCGACCGCCGTCTTGGCGGCTTCCGGCGTGATGTCTCCGAAGGCGGTGATGCGTTCGATCGCGGTCTTAGCCGCGGCCACATCGAGGCCTTCGTAGGGCTGCAACTGCGCCTTCAGAACGAAAACGTTGTTGCGTTCCGCGCCGAGCGCCGTCTTCAGGCCCTGGACGTTGTCGAGTTCGAAGCCTTCGCTGGCGGTCACGTTCAGGAAGAACTTCCCGTCCTTCGCGACGTAGTAGCCTCGGAGGCCCTCATCGAGTTCATTGAGATCTTTAACGACTGCTTTGAGCATATCCATCCCGGAAATGCGGGGCATCCCGCCCCTCGTGATAAAAGGCCCAGTCAAGCGTCCCGCTCGAAGGGCCGGTGATATCCCCGAGGAGTCGGGGAATCAGAGGAGCCAGCAGCGATCGTTCCGAGGCCGTCCCGGCGCTCGATTGGTCATTGCTGGCGAATTGGTGGTGGCTGGCAGGGCAGGACTCGAACCTGCGACATCCTCGTTAACAGCGAGGCGCTCTACCGATCTGAGCTACTTGCCAAGAAACTGTTCAGCGGCGGCGCGGGCGTGCGGCGCGCTCTTCGGTATCTCTGCTCGTCTTGTGCGGGATGCGAACTGAGACCGCTGAAACCGCGCTCAACCCGAAGGGGAGCGCGATCTGGAAGGGTTCTCGGCCGCAGCCACAAAGGCGCAGGCCCAAAGAAAAACCCGCCCAGGACGGTCCTGAGCGGGCTCTGAAGGGTGTTGCGCGCCTTACCTAACCGGCCCGCCGTGCAGGCAGACATATGCGGGGCAAGACGCGCAGTTTGATGGTCACGCGGCGCGAAGCAGCTCGGGCGTGACGGGTTCGAAGTTCTTCTCGAATGTGTCGGGCTTCTCGAACCCGATCGAATTGTCGGCGAACAGGAGGACGATGTCGCCCGCGGCGCACTGCATCACGCCGAAGGGCGTTTGCATCGTGAGGCCACCGAGCCGATTGATCTCCAGCTCGCCCGTTTGCAACCGCGAGACCAGCCAGTGAGGCGGCAGCTCGGTTGCGACCTGCCCCCAAAGCGGCAAATGGAACGCTTCGGCGAGAGATCGGCGGGTGAAAAGCTTCACGGTCACTCCATTTGCATTCAAGCAAATCTTCTAGCACGGGGTCCGGGGTTCTGTCAACCCCTCGCCCCATGAGAATGCAAATGCCCTACTGGTGGAGGAACCACCAGGCCAAACCGATCAAAATCAATACTCCGATACCGGGAGCGTAGACGTCGAGCGACTGCTTGCGCCGGATCTCCCGGAGGTCGTCGGCCATCTGCTGCTGGAGCGGATCGTGCTTAGGATTTGACGACGGCGAGACGCTGCTTCGGCTCGGCTGCTGCTGGCTGGGCATGTTTTACAGGCTTCCTGGTCTTTGCATCGAACTTCGGCTCGAAGCAAATCGGGCAGCAGAAATACTCGTTACCCACCAGCTTGCCGAACACCACGACCGACTTGGGGATCATCCGAACGAGTTCCCGTACCGGCGTGCCCTGCCGCAATGTGCAGGGCTCGCACCGGTATTCGGTTGCTTCGAACTTCATGGTCAAGTCAGTCATGGGGCGGCGTCGATAGCATTTTCGTTTGCACCGAGTCAATCAGATTTGCTTTGTGGGGCGGGTCTGACCGTTCGGAAAATCAAACGTCTTTGCAGGCTTTGCAGTTCCGGGAGCCGCGTTCGGATCGGGGTTCGCAGATCCAGCGCCGCCGCCGGCCGGGTCCTTGGCGGGATCGGCTTGCGTCCAGCGGCCCGGCAGCATGCCATCGGCGGCCTGCATGTTGATCTGGTCGACCTGAGCCCAGAAGGCCAGCTCGTCATCCAGATTGAAGTCGTCACCAAGCAGGTTGCGGTTGCGTACCTCGGTCAACAGGGTCTGGCGCGACAGGCCGCGCTCTTCCCACATCTTCACGAGCTGGGCGACCTCAAGCAGGCGGTCCTTCGTATTCGAGAACTCGGTGTTGAGGATGGCCTTGACTTGGCTGTAGTCGGCGCCGGTCCACTGCCCCATGAACAGGATGGCCTTCTCCAGCGAGTCCTGGCAGCCGATCGCCAAGTCGTGGACGACCGAGTGGACCCGGGTCTCCTGGATGTCACGCTCGTTCTGCGGAACGTACTGACGGTGCGTGCCCGTGACCGGGTTGAGCGCCATCATGTCCATCTGCATTTCGAGCTTCTCAATGTCCTTCATGCCGGACTCGATCGCGGTGCCCTTGGGCTCCACGAAGTACCAACGGCCATTGGCGTCCGGCGAATAGAGCACCTTGTAGGGACCGATGGCGAACTGGGCCTCGTCCTCCGGGTCGATCTGGACGCCAGAGCACGCCAGCATCGGGAAGCGTGCCGCCGACAGGATCGAGCGCTGATCCGAGCTGGAGATCCAGTGCTCGATCTGCTTGTAGGCCAGATCGATGAAGACCGGCCGCACCTGGTAGTCGGCTTCCTTTTCGCCGGCATACATGGTGACGAACGGGACCTCCGGCATGTTCTTCAGCGGGGTCTCTTCGACGAACGTCCAGTTCGAGCCGCCCGATGTCGCCGCCTGCTCCCAGAGCTGGACGATGCCAGACGTCTTGGTGGGGTCGATTTCGATGACGCGGATCTGGTTGAAGAGGACCTCCTTGAAGCCGTCGCGGTCAGCGCGCTGGCTGCGGATGCGGACGTGGACGGTCTTGGTGTCACCGCCGACGTACATGTCGTAGGCCGCGGCAACATCGTCGACCTTGAACATCTTCATGAACGGCCGGGCGCCGGACGCCTTCTGAGCGGCAAGGCTCTTCATGTTGTAGGTGTCGGGATGGTCCACCAGGATGTGGCACATGCCGTCGAGCAGCGCGTTGTTGAAGAATTGGTGGGCGAAGACGTGCAGGTGATTGCCCTGCAGATCGACGTCCTGGACCCAAGCGTCGAGGTTCTGGTCCTTGTTGTTGACGAGCTTCAGCAGCGTGCGGAACGGCTTCGCCGACGCAGCATCGACAGCCTCACGCAACTTGTTGAGCGCGAAGGTGGACTGCAGACGCGATTGGTAGCGGGTATCCGACTCCTTCTCGTATTGCGGAAGGAAGGTTTGATCCTTGGCGCGCATCGTCTCGGTGCCGCCGTAGACAGCGCGCAGCATCGACGTGCGCTGCTGCATCGTGGTGGCAGCCGAAGACAATTGGCCGGGGTTACCTTCCTTCGGGGAAGGCGTGTACTTGATCTGGGTATCAGCCATTTGGCGGGGAAGTCCTGACGTTACCAGTCAAGGACTGCGGCCTTGCGGGGACCGAGTAGCGCGTTGAAAGCGTCGGAAGCGGCGTCCACCTGGTCGTCGTTGACGCCAAGAGGGAACATTTCCAACTCGTCGGTGAAGACATCATTCCAGTGTCCTTTCACCAATTTCACATTCTTCGCCTCGCACTGCGCAGCGAACGCTGCGGCGCGGGTCTCTTTCGGTCCTGTTGGGCGAACAGCCTTGACGATGTAGCCGGCGAGCCGGCGGATAAAGTTTTGGGCCTGGCTCTTGCCTGCCTGGCCCGGATCCTGCGGGAGGAAGATCTGGACGGACTTGCCGTCGTTCCTGGCGGTCTCGAAGATCTTCTTCTCGACGACGAGCGGCGTGTCGCGGAATCGGATCACGTTCTCGATGTAGAAGATGCCGTTGGCGTCCCGGGACATCAGAACGCCGACGGTGTAGTCGCCGTCTTTGGACGCAGCCAAGTCCCAGGCCCGCACGCGGACGCGCTTGGCCGGCAGCTCGGTGGCTGTCTCGAACCAGGAGGCATTGAACATGCCGCCATCGTCAGCCATCGGCTGCTGCTGGTAGAGCGCTGCAAACGAGCGCTCGCCTAGAACGTCCTGACGATCCTGGAGAGCGGCGTAGGAGAAGCGCCGAGGAGCCAGCGGCTCGTTGGGCTTGCGGCGGAGCGGGTCGCCCGGCACGGTGCCGTCATCATTGAGGATCAGCTCCTTGGTGCCATCCTCGCGCTGGATCGACTTGGTGTAGGGCAGCGCCGGCAGATACAGGATCTCCCAGGGCAAACCCTTGCCGTCGTTCATCAGCTCGATGAGGCGGCCTGCGATGTCGTCGTAGTGCCATCGCGTCAGCGTGAGCACGATTGCCGCGTCTTCTTCGAGACGGGTGTAAACGACGTCGCGATACCAGTTCCATTGGTCTTCGCGGAAATTGGCGGAGCTGACTTCCTTGCGGTCTTTGATCGGGTCGTCGATCAGGAAGAGATGGGAGCCCTTACCTGTGGTGCCGGAGCCCACGCCGACCGCGTAATACTGACCGCCCTGCTCCAGCTGCCAGTCGTCAGCGGCGCGCTGGTCGGTACGGATTCCGACATTCGGGAAGAGAGTCTTGAACTCGTTGCCCTTGATGATGTCGCGGACGTTACGCCCGAAGGACGTGGCGAAGTCGGCGTTGTAGGACGCCGAGATGACGTTCTTGTCCGGATTTCGCGCCATGAAGTAGGCGGGAAACCGGCGCGTCGACAGCTCACTCTTGCCGTGCCGCGGGGGCGCGAACAGCATCAGGCGCTTGATCTCGCCGCGCTCGACCGCTTCCAGCTTCTCGGCGACCAGATGATGGAACGGGTCAGCGTTGTATTTGGGGAGCGTGTACTCGGTGAAGCCGATCAGGCGCTCGCGGCCCCTCCTGCGGCGCAGGATTTCGGCCGCCGCCTCCTCGGGGGAGACGTCGATAAGGTTGTTCACGATGTTTCCGGAGTTTAGACTCCGGTCGAGGCGCTGTGCGCTGATGCCCCCGAAGCGGCAACTCGACCAGAGTGATTGAAGACTGCCCGCGCAGGCTGCTACGTGCGACTTAGTCCGCGCCCTCATGGAAGGTTCGTTGGCGGATACCCCTGACCGAGACCAGTTTCGGCGCGAGCAGTCAGATGTGGCTTAGAACTTGAAGCCCGGCGCCTGGATTTCCAGATCGGTCTTGGTGCCGGATCGGACCGCGATCTCAGTGAATGCGGTGGGCGCGCCGTTCACGACGGGGTCGCCATTGAACTTGACGATGCGGAGCCACTTCCCGTCCGTGTCCTGAACGAGATCGGACACGGTGATGAGGCGCGCATCTTCCACCTGGAACTTCTGGTGGATGATGGAGATGGTGGACATGTGTGCGTTTTCTTTCGATGACGATCAGGCCAGATGGTTCGAGCACAGGACCTCGTAGATCTCCCTCGGAGCACTGTGATCGCCGGGCACGAATGCCTCGATCACCTCGTCCTTGAAGACCTCATCGACCAGCTTGTGATCGATAGCCCTCGCCTCTGACTCTGACTGGCTGCGGCCATAATTGCGGTACGGCTTCGTCCTGATGAGGCCGAAGTTGATGTTGTCGTAATGGGCCCAGAGATTACGGGCCGACTCGTCGACAGCGCGGTGGTCCATCGGATCGCTGATGTAGGCGATCGACAGAAGCAACGGGCAGTCGGTGATGATGAAGTCGACCTCGCCGAGCAGGCGGCGCTGCCGCCTCTCCTGCTCTGCCAGAACGTAGAGCTGACGCTTCAGGTCGATCCAGTTCTTGTCGTAGGTCAGCTCCTTGGCGAACTCTGTCACAAGCTCGCATCGGTGGCCGGCGCACTTCATCGCGAAGAACAAACCGGCCGCCGTGGTCGACTTCCCGCATCCCGGGCCGCCGATCAGGTTGATGACCTTCGTCATTAGGCGATGTGCAGCTTGGCCGTGTCGTACTGGGCGAAGACGCCCTTGAGCCAATGGCCCACCTTGCCCTTCATCACGAAGGAGTCGCCGTTCTTTGCGTAGTCGGCGAACGAGGTGGCCGCGGCCTCGACATACTCGGTGGCACGCTCGTCGAGCTTGGCGATGTCGATAAGCGCGGTACCGGCCTTGAGGGCGTCGGTCGACACGTTGAGGCCAGCGAAGAACGCGGCATCGTTCGTGTGGTTCTTGACGATGAAGTGGCGCGAGCCGGTCAGGATCTTGGCGGCGCCCTCGATCTCGCTGAGCGACTGTACGGTGCTGCCGATGACCTGCATGGTCGTCACGTTCATCTTGCCGTCCTGGACCATGGACAGCAGGCCGATCTCACTGAGCAGGGTCAGCGTCGGCGAGAGCAGCCCCGCCTGGATGTCGATCACGGTGACCGCATGCTTCGGCAGGGAGTCGAACACCTTGATCTGGCCGTCCGAGCTGGACAGGTCGATCACCTCGGTGACGTCCTTGTGGAATCGGATCAGGTTGCCGGACGGCATCTGGGTGTCGATCGCCCGGGCATCCACGCCCACGCTTTTGAAGTAGTCGAGCACGGTGCGCGCCACGACGGTCTTGCCAACGCCGCCCTTGTCGGCGCCGACGATTACGAGATGGGGGAGCCCCATGATCAGTTCCTCTCTTTTCGGTAGAACGACCTCACGGTCGGGGTGGTGTTGAGCAGGCTCCGGATCGCGCGAGGCGACCGGCTCAGCCGGCGCCTCACGCTTCACTTCGGAGAAGTTCTTGGACTGCCAGAGTCTCTGCTCGATGGCCTGGCGGCGCTGCTGACGAATGTCCTCGGTGATCGCGCGGGTTCGCTTCTGGTCTTTGATCATTGCTCGCCCTCGCGATTACGATGTCAGTGAACGATGTCCTTTTTTGCCTCCGGCTTCTCGGCCGGCGGAGCTGTGCGGCGCATGGCAATCTCCATGAGCTGCGCCTCGGTCATTTCAGCCACAGGAGTGCTGTGATTGACGTTGGTGGTGCTCTCGTCCTTCTGGCCGAGGTAGTTCTTGCCGAGGAAGATCGCGGCCGGCGCATTCTTGTCGGCGAGCGTCAGCTGCTTGCGGCGCAGCGAGACCTTGGCGTGCATCAGGCCGTCGTCCCAGACGTTGCGGGCCTCGGGGCAATCGGACAGGAACTTGACGAAGGTCTGGCGGGCCACACCGAGCACGGCAGCCACCTCCTCCTGGGTACAGAACAGCTTGCCCAGCTCGCCGATCGTCCGGAGCGTCTCTTCGTCCGGCTGGAGCTTCGCCTGGGCGGCGCGGCGCTTGATCGGTTGAGCGAGAACCTCATCGAGGTACTCGTTCTCCTTGTTGTCCTTCTTCTGCTTTTCCTGGGCGGCAGCGGCGTAGGCGGCAGCCGCCTCCTTCGTCGGCCGTCCCCGGCGACGCGGCGGTAAATCGGTCATTTTTCTTCTTCTTGTGTTATGCGGTGCCGGTCGCCTCGATCGCGCGGTCGAGGTCAGCCATATCCATGACGACCACGATACCGTCAGGCGGCATCAGGATGAGCAGCTCTTCAGCCTCGTCCGGATCGTCCGTCTCTTCGTCGAACCGATCGATCATCCCAACGATGGGGACTGAGAAGCCGCCCTCGTAGACGACCGACATCGACAGGAAGTCGACAACAAACCTCTCTCGGTCAGCGCTCATCTCTTGCGCCCGGGATCGACTGGCGCATCCACTGGGCGATTTCCTGCTTGGAACCGGAGCCGACGCGCTTGGCCAGGACCACCCCGTTTTCCATCGCCACGAGCGCCGGGATTTGCGAGACCTGGAAGCGCTGGGCCATCAGGTCGCAGTGCTCGACGTTGGCGGTGAAGAATTGAACGCGCTGGCCGTATTCTTGCTCGATGGCGTTCAGAGTTGGGGTCATCGCCTTGCATGGCTGGCACCACTTTGCTTCGAACTTGATGATGACGGGCAGTTTGGCCGCCGAGAATTCGGCGACCAACGTGGCGTCGGTGATGGCTTTCATCGGGAGAAGATTTTCTTGAGTGAGGAGAGCCCAGCCACCCCGCAGATGGTCAGAACGATCTGCACCTGCATGGTGTCGTAGGGCGCGGGAAGCGCGGCGACCTTCCAGGTGCCGACCTCATGGCCGAACAGCGGGATGGAGTCGAAGACGACTGCCGCGACGTGGAAGAACAGGACCGCGAACGCGACCGGCACCATCCAGGCGGTGAACCAGTGCTCGCGGTCGTCCTTGCGCATGTCGGCCGCCATGCGGGCGACCTCGACCTTGTAGCGCAGCTCGGCCGCGTTCAGCTGGATGTCGCCGCCGACCGCCGTCTTGAATTTCTCGAGATCGGCGTCGGTCTTCTTGTTCAGCCAGTCCAGGAACGAGGTCCCAAACTTGGGCAGAAGGCCCATGATAATTGAGAACAGCATGGCGGTCCTTAAAAGCAAAAAGGCCGCCCCGAAGGACGGCCTTGTGATGTGACTTCGGTATGGCTCAGAACGTCGCCGCCAGAACGAACAGCGCATCGAGATCCGCGTCCGTTTTGCCGAGTGCCTGCTTGCAGGCCAGGATCAACGGATGATTTCGATCGAACGCAGTCGTGTAGTTCCAGCTGTCCTGGACCGTGATGTCCTGGCTGTTGACGTAATCCTCGACCTGCTGGCGCAATTCAATCTGGTAGAGCGCCAGCCTGACTGTCGAGGCGTCACCGATTGCGGAACAACCGGCTTCGCCATCTGCGCATCCACCTCTGCCTGCGTCGGCGCGATTTGCTCGGTGTCGATCCATTCGAGATCTTCAAGAGTTTCGCCACGAAGCACCCATTGCGCTCCTGGACGAAGGATAGTCAGAACTTCTGCGAGAGGGGTCATCGACGCACCGACATGATGGATTGTGACTTGTAAGCATATGTCCCGGTGCCACCCGAGACCTGCCCCCAAAGCGTGAAGGCGATCAGCTGGTCAGTCGCTGTTGCGCTCGTCCAGGCCGTACTTGCCGGCTTCGCGTAGTTTATGGTGTCAGAATGACCGTACGCCTGGATGCCATAATTGGCCGCGGTCGTGCCGGCCATAAGGTAGGTGATAGACGCGGCGGCACTGTTCTGGATGGTGCTGGCGACAGAGTGATACCAAGTCTCGTTCGCCCAGAGCAATGCAAAGCAACGGATTGCGGTCTCAATCTCGACAATCGTCCCTGACGTTGTGGAGACGGTTGCACTTGAAGACTTGGACAGAGTGACACCAGTGTCGTTGAACCACGACCTGACCTGGCGGGTGTCCGGCTGATCCCAGAAGTAGGCGGCACCACCCGTCTGCACCATGCCGACGAGGGAGTAGGCGTCACCTGCTCCCGACATCACTTCCACGCCCACGTTGCCGGCGGTCGTGCTCGTGACGTGGCCGGTCCCGGCCTTGTCCAGGATGAGGTTGCCGCCAGAGATGGTCGCGTAGATGTAGTATTTCGTGCCGAACGAGAAGCCAAAGCTGCTGAGCGTGACGCCAGCGGCCGGGATCTCGTAATACTGTCCTGCAATTTTGATCAAGTTGCCATTGAACGGGATCAGCTTGAGCGTATTCGCATCGACCATGATCAGCTTGCACTGACCAGCAGCTCCTCCGACCACCATGTCGGCCCAACCGACCCCGTTGAAGACTCGCGTCTTCTTGCTGGCGGTATTGAAGTAGAAGTCGCCAGCGGTTGGGGCGGCGCCGGTCGGATCCAACGCCGGATCGCTCGTCAGGCCACCGTAGTAGAGGCCGCGCAGGTTGTTGTACGCAGTTTGCGCGTTCGTTGCGCTTGTCGCAGCAGCCGATGCACTGTTCGACGCATTGGTGGCCGAAGTGGCTGCGTTGGTCTCGCTCGTTCCGGCATTGGTTCGGGACGTCGCCGCAGCTGTGGCCGAGGCAGCCGCGTTGGTCTCGCTCGTTGCTGCGTTGTTTTTGGACGTCAGCGCAGCGGAGGCGCTGCCGGCCGCGTTGGTTGCAGAAGTCGACGCAGCGGACGAGCTGGTGCTGGCGCTGGTTGCGCTGGCAGCAGCATTGACCTCGCTCGTGTGAGCATTCGCTGCCGAGGTATCGGCCGCAGTCTTGGAGGCTGCCGCATTTGTTGACGACGTTGCTGCAGCTCCAGCGCTCACCGCAGCGCTTGTCGCGCTGGTCGCAGCGTTGGACTCGTGGGTCTGCGCGCTGTCACGATATGATCGTGCGTCAGATGCGCTCGCAGATGCGTCGGTCGCATATCCTGCGGCTGCGGTCTCAGACGCTGCGGCGTTGGTCGCGCCCAACTCAGCGCGGTCTGCATAGGTCGGACTCCCTGAGTCGCCCTGGTCTCCCTTGTCGCCCTTGTCGCCTTTCTCGCCGACCTGGCCGCGGATGCCCTGAGGCCCCTGCACGCCTTGATCGCCCTTGTCGCCCTTGAACTGTCCCAGGTCGTGCCAAGTACCGTCGATGAACCCCCAGCCGTGGCCAGTGTCCAGAGTGACGAAAAGGTCTCCGTCGTCGGATGACAGCGGAAGGTCATCGAACGTCGCGACCACGCCGTTCAGCGCGATACCGCGCCCCTGGTCGCCCTTGTCACCCTGGTCACCCTTCAGGCCGCAAGATCCGGTGGCACCCTGGCTGCCGGCATCACCCTTGGCGCCCTTGATGCTCGGAAACAGGGACAGAAACTTGGTCAGAGACACAGGGATCGTCCGCGTGCCGACCGTGATGTCGATCGTGACGTCGTCCTCATTGGGACTACCCGGATCTTCACCGACCGGCGCCTGCGTCGAGGCCAGTGCGATCTGCTTGCTCATCAAGAGGTACTTCGCACCGACGTCCGTGAGCGACAGGATCGTGTTCAGTGCGTAGAAGTCTTCCCCGATATGGATTCCACTCGGGACGATGACCCGATATCGCTGCGTGCTCATGTTCTTCTTTTTGTTTGGCACCGGTGGCTGGAGTCGAACCAGCGGACTTCGGTTTTGGAGACCGTGCCACCACCACTGGCTCACCGATGCATGATTGAGGTGGCTGCCAGGAGGCTTCGAACCCCCGCCTGCGCCTTGCGGCGCCGTCCTTGTCCTCTAAACGATGGCAGCGAATTAGGCCGAGCGTTACCGGGGCGCAGGCCCAACGCTCGGGAGATTTCCTGCGCCTCTCTCGCTTCACGCGAGCGCTCGGCTGGACGCATGGCTCCAATTACCAGCCACCCCTATGTCATTAGGTGACGTTCGGCTGGACCGAGATAGGCGCACCAACCGCATCGCGTTTCGACGAAACCGTCGATCCTCCTCAGAGGCCGCTTTGCGGAATTACGGGCACGAATAGCTCTGGCTTTGTTCGACCCGCACTTCGGGCCACCTCCCCTCGCGGGGTTTGCGTAGATGACATCCTCGTCCGGGATGAGCGCCTCGCTGACCATCTTGGCTTCGAAGCGCCTGATGAGCTTCTGGCGATCGATGCCAAGGCAGTAGCTGCACTTGCACCGATAGCGCCCTCGCGCCCGGCGGCCCATGGTCAAATGATCGAGAGCACTGCCTTGAGAACGACCACCGCGAGGATGGCGTTCACCGTCGCGGCCGGATGGGCAGCGACCCAGTCGACGGCATAGCCGTAGACAGCTTTGACTTTGTCCATTGTGGATTTCCTGTTGGAGGGGCCGGCGGAGAGGAAAGGAGGAAAACTCTCCGCCGGCATCCGGGGCTTAGCAGCAGTCGACGATTTGCTCGCCGCTCCCTGTTCTGCGCTCCGGGATTACGGGTTCGGGTTGTAGGGGTTAGCGCCCGTTCCGGTTTCGACCTGAGCATTCGCCAGGAGGCGCGTGTTCGATACCAATCCGGCGTAGCTTGCCGCCCGCGTCATGGTGCCAGAGTTGGCGCCGAAGATCGCGACAGGCGTTGACGTCGATCCGGTCGCGGTTGCGGTCACGCTGATGCGGTACCAGCCGTTGCCGAGAGACACGATATTCGCCGTTGCAGCCGAGCCCACCGTCGCCTTGACGCCGTTCTGGATGTCGAAGTTCGCATAGGCCAACGAGCCAAATGCGGCGCCGCCAAACAGCAACTGGATGAACTGAGCGCTCTCGAACCTGGCGGAGATGGCGAACGTATAGGCGGTGCCGGCGACGAACGCGATGTTCGCTGACGTCAGGCTGTGCGCCAGAGTCTGCGCCTGCTCCAACATCCGATCCGCAGTGACTGTGCCAGTTGCAGGCTCGGCCGCGACGTTCGCGCTCACGGTTGCCGAGGCGCCCGCCCACTGATCGAACGAGTTCGACTTGGTGACGAGGTTGGTCGCAACCTTTGCCGCTACCGCCGAGATGGCGGAGACCGGTCCGAGATAGTTGGTCGTCGTGACGCGGACGGTGATGTCGGCGCCAACGTCACCAGCCAAAACGGTATATGTCGACGAGGTCGCCCCAGCGATATCCACGCCGTTCTTCGCCCACTGATAGGCGAATTTCATCGGCGTATCGCCAGTCCACGATCCAACAGACGCCGTCAGGACGTTGCCTGCAGCAACCGAGGAGCCGGCGATTACAGGCTGCGAGACGACTGTCGGCAGCGCGCCTGGCGCCACATAGGATCGCGATGCGCCCTGGATCTTGGTGGTGTAGCCGATGTCTGAGGCGGCCGGGTTCGTGCTGAAGTCGTAATAGTGGTAGGCGCCGCTCAGCCACAGGACCGAATACTTGGCCGACCTGTTGACCGGAACGACCGGTCGGACGTTCTCGCCGGCCAGGTCGCTGACACGCGCCCGGGTCCAGCTCAGACCCTTGTCCTTGGTCTGGTAGCGGTAGAGCTGCGAATAGCTCGCGGTGCCGACCGAGATGTAGAGGACCCCCTCTTCGGTCGTATCGAAGAAAGCGCCGGGGCTGTAGTAGCCCTCGGCCGCGCCCTGCCCGTCCGTGATCTGCGTCGAGCGAGTGTCGGGCAGCCCCATACCGAAGCCGGCGTCGACCTCGCGCTTGGTCCAGCTCACGCCGTCCCAACGTGCGTAATAGCAGCGATGATCCTGGGTGCTGACAAAACGCCAGAACACGCCCTCGACCACGCCTGACGCTCGACGCTGGACGTGAGAAACCCACATGTCGCCGAGATTGTCCGGAGCGCCGCTGGTTGCCACGGGCGTGAACCCGGTGAACCCGATCATGGTCGAGCCGTCACCCAGCGCCGTGCCGTTCGATCCGCGCCACTGGCCGTTCTGCCAGTACACGTGGCGGACGTCGGTCTTTGCCCCCGCCTGCGCGCCGACTGCGTCCGTGCAGAGGATGTCGATGCGGTCGACGTTGTTCGAGGTGACCTTGTGGTAGATGCCCTGCGTGCCCGTGCTCTGTGCCAGGCGCTTCTCAGCGGTCCAGGTCGGCGTTGCGCCGATCGTCCCGCCATCCACAGTCGGCGGCGCCACGGTCGCGATATCGGCCGAGGTCACATACGACAACGGACCGGAACTCGTGCCATTGCGGTAGAACAGGTAGAGCTTGTTGCCTTCGCCGGACAGGATGACCGGCGACGGATACGTCGGCTGGGCCGCGGTGTTGCCGAGGTTGTATTCCTGCGACCAGCCCTGCGCCATCGTGCCGACGCCGACCGAGATGCGGAAATAAATCGGAGCGGCAACGCGATGCGGCGCGTAGAAGGCGATCAGTCGTCCATCGGGACGCACCACGATCGTTGGATAGTCATGGTCGTCGGCCCACCAGGCAGCGATCGTGCTGGACTGCATGACCTTGCTCGTGATCACGCCGGTCGCTTCGTCGATCTCGTACAGCGTGGTGCGTCCGGTGCTCACGGAGTTGCCGTCCGAGCCGGTCGTTCCGAAGAACGTCTTGCCGCCAACGGCCAGAGCGCGGGGTTCGTGAAACCAGCACCAGGCGTCCGCGGCGCCCGCCGCCAGCTTTGAGAGCGAGAGCGGAGCCATGAGCGGCGGCGCGGCGATCGCGTTGCGGTCGGCACGTCGCTCTTGATTGTGCTCGTGCAGCCGAATTGCGGCCAGAGTGGCGCGCGAGATCGAGCGTCCCCCGCCAGGGCGGCGCGGCGACTTCGCGATTTTGATTCTACTCATTCGGTCCATCTGTTTTTTTTGGTTCTTGCTGGGCCGATCAGAGACGAGCGTCAGGAGACGTGCTCTTGCGGGAGCCGCCAGTTCGCTGGAACGGTCGTCACCGTCAGGCAGAGGTTGGGGACAAGCGTCTCCAGCACCCAGTCGCAGTGCGACCGCTCCACGCCCTCGCTGGGGCGGACGAGCTTGGCGTGTCCGAAGAGCTTCTTGATTGGTTGCCCGTAAATGACGGGCTCCCATTCATGCGGGTTCAGTTTCAGCCAGGCGATCATCGCCTCGGCTTGCCGCTTGGTGGCGGCTACCATTGCGTTCAGCATGGTCAGGCTTTCTGCGCGATAGCCCGATCAATCCATGCGTAGATCTCCGGGTTGTCCCGGCGAGCCATGATCATGACGGGCGTCAGTCGGTTCACGACCGTCTCTTCAGCGGCTCGTGACTTGAGCGCAGCGGCGTGCCAACAGGCGTGGTTGATCTCGTGCTCAAGAGTCTCTGCGAACCCGCTGTCAGGCAGGTCGTTGCGCACGTAGATGATGAAGTTGAAACGGTCGCAGAGACCGAGGCAGTCCTTTTCGTCGGCCTCAGCTGGATCCCAGTGGACGAGCTGATATTCGTAGATGCCGACCTTGATGATCGCCGGAAGTTGCCGCCGATCCGGGAGTCTCCTTCGGGTCACGAAAGGTCTCCCGGCCCGCAGTATCGGATGCCCAGCTTGTGCAGCTGGCGCGGCCCGAGTAAACGATCTGCGGATGAGCGATTTCGGCATTGTCCCCGTTCCAGCCGATGCGCTTCAGAAGCGACCGAACCTTCCCCGGGTAGAGGTTCCACATCATCGCTGAGAACTCTTCAGCGTGGGTGTACTTGACGGTGCCGTCAGGCTCCGTCTCGCGCAGGGATGCCGTGTGAAAGCCGAGACTTGCATTCGGCGTGATGCAGTAGTTCTGCTTCGGCACGAGGCCGAGGAAGATCGTGCAGGAGGAGACACACTCCCCGTCGACAACGATGCGCTCGCCGCTGTCACGGATGTCGGAGTACTTCTTGATGAAGTCTACGATGATCCCGCCGGGGTCGCCTTTGATGATCAGCGCGTGTGATGGCGACACAGCAGCGATCATCACCAGGCCCGCAAGGGCCAGTGCTTTGAGAGCCTTCATTTTTCGTGCTCGGTATTTTTGGGAGCCGGCTGGTCGTCAGCTGAAAAGGTGCGCCATTGAACAGAGGAAGATGACGATCAGCAGCGGCGCCAGGATGATCAGGTCAAAGGTTCTTGGGCCCTTCAAGGCGCACCTCGGACGGGTTCAAATCGAAAGCCCGCTCGATGGACGCCTGCCAGATCGCGTAGGTGAAGATGATGAAGCAGAACGGAAACGGCATCAGTCCTCGTCGTCCTCGTAGATCATGGCGTCCCAGCGCGAGAAGATGTCTTGCGCGAGATCGACGACGAGGTTCTCGATGGTGTTGGAGATGATTGCCGCGGCGGCGACGATGCCTACCGCGAGGATGATGGCTTCCCAGATCACGGCCAGAAGCCCAGCCAGATGCCCCAACCGTGGATGACGCCGACCGGCCAGGCGACGAAGCCTATGACGGCCAGAGCGGTGCGACCGTCCTTGATGGTGGTCACGAGCGCCGTGGTCCAGGCACTGGCCGCGACGCACAGGCACAGGATGTACCAGAGGAGGTACTTTTTAATTTGGTCGAGATCCATCTTCATTTGGCGGTCCATACGATCTTGGTGCCGAAGCCGCCGCTCGCCGGCCGCCAGCCCATGTAGAACTCGAGTTTTCCGTTCCAGTAGCTGATGAACGGCAGGAGGCCGCTCGCCTTGAGCAGCGAGATCGGCAAGATCACTGCGAAGGCCGGATACACGCTCCATGCGAGCCAAGCCGCGATCGCCGAGACGATGGCTGCGCCGACGCTGAAGCCAGGATCGAGCAGCGCCCAGCGGAAGCCGAATGCTTCCGGCGTGCAGTCTCGGCCGGTGGTCCGCAGCACCTGGTCGGAGCCGTAGACCAAGTAGTTCTTGTCCTCGACGCCGAGCACATAGCCGACGACGTTCATCAGCGGGTTGCGGCAGATGAACCAGTAGAAGCGTCGGAGCCAGACGTTGGTGACCTCCGGCAGGTACGGCTCACCGTTGTTCACGGCCGGCACGTTCCAGCCGTCGTCTCCGACCAGCCACCAGAGCGGATTGAACTTTTGCCAGATCGAAACTGGCTTGTGGTCGACGACCTGAGCGACGTCCATGTGCTTTCCTTTCAGAGGATCTTGAAGACGCTGTCGGGGAACGTCGCCATTCGCCAGTTCTCGACGAACAATTCGAACTCGATCGCCTCTGCCGGCGAGAGGCTCCAGTGCGGGCGCACCATGACGATGCGCTGCCAGCCCTTGCCGGGCAGGCGCTGGCCTATCCCGAGGCACGCCCACATGTTCGCGTCGAGCTGAAAGGCGTCGCGATACTGGATAGCGACATCACGGCTGTAGGCGACGATGACGTGCGGTTTCGCCCGCTCGACGGGCACGTAGTCGTACTCACCCATGTTCGATTTCCTTTTGGAGCGAGGGGTGGGACTCGAACCCACAACCACCTGTTTGGAAGACAGGCGCTCTACCGTTGAGCTACCCCAGCAATTTCAGCGACGAGTTTTCGGCGGGAGCCATGGCTCCGCGAACACACCCTTCTCCATCGCGACAGCCTGCACGGCGCGGCGAACCTCGTCGATATGGCCTTCCTTGATTGCCATGACGGGTGTCGCGCCGCCGAGCAGGTCGTTGCTTCGCGACATGAAGAACGATGCCTCGGCCACACCAACGAGCGGGTCGAGGATTTTCATCAGCTCGAAGGCGATCATGGCCTTCGGGCTGGTCGAAATCGGATCAGCCTTGGTCATGGCTCAGCACCATCACGCGACCGCCGGTACCGGGGTCGAAATGCATGGCGGCCTGCACGGCCTCCTTTGCGGTTGCACCGGTCCAGAAGGCGCCAAGCGCGAACTCCTTGCCGGAGCCGAAGGAGAAGTACGGCGCCCGAAACTCGACAGTGCCGCCCGGCTCGAAATATTTGATCGGCCCTGGCTTCTTGACGATCACGCCTTTGTCTCCGTCTTCGACGATCGGAGGATCACCCTCCTCGCCGCCCAAGAACCAGCGGTGGAAGGCCTGCACCCAAGCGCAATCTCCTGCACCGCCGCACAGCGCGCCGTCGTCACGCCGGACGATCTTGACAACGTTCTCCGCGATGATGGCCGTTCCCTGGATCATCCGCGTGTCCGCGGCCAGGATGCCGGCCCTGTAGGCGATCGTGGTCATGCGGCATCCCTCTCGAAGATGATGAAGTCGATCTCCCGCTCGATCTCATCGAGGTAGAAGTCGATCAGGCGCTTGGTGAGCCGTGTCTGTCGCAACCGGCTCTGGCAGCGGACGATGTTTCCGCGCCGCCAGCTCTGCGAATACATCCGCGATGCGGCGTGCGCCGCGCTGAACAGCTGCTCCATCAGATCGGGACCTCGTAGATAATCTTGGCAATGGCCATGTGCGCGAACCGCGGCCACTCCTCCTCGGTGAGGCCATGGAAGCGGGCGAGCGCCCGGGCATGATGGACGTACATCGGCGTCTGCAGGAACTCGGCCATC
The DNA here is from genome assembly GCF_000426785.1 of Bradyrhizobium sp. th-b2. Classification (NCBI taxonomy): domain Bacteria; kingdom Pseudomonadati; phylum Pseudomonadota; class Alphaproteobacteria; order Hyphomicrobiales; family Nitrobacteraceae; genus Bradyrhizobium; species Bradyrhizobium sp. th-b2. The sequence continues at coordinate 57,556 of NZ_AUGA01000043.1, forward strand.
TCGGCCGAGATGCCGCTGTCGCGTGGCGACTTAGCCACTCGTTCCAGACACTGGTGAGAAAGCCGACGCCGATCAGGATCAGGATGACACCGATCGCATTCGTCATCATGACTTGGCCTTGCGCTTCCGCGGGGTCTTCCGCTTCGGCTTTGCCGGCGTCGCGACCGAGATAGCTCCGATGACAGCCTCGACGGCCTTCTCCATCGCAAAGCGGACGATCATGTCGTCAGCCATGTGCGCCGGCACGTCGTGACAGGTGATCGTTTCCTGGGACTGAGGTTCCTCAGCCGGCCCGATGTCATCCACGCACAGCGAGTAGCGGAGCAGGCGGATGTGGCCGGGAGCCCAGGGCACGCGCCGCCAGCGCTTGACCTCTGCATCGAGATGTTCGAGCGCGAGATCAACGAGTTCGTCTGGCACGACCTGCGACATTCCGGCCTCTTGAAGGGTGACCCGGGCTGCCTGGGGCAGGCCGCGGGCTCTGGTTAAACTTGGATGCCTGCCGCACGCAGGCTGTGTTCGTATTCGGATGGTGATCCGAGGAGCTGACGCATCAGTTCCTCCTCGATCTTCTTGGCCCAGTACTCGGAGAGCTTCTGGGCTTGCGCTTCTCGCTCCGGGGTCATCTCGATGTCGGCTTTGATCACCTGATTTGTGACCGTGTAGGTCGTGATCCGCTGATCGCGCGCGGCACGACGATCGCGCCCAACGATGGTGTCGCGCTTGAACTCGGCGAGCGGCCCTTTCATCGGACCAGCTCCTTGGCTTTCGCCAGCGGGCCGTCGAGGCAGACCGAGACGTGGGTTGCGTTCGCCCGCAGCCGGCAGTCGTCATGGCGCGGCACCGCGATGCCGAGCACGTAGCCGACGACGAAGCCGGCGACGCATCCCAAGGCCACGCCTTGCAGATAGCGAGCCAGCGGGCTCGGGGCCGCGGCCGATGATTGGTTTAAATCTGGCGCGGAGCGCCCGCGCCGTCCGCGTTCCTCGCGGACAAGCGCCTCCGCTCGCGCCAGGATTACATCCTTGCGCTCGGGAGAGACGCGGTCGAGGAGTTCAGTCATCGAGACCTCCGAACAGCTTGAAGATCAGGACGACGATCAGCGCAGTGGCGATCGCGCAGCCGCCGAGTGCCGCGAGCTTGAGCGTCCACTTGAACAGGACGGCCAGAAATTCGATGTCCGCAGTCATCCGAAGACCCGTTCCTTCGCTCTGCGGGCCAGCCAGAACAGGCCGAGCACCGCGGCGGCGACAGCCGGGGTCAGAACCATCGCGGCGAGGTACTGGATCATCTCTGCGCTCACTGCCGGTTCCTCCGTTTGCATTCAAGCAAGCGCATGGACATACCGAACTCGTGTCGCCTGGCTCTGTTCGGTCTTTAAACGCTACCAGCCCTGAGGGTCGTACGGCGTGCGTGCCGAATAGCATGGGGTTTGTGGGTCCGGACGCCGCCCAAAGTCCCGGTTGATTGCCGGGCCATGTCCCTGGGGCCTGGCTCCCGTTTGCACGAATGCTAACGATACAGCAAGTCCTACCCCAGGGGGTGGGGTTCTGTCAACCCCTGGCGCTTGGCCCGAATGCAAATGGAACCAGGTTTTCACACCTGGGGCCAATTTCCGGCCGAACTGTTGAAACTCGCCGGCCATCGGTTACCTATCGAGGCGGCGGAAACAACGAGCCAGCGACCCGCCCCGCAGGGGGGAGAATCTTGGTTCTTAGGTGATGGTTATAGTGATGGTTTATGGTGTCATCCTGGTTGACACCCCTGTCGTCCTAATTGACACCCCCCTGTCATCCTGGTTGACACCCCCCTGTCATTTGAGTTGACACCCCTGTCAACGAGGACGACATGACGCAGCTCACCCGCAAGCCCGACAACGACCCTCACCTGCCCGGTGGCTGGTTCGTCTACTGGGGCGATGTCCGCGTCGGACACATTGGTCCACGAGCCGGCGTTCCTGTTCACGCTCCGCAATGGGGGTGGAACTGCGGCTTCACTCCGGGCTGCGATCCGGGCCAGTCGACTCACGGGACAGCAGAGACCTTCGAGGACGACAGGGCCGGCTTCGAGCGCGACTGGCGTCGACTCCTGCCGACCAGGACCGAAGCTCACTTCGAGCTGTGGCGGCAGAAGCGTGACTATGAGGCTGGAAGCAGAGGATGTGGGACGAACACAGGCGGCTGCCGAGCCAGAACACCTCCGGCCAGTCGCATTGCTTCTGCGGCGAGCCGTTGACCAACAATTCGGTCCCCGGTCACATCCAGAAGGCACACAGGGGGCTGGGCGCATGAGCATTCGCCCGCGACTCCGTGAGACCGACGAGGGGGTCGACCACTCCACCCTGACTTCATCGAGGGCAATGTCGGGCGGCCGATTGGATCACAGCTCCCTTCCGTGCAGGACAGGACTTCAGATGAAAGCCCGGTGCCAACACTCGTCGCCTGCTAGACAAAGACGCCCGGCCGTTTCGTCGCTATCCTAGGAGCTGCCAAGCCAACTAGGAGCGAGCGATGCACAGCGCGATCATTCAAATCGAATTACCTGACCGGTCCCAACGCGGAGAGGATTGGAGTGCCTTCAACGATAGTATCGCGACCAAGATAAGAGGTTCGACCAAAGGAGTTGAACGGCTAGCCGAAAATGTCTGGCAGGTGAATTTTCAGATTGCCCCATCCGCTCTTGCTTGGCTTGTTTCGACGGCGGAGCGGAATCGGCTGTCCTATAAAATTTTGCCATTTGCCGCTGAGCCTCAATGGCTTCCGGTCTCGTGAAAACCCACGACCATTCGAGCCCGGAATGGTTAGACCAAGCACCTCCGTTAAACGTTTAAGGGTGACACGCGCTGCGGAGCGCTTATGTTTTCAATCGCCTCGGATGCCAGTCCGGGGCGATTTCCCTTTACATCAAAATCATCAATAGGGGCTAGACCATGGGAGCGGCAGAGGCATCGATCCTTCTTGGATTCGGATGGGCGATGTTTCACTTCACGTACCCACCAACAATATCAGGTACTTAGCTGCTTCAGTTCGGCCTTCGTTTGAGCGCATTGAGTTCTGACAATCTAGCTTCTCTCGGCCAACCGAAGGAAACGACATGACGTTGTATCGGCTAAAGCCTCAGGCGGACGCCAAGTCCCTGCGTGAGGAAATGATCCGCCATGGCATGTGCCCAGATGCCTCGATCCGCCTCGTTAGGTTCGACGCCCTGGCGCGCGTCTGGATCGTTGAGCAATAGGACCAGAGCCAGCGGCCCGACCACCGGAATTTAGGGTTTTCGCCGGAACAGCTTGATTAGCCCAATGATCGGCCAGCCGATCAGATATTGGAAAACGAATCCGAGAAGCATGATCGGCACCAAGATCGGCGAGTAAGCCAGCATGGCAAGTGCTACCAGCCACCCCTGGATATGGAGCGCCACCCCCGCGCCAAAAGCGTATTCCCGACGCAATGACGTAGACCGCAAAGACTGCCGCCCAAATGGCGACCGCAACGTTCTCCGCCTCAACGAGTGTCAGGTTTGGCACGCGGCTTCACCACGGCCTTGAAGGCGCGCTTGTGACCCGCCTCAGTCTCGTCTGCCTTGTGCTCTTTGGCGGCCTCTAGGAGGCGCTTGGACTGTTCTGGTTCATCAGGTGTGCGCTTGGGGTGAACTGGCCTGTTCATTGTTTTAGAAGCCCTCATCCGGGAATTCCTCCCTCAACATTTCGAGCAAGCTCATCGACTCGACATTAAAGGCCTTACAGGCTGTTACCATTTTCCGACTTGGGCGCTGTGTGTCGGTTTCCTCACAGACCACCCGGTACCGCGTCGGGTTAGATGTAGCGTTTAAGTGGGCGGCGGTGGCGACGATATATTGATCCGCTCGTTCTTTCCGCCTTCTCGCGCCTGCCATCGTTGAGAATTGATGCGTCACCCGACCTACAAGCATCAAATATTCAATATCAGAAATCCGCTTCACAAAACGGATGTAGTGCTGCTCTAGCCACGCCTTGACCCACGGACATCTATCAACTTCATCCCATGCTTCCGGCGGACATTGTATTTTCCCGTCGTCGATTAGCTTGCCGAGAAAGAAGAGAATCCGGTTTTGTGCTGGATTTCCCTCAACGGAAATCCAACTTGAAGCATCGATGACGTATCGATTATGGCCGCCAGCCGAAACCAGCTTCGCGCTCCATTATTTTAGCGCGTAGCTTCGCAAAGTTGGAGGCTTGGACGTCAAGCATTTCGAATGCATCTAGTTGATTGATGCGCTTTCGGTCTAAGGCCTCCAAGACAACTTTGATGTGCTGCACACCCAGCCTGTTCGCGATCTTGTCGTAATACGGCACGATTGGTGGCTTACTATCTTTTTTCTCCCTGACGCGCCACTCAGAGACCTTCACATTGAAAAATCCATCGGGAGCTAGGTCGAGGTTCTCTAGGTGGAGAGCTACAGCGCTCATGCTGGTTTTGAAGACGCCACCTATCTTCCTTAGGTGGGTGTCCGTCCAATAGTTTCGGAAGCCACCGCCAACAGAAAGCGCAGCGCCCCTAAATTCTTGTGCAGGCATCAAGAAATATGCCGCGAATTTATTGCAGTACTCCTCGTTCGCGTCCCTGGATCGATGATCCGTTATGGCGCTCTGTCGAAGTAGCAGATGGGCGTATTCATGGAATAGCGTGAAAGATCGGGCGGCCGGGAAGGCTTCATTAGAATTGATGACGATGACAGGAATTTTCCGTTCGTCAAAAATAGCCATGCCGCGCCAGTCATCGGTAGTGCTGGCATTTACTTGATAGACGAACACGCCTTGGGCTTCCACTAAGGAACGCAGCGTCTTGAAGGCTGTCGCGTCTGTCTTCCAAGCAGCTTGAGTACTGACATCAAGTCCGACGCGGCTCCGCTCATCGACGGCAACCTTTTCCGCACCGGTGGCAAAGCTGGCTTTAGGAAGTTTGTTGGCGAAAAGAGCGGGGTCGGCATCACGCAAATCGGCCATGGCATCAATCAACACATTGATGTCATCCATCTCCATGAGCAATTCTGGATTCCACTTCCCCGGGGCTCCGCTCCCGTGCGTTCGGAAGTCCTGAAGCTTTAGGCGCGTTTCAGAAGGAAGCACATCGGGCATTAGGAGAGAAGAAAATCCAATCTCGTACTTGGCGGACATGTTTCGGAGTTCGCCAACGGATGGATGGCGCGCACCGCTTTCAAGCTCAAGCAATTCTTCTTCAGGGACACCAAGCCGTGCCGCCGCTCCGGGTACGTCAAACCCTCGCTCAAGGCGAGCCCAGATCAATACTTTTGGGTTGACTGGAACGTCGGTCACAGCGGAGACGAGTCCCGATAGGTTAGGCGCTTGCCCAGCGTACCACGAATCGCTGCCTTTGCACGTTGAACGTCGCGGGGAAATGCGATGCCGAGCCCGGTCCAATTCATCCGGTCTATGATGCGCAACCCTTCTGGGTTGCCGTCGGGAACGAAGATGCGAATGGTGTATGGATCAGCCACGTTTCCCCTAGAGGCGCCTGGCGGAAGATTATGAGCATTGGTTGTGACGCTGCCAATAGCCCGTGAAAAGTAAGGTCTCGCATTTTGACCGGAAATGCCTAGCTATCGGGCATGGGCCCTGGAGCAACTCGCCGCGCTCGATAGGGATCTGATCTGAGCGCGGAGCGCTCGCTACCCACGCCCGTGGCGGATATGATCTGGCTCTCAACGGGGTCATGACTATGAGCGACGTGGCAGCGGAGAAGGCACGACTGATGAAGGTTGCTGAGGCGATCGTCAACGAGATGGACCGCCAGGGCATCGCCGACGCGGTCGCCGATCTCGGCTTCGACATCATGGCGCTGGCGCGGGTGGTGGTCAGAGCAGCGGACGGCGACGTGATCCCGTTCCGGCGGCCACCGGGTCATTAGAGCGCGGAGTGCTCGCCGGCCATGATGCGTTTGCGTGTCATCCGAGGCGGCCATGATACGCAAAGGCGTCATCGGGCGCCGCCGCGGGATTGGGACTCTCTTCAGGGCGAAGCCCTCGCCGGACATGCTCATTGACGGTCGGCCGGAATCATCGTTCGATGTCGGCCTCAGCCCCCACGGCTGAGACTCCGCACGAAGGCGAGACCTCAACCTTGGCCCCCAGCCGCGAGGTCTCGCCGCGGCGTATCTGGTGGCGAAGCCCTCGCTGGCCGCGGCCATATTCGCCAGATCGGCCATATTTACTGCGCAGTGAAAATGGCCTTTTTGGCCAGCGCGCCGCCGAGCTGGGGCCCCAAAACGGGGTGGGTCTTTTCCGAGCCACCCCCCTGTCAGAAATTTGCATACGTTTTTCGGACAGGGCCGCCCCAATGCAAACGGCCAGAGGAGCCCTAGGAGCGGCCTGCCAGTTCAGGGACCTCAGTCGCGGGCCGTCCCGTTCAGCGCACACAGCCCCGGTTTCTGCAAGGCCTGAGTGGCAATTGGCCAGTGGGGTCCAACCCGTTGGCGTAAATGGCCTTTTGGCGGTGGAAAGTTTCGGGGGGCGGCCGACACAGGGGGCCCATGCAATAAAAAAATATTCTCTTTATTTTGAAACTTTGAAATCTTTTTCTACCGTGCCAAGGGCTGATTTCTGACTTTCAGAAGAAGATTGACCTGCTTCCGTTTTTTCGAAGCTGAAATTCCAGAGCAATATCAATGCCTTAGCACGAATGCAAACATAGTCGATGGATTTTGGTAATTTTCATCATACAGCTCATTGAGATCATTGATGAAATTTAGATACTTCCAACTATGATTGGATTTGTTATGGTTGCTTACTGGAAATGCAAACGGAGGTTTTGGACACAAGCTGATTTTTCCCGCGCGAGTCTTGTGACTCGTGGAGTCTTTGAAGCCAAGCGGTTTCAAAGCACGGGAGAGCCATGCCCAAACCTCGAATTTTCTCCGGGCCTCCGGAAAACACAGAAGGAACCGAAAATGTCTACCGCAAATGCACCCACGGCCAAGACTTTGGGCGAGATTGCCCTCTCTGCCGCGATCAAGGCGGTTAAGGATGACGACTCGGCGGCTTTCACCGCGACCGTTGCCCTTGGCCTTGTCATGGCCAACCGTCAGGTTGAGCGCGCCGAAACGGACAAGGATATTACGGAAAAGGCGAACAAGGCCACTTTCCGCCACTTCCTCAAGAAGTATGCCGTTAAGGGCAATATCGTGTGGCGCGACTCGGACCATATCCTCAACCGCGCGATGGCGCTCAAGGGCAAGGATCGGGAAAAGGCGATTTCCGACTATGTCGACGGTGGCAAAACCGCCAATCCCGACTATGCCAAGCCCGACAAGGCGCGGCTTGTCGACGGCCTCGCAAAGCTGCGCACGTGGTCTTTCCGTCTCATGTCGGATGTGTGTGTGAACCACGCCGACCAAATCCGCGATATCATCGCCTTGAAGGCGAGCGGCGCGGATGGACAGGCACAAGCGGAACATTTCCGCGAGTTCGTCAAGCGCCAGTATGGCGACTCGTTCGCCAAACTGACTCAGCGTCTGGCGAAACCGGCCTCTGAAAAGGAGAAGGCGGACCCGATTGACGCAATCGTCAAGAAGGCGGGCGATATGACCGACGCCGAATTGACTCTCCTGATCGCTCGCCTTGAAGGCCTGCGGCTGGAACGCGCCAGCACGGCGGAAGAGGTCGACGCGGCATTCGGCGAAAGCCCGGCGGAAGCCCCGACTCTCATCCCGGCCGAGCGGGAACTGGAGGCGGCGTAAGCCCCTCCTACCCCCACGCCATCACCGGCCTGAAGCCCTCCGGGATCATCTCCCGGGGGACTTCGGCTGGCCTTTTTTCGGCTTTTCTCCGGACCCCCGGATTTTCCAGAATCGTGCGGGTCTCGACAAAATCCGAATACCGCTCCGCGGGAGCGCCCCCCCACCCCTATCTTGAGAGATTTTTGCGATGGCCAAGCGCTACATCGAACGCCCCACTGCGCGCCAGATCATGACTGAGGCGGAACGTCGGGTGATCCGCGAGCAGCGCCAGATCGACTATGACGCCAAGCGCGAGAACGCCTCCGACTGGCTGGCTGGCAACTACGCCCCCGCCCCCAAGGCTGCGCAGCCCATGCACACCCGCCTGTCTAAGGCCGATCTGCAGTCCGCTGCCGACTGGGCGCAGTTCAAGCGCTTCGAGGCCATGGACGACGACAACGTCACCCCCGATCCGCTGGGCAAGACCGGCCACTATGAGCCGAAGTCGATCCACGATCCGGCGCCCCCGTCACGCATCCGCCGTGAGGCTCCCAAGAAGCGCAAGGGCCGCGATCCCTACGCCGTGAGCGACGACTGCGATCTGCCCGACTACGGCATCCGCAAGCGCTCCTACTCCGTCGTCGACGACACCGGCCGGCAGGTCGGCGTCGTTACCACCAACCCGTTCCGCAAGACCATGGCGATCGCCGCTTACGGCCTGTCGTCCAATCCGCGGAAGTAACCCCAACCCTCAACACCTCCGAGCAGACCCATGATGAGCCTCACCGAGGCGCGTCAGCGCCTGGCCATGTCCGGCATGAAGATCTCCAAGCGGGATCGCGAGTTCCGCGTGGCCTACGCCGAGCTGGCGTACCGCGACGCCGAACCCTCCGCCTATTACACCGACGACCTCGAGGACGCGGTGATCACAGGCTCCCGCATGCGGGCCACCATGCCGCTCGACGTCACGGTTCGGCGCGCCCACGGGTTTGCTTGAATGCAATTCGGTGAGCCGGGCCACCCAACTACCAGCCCGGATGGCGATCAACAGGGACCAACCCGCAGCCTACAGGAGTACCACCATGAGAAGACTGCCCTCGATCATTATCCCGAGCCCCGCCTCGATCCTCTTCCTCGCAGCGTTTGCATACGCCGGCTGGACCATGGCCAGAAAGGCAGCGTCGTCTGGTCTCGAAATGCAAATCATGCAGTTGAAGGGCCTCGGTAGATAGGCCCGCGCACCAGATATAGTGTATGAACCCCGTTTTGCGGGTTCTCAGACCCGGTTTTTGCGGACTGAGATACCATTTTGAGCCCTCTTTGCACTAGATATTGTGTCTTGAGGGTCTCGTTCGTCACTTTGAAGCGCTGGAATTGAATTTGCCTTTTATGCGCTGACTGCGTTCGACGCGACGGCCCCCATGCTGTTTGCGTGTGAATTTGGTGCTGTTGCGTGCGATTGCCGGCCTGATGCGCTGTTTCTGGTGCGTTAGGCCGGCTTCTGGCGAGGACCCGAGACAAGGCTCAATCACTGGCCAGTCTCTCCTCTCCCTGTCTCTTCTCAACCTATTGGATCTCAATCGTGAGGGTGTGCCTGTCCGGCGGCCCGCGAATGGAGGACGGCTGAGTTATGGCTGAATTTCAGATGTTTCTGGCTCTCGGCGTTCCAGCGACCGAGGCGATGCGTGACCGCTTGAGGGTGCTCTACAGCACCTGTCACAAACGGTCTGACCGGACGCCCAAGCAGGCGGCGATCCTGGCCGAAGCCTTCCGAGTGCTCTTCACCCGGGGCTCCTCTGACGTGATCGTCATTGCGACGACCGAGGAGCTGGAGGCGGCCTTCGAAATTCGAAATCGGGGTCCGGAAAATCCCCCGGCCGCCCCGATTTCGGGAATTATTCTGGAATTTCCGAAGCCCTAATTCGGGGCTCGATCGCGGTACATCAGCACCGCTGACCTGAAAATCCCGCTTGCATTTTCTAGCACAAATGCAAACGGAAATCAAGGGGTTACCCCTCCAACAGCGACTGGGCTCCCCAAGGAACCGGGAACGGAGAGGCGGCGCCCTTTGATGGGATTGCCAGCATCGACGCTGGACAACGCGACGTGCCGGAGGTTCGAGCCCTCCCCCAGTCACCTCCACATTTTTGCGAGGAACAGCAAATTTGCACTTGCTTTCTTCGTTGCCTGACTGCAAATCACTGCAAACGAAGGACGAGCCAATGCGGATGTTCACCTGCAAGCTTCTCGGCTTCACCGACGCGCTCGGTACGCCGATCAACCAGATGCCGATCTCCGGGAACATCCGTACCCGCGTCGAGATGGGCGAGGCGCACGACAAGCACGGCGGCGCAACCCGGCGAGGTGACCATCACCTCAGCGCTGCGCTCGGTCGACTTCGAGCGGCGGCTGATCGTCACCCAGAACAACGTCTACCAGTTCTGAGGAGCGGTCGATGCAGTCCCCGTCTCCCGCAAGGACGTCGGCCAGATCATCTCGGCCACGTTCCCCGACTATCGCGGTCGCAAGATCAAGGTCTCGGCCGCCGAGCAAGCCACCATCCGCAACGTCCATTGGTGCGAAGCCGCTCATCGTGGGCTGCCTGCACCTGGCCGGCGAGGCGCGTGGCAATTTGGAGCGAGAGGCACTGCGCCATCATCGAGCTGTGGCGGCTGCGCATCTCCATGCACCTCCAACCGAACTGGTGAGCCATGGACCTCCTCCCGCCGACGCCACTCAACGAGCCGGAAGCGATCTGCACCGGCTCTGTCCGGATCGTGGCCAACCCCGGTCCCTACACGCTGCGTCTCACCGTGCAGCGCCCGGAAGGCGAACTCTCGTTCGCCCTCTGTGAGGACGAATGCTCCCAGCTCGTGGCGCTGCTCATCCGCTACGTCGCCACCAGAAAGTGACGGAACCATGCCCCACGTTTTCGATCATCCCCCCTCCGCGCAGGAAGTGTTCGACGAGGCCTGTCGATACTTCGCAACTTCGCCGGGCCCCTCGGCGGGCGTAACGATCCGACACGGTGCCAGGCACCCGGATTGTCTCTATCGCTCAGCCGATGGTCGCACCTGCGTCGCCGGACACTTCCTGCCTGACGCGGCCTATATCCCCGAAATGGACGATCCGGAGCGCTTCACGGACGGCTCCGACGTCAAGGCCATGATCAACCACTACAGCGACCGCATCCCGGCGTGGTGGGCTGATCACCGGATGCTGCTGAAGAACCTTCAGAGCACCCACGACAACGAGCAGTGCTGGAGCGGGCCGCGGTGGCGCTACTCCGAGCTGGCTGACCATCTCGACAACGTCGCCTACGACCACAAGCTCGATGCCAGGGCGATCGAGCTGGTCCGCGACCGCAAGGCCAAGGAGGCCTGACATGCCCAAGATTTCCGAGACGATTGCCGCCGCCAGAGCGATCATCGCCGACCCCGCCAACTGGACGCAGGGCACCCTTGCCCGCGATGCGTCCGGCGATCCGGTCACGATCCGATCAACGACCGCAGTCTGCTTCTGTGCAGACGGTGCGGTAGCTCTGGCGGCCGGTGTCCAGCTCAACGTCTTCGGTCAGTGGGAGAAGAACGACCACTACGACGAGACATCGCAGATCCTGCGCGAAGCGGCCGAGAAGATGACCACCAAGCGCAGCTACGTCAACATCAACGACGCCTGCGTCCGCATCCCGAGCAAGACCCCGCACGAGGCAATCCTGATGTGCCTCGACATCGGCATCGACCTCGCGAAGTCCCGCGAGGAACTCAACATGGAAAGGGTCGCGCCATGAGCCGCGCCAAGAAGAAGCCGAAGGCATCGGCAGCTCTGGAGTTCCACGGCACCTACGGCGACCTGATCGTCAACGCCGAGACCGGCGAAGTCATCAGCTATGAGCCGGACGGCGATGGCGTGAAGTTCACCCCAAAGGAGATGGCCGAGCAATTCGCTGCCGGTCACGACGAGGGCTACCACGACATCGTCAAGCTCGATCTCGACGAGTGGCGCACCTACTGCAAGGCGCACCACCCGAAGCACAAGTCGGAGGGTGACGACATCCTCATGGTTGGCTTCTGGACCCTCAAGGGCGAGAAGATCGAAGCCGACCACGACTGGCGCAAGCAGATGCTGGAGCCGGTGTGATGGCGAAGAAACGCACCAAGAAGCAGCAGGCGGCCATCGACGACCGCATCCAGCGTGCCGTGACCGGCATCCTGATCCCCATGACCTCGATCAATCGGGTCTGGGACCACGCCGAGAAGTTGATCGACCAAGGCGTCGACGACGTCGCACTGGCGAACGGCATCCGTGCCTTCGTCACCCCTGAAACCACCACCCTGCACGTCGGGAGGCGCTGATGCTGACGTCACTTCCGTTCCACCCGGCCGATCCGTTCCAGACCGATCCGACCATCATCGAGAGCCAGCACCGTGCCGCGAGGCTGACGCGGGCGTTCTGCGAGAGCGGGATGGATGCGTTCGAGTTCAAGGACGACAGCGGCCGGCACTACGTCGTCAACCGCGCGACCGCTGCCCGCTGCATGGAGTTCGACACCTTCGTCGCCTTCACGTCGCCAGGCATGGTCCGAGCCCTGGACCGGCCGTGGTGTGAGGCCGGTCGTGCCTAAGTTCAAGGACAAGGACTGGGTGAAGTCTGCCCGCGTCGGCTCGAAAGGGTCGTTCGTCGGGCAGATCGTCGGCACCAGCCAGGGCGAATCCATCGTCCGCGACGAGGACCGCAAGAAGTGGTTGCGCGCCGAGTCTGAGCTGGAACACGCCGAGAAGAAGGACAAGGCAGCATGAGCGGCGGGCCATCACGTCGGCGCCGAGAAGGTCGCCAAGCCTTCTATCGTGGCGGCGATCCGGACGTCCACAACCCCTATTCGCCTGGCACCTACGAGGCCTCCGACTGGCGGGATGGCTGGCGCGAAGCCAAGAAGGATGACGACATCGTCATCCAACAGGAACGGCAAGCGGAGTTCGAGGACATCTACAAGGTCATCGAGTTCGCTCGCCTCCACAACCTCGCCAAGGAACAAGGGCTCATCACGTGATCCTGACCGCAAAGACCCAGGCAGCCTACAACGCCGCCGCCCGCCTGCCATGCTCGCTGCCGCTGGCGAACATGCAGGTCGACATCGACGAAGACTTCATCGGCTGCATCGACGCGAACGACTATGTCGAGACGTCGATCGCCAACGACAACCGCGACGAGGCTCGGGCTCGCGCCCAGCATTGGAGGCTGTGATGGTCACGCTGAACAAGCTGGACTCCTTCGATGCCGATCGGCTGCACCGCAAGCTGTCCCGTATGTGGCGCGCTGCGGCGGACAACCGCACGGCGCGGCGCATCTACCGCATGATGAGCCGGGTCTACCTGCACCTGCATCGCAAGCTGCTGGTGGAGGGACGTCATGCCTGAGACCTTCGAGCAGTTTCAGGCCGGCATCAGGGCCGGCGAGCGTGTGTGCGCTGAGTCCGATCTCTACTGGCGGACCAACCGCTGGGCGATTGATGGCCGCGGCGGGTGGATGCCAGTGAGTCTTTCGCGAAGGTGAAAGAGGCCGATGCTGACCATCTTTCGCCGATGAGGTCCCGTGTGTGGTTGAAGTGGGTCTGCACACAAAGGCAGGGGAAAATCCCGCAGGACGAGGCGAGTAGCGGTTTCATCCCGTCTCGCACTTTCAAACGGCCTAGCTTCGGCATTTCGTCCGCGCCTGGCGATGATGGCCACCCATGACCATGATGAAAAGTTTGCGGCCCGGAGAAACGGGACACCGCTCATAGGTTGCTGCGACCCAAACGCAGTGGCGAGGCCGGCGCTATCCGGCCATCCCCTGCTCTTATGCGAGCGCGGTCATCCTCAACCACAGCAAGCAAGCCCGGCTGTATACGCCGGTAGCTGCCAAATCGGATGTCCACCGCGCTCACATAAGAGCATCAACGAGGACCATCATGACAGTCACGCGGATCGTCGAGAACAATCAGACCAAATGGCGCAATCACGCCGATGCTGAAGCGGTCGCCAAGGCGAACCGCGACGGCGATCCGGAATGGACCTACGTCGCGCAACAGGCGTCGGACGGCTGGTGGTACGTGGCCGTCTTCGACGAGGACGGCGAGGGCGTGGGAGTCATGTGATGAGGACCGGGCTCACTCATTCCGCCGCACCAAAAAGCGTGACTGGTACCTCAATGGCGGCTTCGCCAATTCCCGATGCTGGCGCCGGCAAGTGCGAGGCGTGTGGCACTACTTCATCGCGATCGAGTGATCGGTCGGGTGACAGAGACCCCGAGACCAGGAGTATGGCCATGAAGAAGTAATCGACCCCCACTGTGAACCCGGATGAGTACGACGACTGAGTTTTTTGGACCGGTGAAGCCGCGAGCGACCGGACGCACAGCCTGACCAGCGGCAGGCAAACCAATCCGCTGGTGCAATTCTTGAGGTGACCTAATGACCGACCCGTATGCATCGCTCTCTCGCTCGAACAAGCCGAGCCCGTTCCAGGTGGTCATCCTCTTCGCCAATGGATCCTGGGGCATTCACGATTTCCAATCGTTCATGGATGCGCGGGATTTCTATCGCAACGGCATCAGCTATAGCGACCGCGTGCAGCGTGTCACCGTCATGGAGAACGGCAACCAGATGCGGGCCGTGTGGGACGCTTCCTGGGATGACCAGAGCAAGTACGCTGGTCTGAACAACTGAACCGATCAAATTCACGCCCGAGGTGCGCCTTGTTCATTGCATGAAGGCAAACGCAAAATGCCAAAGCGACGAATGAAGACCCAGGATGCAGCTCAACATCGTCGTCGATCTCGCGACGCAGAATGTGATCAGCGAGAAGGATCACCCTGAAGAGCACAAGCGCCAGATGGAGGCCGTCTCTGTCGTCAGCGTGTACCGCCACTTCAACAAATGGATGGACTGACATGGGAACGAACTACTACGCGACGCCGGCCCCGTTCTGCCCGACCTGTGGATGCAGCGATCCCGCCATCCACATCGGCAAGAGCAGCGCCGGCTGGGCCTTCCTGTTCCATGGCTACGAAGACGAGAAGCTGACGCTGACGACCGCCAAGGAGTGGTTCGAGCATCTGCAAGGGCGCGAGATCAAGGGCGAGTACGGCTGCATCGTCTCGATCGACGACTTCAAGACGATGGTCGCGCGCAAGAAGCACGACCGCATAGCCTGGTCGGATCGCAAGCAGCTGGATCCCGAAGGTCACCCCGTCGCCTTCTACGAGTTCAGCTGATGCCGCACGACATCTATGAAGCCGGTTACCTCGCCGGCCTCGAAGGCGACGATAGATGCCCATATCTCGCCTTCACCCCTCACTGGTGGTGCTGGCAAGCCGGCAACTACGTCGGCCACCACACCATGTGTTCGCAGCTGGAGGCGGTCGCCCTCCTCTTCCCACAGGACTGAGCCATGAACGTGATCTGGAAACTGATCGACGAAGAGACCTACTACGACGCGCTCGGCGTTGTTCCTCCCGCAATGCAGACCGGACGCGGCTTCCAGATGGGAGAGCCGGTGAGCCACCGTGTATGCGAGATCCACAACAAGCTCGCGCCGACGTTCCACGCTTACATCAGCGATGGCAATCGCTTCTTTAAGTCCGACCGTCCGCTCACGATCTCGGAGTCCATCCAGGCCTGCATCCATCCGGAGCTTCCAAATGGCTAAGGCCAAGACCAACGTTCAGTTCGTCCGTGATCTGATGGAGCACAGCCAGTTCGGCGCAATGACGCAGCTGTTCGTTCTCGATGCGCTCGACAAGTGGTCCGGCATGGTCGCGAAGGAGGACCCGCAGAAAATGGATACGCCGCTGATCAGCGGTCATGCCTGGGTCGGCGTCGCGAAGGAAATCCAGGAGAAGATCAACGCGAGGACCGCCGGATGATGACGTTCAAGCACAATCCTGAAGATGCCTGCCACTGCTCCTACTGCGGCATCAAGGAAGACATCCACCTGCTCGACGGTGTCCTCAACGACAACGAGACCGACAGTGGCAAGCTGGCATGCATCTCCCGCTATCCGAACGACAGCTGGTGTTGCGGCCACCATGACATGGTGGACATGAGCATCGCGCCATCGCTGAAGCCGCTCTACGAGCAATATCGCGACAGCGCGAAGTGGACCATCGGCCACCGATGATCTCTCAGGAATACGCACAGCGCCTGCTCGGCATCGTCCAGGCTTTCGTCAACCCGGTGCAAGAGCACCACGGCATCCCGTGCCGCATCGACATGAACTGCCTGCGCAGCGATGGAGCGAAACTTCTCGAGGAAATCAACAATGGCAAAGGAAGAAGATAAAGCAGGCTGAGACCTACACCGCGGTGCAGGTGGAGGCCGCGCTCTGTGTCTGGGAGTGTCTCAATGAGTGGACACTCGGCACCGAGGCGTAGGTTGCCAAGCTCGAAAAGCGGCGAGAAGCACCCCAACTCGCTTGCAGCCATTCGGGTCGAATGGATCGAGATGCGTGAGGAGTGTGGATCGGCCGAGATGCGCTCGCAGTCGATCGTTCTCGGGCTGTGGTGCCTGGAGATCTACGACATCCTGACTGCGAACGACGCGGAGTTCTTCAGCTGGTGGTCGTACGACTGGGAGGTGATCCCGGCCATGCTGAAGCATGCCGTCTGCAATGATGGCAAGGCGTCGATGTACCGGGGCGACTACGTCTACATGGGCGGCGAGCTGATCGATCCGCATAGCGCCGCCCAGCTGGTGGCGCAGGAGTTTGCCTGGCTGCGCTTCGAGGACGACTGCAAGGGCGAGGCCAGGAAACAGTGGCCTACGAAGGCCTGGTCAACGACGATGGCGGCGAGCGCATGCGTCAGTCCTTCGAGCTGGGCGAGACGCCGGCCGAGTTCGTGAAGTGGCTCGGCGAGAAGTACGACCTCACCCCCGCAAGCGAGAACCAAGTCGCGGTCCCGCCCTGATTGCACGGACGCTCCCGCGTCCAGGCCGGCACATGCTCCACGGTGAAGCGGTGCGGGTATCGAGCCTTGGCCTGCTCGAATGTGATCGGGCGCATCAGAACTGACGGTGCTCAGACCGTGTAGCGGCACACGGTATATGCAAAGCATATGCAAGTATACGCAATTATATGCAAAGAAAATGCGACAGATGCGTTAATAGAATCGCAGAATCTTACATGTCGAACGCGATGCTCAAATCCAAATCCAACTACGACCTCCCGAATTTACCGCCCCCCAACGCCTTTCCCGAAGACCCCGGGTCGCTGGCTGCCAAAAGAGGTCGCGCGACTGAGCATTCTTGACGGCATGCGGGGAATTGCTGCCATCTGCGTCGCCTTTTTACACTTTTATGAACCCTTTCAGTTCGGTCCTCAGAACTGGATTCCTCGCGGTTATCTCGCTGTAGATTTTTTCTTTTGCTTGTCAGGGTATGTAATGGCATTTGCCTACGACCCTTCTCGCGTAGAATTGTCACCCACAGAACTTATTAAACGGCGTCTGATACGACTGCATCCGCTGGTCGTAATTGGCTCCTTGTTGGGCTTCGTTGTGGCTGTACTCGGACGATTCTATGCGCCTGTGGCTGCCGCATTATTCAATTTTAGTGTCACGGAGTTTTTTA
>NZ_AUGA01000044.1:0-71268 GCF_000426785.1 Bradyrhizobium sp. th-b2
GTCTCAATCCCCGGCCGGCCGTTCTCGCTGTAGAGCGGCGCGATCTCGCCGTCGATCCAGTCCCAATCGATCTTGCCGGTGAGCCGGACCAGCTCGTGCTTCAGATTGATGATCTGGTCGAGCCGCGCCCGGAAAAAATCGTTCGCTCCCGTCGTTTTGTGCTTCTTCGGCCGCATCGTGCCCTCCGATGCGGACAGGGAATCATGCTTCGCCCGTCGAGGGAATCTCGAAAACGAAATTGCAAGCTTCCGATGCACAAAACACCAAAACCTTGCAATCTCAGAACGTCATTCCAGCCAAATTACGATTCCAGATCAGTCGCCTGGAAGCTTCTTAACGGGCGACTAGAACACGGCTGTGGCCACAGCTTATCTCAACAAAAACCATCGGTGGTTATGGGTCCCGGCTCCCGTGCGCAATTGCGCACTAGGCCGGGACGACAACGGAGTTCGTCGCTCGAGATCCCGGGTTCGATGCTGCGCATCGCCCCGGGATGACGCTTCGCGTCACATCGGCGGTGCGATTCCGTCGCGGCCGACATTGACGCGGTTGGCTTCCAGCGTGCCGTCCTCCTTCTGGACCGCACCGAAGATGATGATCTTGGCGCCCGGCTTCAGCTCCGCCTTGTCGCCGGCGACGAAAGTGACCACCGGGGTGCCCGGCGGCACCACGACCTTCTTCTCGCCGTCCTTGTATTTCACCGTGATGTTCTGGCCGTCGGTGCCCTCCACCGTTTCGGCGACGGTGGCGTTGGTCATGGTCGAGTTGGCGCGCAGGTCCCAGGGACGAAAGCCTTCGGCGGCGCCACGCTGGTTTTCCGGGAAGATGTGAACCGCGATCGCCTTCTGCGTTCCGTCCGGCTCGGGCATCGCGGTGACGCCGATATAGGAACCGGGCTTGATCTGCGACAAATCGGTCTTGGCGACGCCGAACACCGCGACGTTGTCGGTCGTCCGCACCTTCATGTCGGCGCCGTCGCGCGACTTGATCGACAGCATGGCGCCGTCGACGGCCTCGATGGTGCCGCGAATGCGCACCGTCGGCGGCTGCTGCGCCGATGCGGCCGAGGCAAAGGCAACGAGAAGCAATGCGGCGAATAGCGTCGATTTCGGCATGATGTCCCTCATGGGTTTGGCTGGCGGAGTCAGGAACACCGGGGAAATGATGGTATTCCGAGCGAGCCACCGTCCTGTTCGCAGGAGAGGTGGCTCGCTCGGTAAACTACGAGCCAGACGAAGGGTCTGTTACTGTGTACCAACCGTTCATCGAAGCCAGGCTCTTCACAAAGAAGAGATGATGAAACCGCGTCACATTGGCGGCGTCAGGCCGTCGCGGCCGACGCTGACGCGGTCGGTTTCGAGCGAGCCGTCGGGCAGTTTCTTCATGAAGGCGATGATCTTGGCGCCGGCCTTCAGATCCGCCTTGTCGCCGGGAACATAGGTCACGACAGGCGTATCCGGCGCGACCTGCACCGTCTTCTCGCCGTCCTTGTACTTGACCATCAGGGTATGACCGTCATTGCTGACCACGGATTGCGCGACGGTCGCGTTGGTCATGCTGCTGTTCGGCTTCAGGTCGTAGGGCCGCGAGCCCTCGCCGGTGCCGCGCATGTGCTCCGGGAAGACATGCACCTCGACCGCCTTCGGCACACCGTCGGGCCCGGGCACCGTGGTGGTGCCGATGAAGGAACCGACCTTGATGTCGGACAGCGCGATCCTGGTGAGGCCGAGCACCAGCATATTGCTCGCCATGTGCAGCTTGACGTCTTCGCCGCTGCGCGACTTCACCGCGAGCGTATCGCCGTCGACGCTCTCGACGGTTCCACGCACCCGCGTCGGCGTCGGCGGCTGCTGCGCGAGTGCGTAGAGCGTGGATGCCGTCACCATCGCAAATGCAATGAATGGGCGAATGAGCGAGGAACGGCTGGCAGACATTGGGGGATCTCCGGGAGGGGCCAAAGGGGCCAAGGTTGATGTAACACTGACCCCCGCTGCATCCCGCTATTCCAGGCCTCAAGTCTTTGTGAGATCGGCTTCAACGAGCGCACGCAGTTCCGGCGTCACTTGCGGACGCTGCCCGAACCACAATTCAAAACCGCGCACCGCCTGGTGCAGCAGCATGCCGAGGCCATCGGCGGTCTTCAGGCCGCGCGCCTGCGCCGCCGCAAGCAATGGCGTCACCAGCGGCACATAGACAAGATCGGTCACAACAGCGCCTTGCGGCAACAGGCCGACATCGATCTCGAGCGCGGGCTGGCCGTGCATGCCGAGCGACGTCGTGTTGACGAGCAGCCCCGCGCGCGGCAGCAGATCGCCGACCGTGTCCCACGTCGCGGGATGAACACATGCACCGAACTGATCGGCCAGCGCGCGGGCACGGTCGATGGTGCGGTTGACCAGATGCACGCGTTTGATGCCGCGCTCGATCAGGCCGAACACCACCGCGCGCGCCGCGCCGCCGGCCCCTAACACCAGCGCATCCTCGGTCTTGTCCCAGCCGGGCGCGCAGGCGTCGAGATTGTTGATGAAGCCTTCGACATCGGTGTTGGTCGAACGCAGCTCGCCGTCGGCAAACCACAGCGTATTGGCGGCACCGACGGCGCGGGCGCGCTCGTCCGGCGTCGACAGAGCCAGCGCGCGCTCCTTGTGCGGAATGGTGACGTTAGCGCCGACGAAGCCGCGCAGCGACAGGCGGAACAGGAAATCCTTGAAATCATCCGGCGGCACCGCCTCGATCACATAGCCGCCCTCGATGCCCAGCGTGCGCAGCCAGTAGCGATGGATCAGCGGCGACCGGGAATGCGCGGCCGGCCAGCCGATCAGGCACGCGGCGCGGGTTTTGCTGGATGATGTCATGGCCGTGACATCGGCCAAGGCAGCCGCGCTGTCAATCCGTCCGTTTCGCGGTTACGGCAACCAGCATGCTGAGCCCGAGCGCGGTGCCGGCGGCAAACCAGATCGCGGCGAGGTTGATCCAGTGGTAAGCAAGTGCGCCAAGAAGCGCGCCTGCGACCAGCGCCGCACCCACAGCAGGAGGTTCGGCAGCCAGGCCCAACCGGCTCCGCCGGTCAGCGCGGCGGCGATCAGCTGGCCGGCCTTGACCAGCGCGCCGGTGACATAGGTGAGGCCGAGCCCGGCGCCGCCTTCGAGCTGGAATGCGGCATTCTCGAGCCCCATCGCCAGCACTATAGCGGCGACCGCGGCGTTCGGCAGGCCATAGGCATAGGCCAAGGCGGCCGCCGTCAACAACAAGGCCTCGCCGAGCAGGATCAGGGGCTGGCGATAGCCGATGCGGCTGAGCACGACCAGGCTGCCGGCCGCAGCACCCGCGACGAACAGCACGATCAGCTCCAGCGCCTCCAGCGCATGCTGCCAATGCCCCTCGGCCAGCGTCACGCCAAGCCGCGTCGAGTTGCCGCTCATGAAGGAGACGAACAGCCCGCCCAGATGCAGATAGCCGATGCCGTCGACATAGCCGGCCAGCGCGCTGAGCGCGGAGGCCAGCGCCAGGTTACGGCGGGATTCAAGCATGATGTCGGAAACTGCTGGGAGAAAATCTCATCGGTCATTCCGGGATGGTCCGAAGGACCATACCCGGAATCTCGAGATTCCGGATTCGCTCGCTGGCGCGAGCGCTCCGGAATGACAATTGGATCACGCCGCGTCGCGATGCGCGGCGATGATCTGGTCGGCGGCGCGGCCCGTCACTTCGGCCATGCGGTCGAACTGGCGGGTGAAGGTGCCGGCGCCGGCGGTGGCCGATCGCAGCTCGACGATGAGGTCGCCGATCTCGGATTCCGGCATGGTGGCTCGGACGCAATCCCAGCCGCTCCAGCCTTCGCGGGTGTCGAAGCCGAGAATCTGGCCGCGGCGCGCCGACAGGATCGCGTTGACCTTGGCAGTCGCCTCGTTCGGACAGAATATCTCGACCAGATGGATCGGCTCCAGCAGCACCGGCTGGCACTGCGGCAACCCTTCGCTGACGCCGACCCGCGCCGCGGTGCGGAACGCCAGATCGGAGGAGTCGACGCTGTGATAGGAGCCGTCGGTCAGCGTGACGTCGAGGTCGATCACGGGGAAGCCGAGCGGTCCACGCGCCAGCGCGTCGACGACGCCCTCTTCCACCGCGCCGATATAGTTGCGCGGCACCGCGCCGCCGACCACCTTCTCGTGGAATTCGAAGCCTGTGCCGCGCGGCTTCGGCTTGATGTCGAGCACCACGTCGCCGAACTGGCCGTGGCCGCCGGACTGCTTCTTGTGCCGGCCGCGCTGGGTAATGGCTTTGCGGATGGTCTCGTGATAGCCGATCGCCGGCGGATGCGATTTGACGTTGACGCCGTAGCGGTCCTTGAGCCGCTCCTGTGCCACGCGCAGATGCATCTCGCCCTGCCCCCACAGCACGGTGTCGTGGGTCCGCGGGTTCTGGATCATCGTCAGCGAGGGATCCTCCTCGTTGAGCCGCAGCAGTGCCTGGCCGAGCTTGACGTCGTCCTTGCGGTCGGTCGCGGCGATCGAGATCGACAGCACCGCCGCGACCGGCTCGACCTTGACCAGCGAGGCCGGGGCCGTCTTGCCGCTCGAGACCGTATCGCCGGTCTTGATCGCGTCGAGCTTGCCGAGCGCGACGGTCTCGCCGGCCTCGGCCTGCGGCCGCTTGCTGTCATGCGTGCCCGAGACCGCGAGGATGCCGGAGATACGCCCGGTCTCGCCGGACGAGGATTGCAGCGTCGCGCCGTCGTCGAGCCGGCCCGCCAGCACGCGCGCCAGCGACAGCTTGCCGCCGTGCTGCAGATGCACGGTCTTGAACACATAGGCCAGCGCGTCCTTCTGATCCTTGACGCCGAGCCTATTGGCAGTCTCGGTGACGCCGGGCGCCTCATGGCGCAGCGCCTTCATCAGGCGGAGCACGCCGTTTTCGCGGCTCGCCGCACCAAGCAGCACCGGGCAGATCAGCCCTTCGCGCAATTCGCGGGCGAGATCGTCGAACACCGCGTCGCGCGGCGGCTGGATATCCTCCAGCAACTGCTCCATCAGCGCGTCGTCATGATCGGCGAGCTTCTCCAGCATCGAGAAGCGCGCTTCCTTCTCGCGGTCGAGATTGCCGCCTTCCAGCGCGACCACCTCCGACGGCTTGTGCTCGCGATAGACGAAGGCGCGCTCCAGCGCGAGATCGACAAAACCTTCGATCAGATCGCCGTTCCAGATCGGGATCTGGCGCAGCACCAGCGGCACGCGCGAGGCCGGCTGCAGCGTCGCAAGCGTCTCGCGGACCCGCTTGTTGGCGCGGTCGATCTTGTTCAGGAACAGGAAACGGGGAATGCCGAGCTCTTCGAGCTCGCGCAGGATGATCTGCAGCTGTGGCAGCTTCTTCTCATCGGCTTCGCAGACCACGACCGCGGCATCGACCGCCGGCAGCGCGGCACGCATGTCGTGCGCGAATTCGATCGAGCCGGGACAATCGATGAAGGTGTAGCTGTCGCCCATGAAGGTGGTGGTGGCGGCGGTCAGGCCTACGCCCATCTTGTGCTGACGCGCCTCGGGGCTGGCATCGCCGACGGAAGTTCCGGCGTCGACGCTGCCGGCAGACTTGATGGCGCCTGTGCGCGCCAGGATTGCTTCCAGAAGTGTGGTTTTACCGCTTTGGAAAGGGCCCACCAGTGCGATGCACCGTGGACCTCGGGGACTTCTGACGTCTTGTCCCATTGCCGCCTCCTCGTTTTGGAGCTCGGCCCATGATTGGGTCGGCGACCATTCATGCTCTGCCTGCGTTTCGCGTTTGGCAAGCGGGAAAACGTCGCTGCGGTGCGGCGGCGTTTAACCATGGCCACAACGGCGGGAATGACCACTATTGTCCGGACGAACGTATCAGGTGCGCCAGTTCCTTAGGCCGGTGCCGCCGCTGTCTCGCGCCAGCGCGTCGCGATGTCGAGCAGGCGCTGCACGGCAGGCGAGACGTCTTCATCACGCCATGCGATCGTGAGCGGCGCCATCACCGACGGTGCGGCAAGCGGAACGTAAGCCACACCGCGACCGGTCTGCGCGCGTGCCGCGGCCTCCGGAACGAGCGACACGCCGACACCGGCTGCGATCAGACCGATCGCGGTCTGCAGATGAAGCACCTCCTGCGCCAGACGCGGCGTGAATCCCGCATCCTGGCAGGCGGCCACGATCAGACCGGTGACCGACGGCTCCGGCCGCACCGGGTAGAGCACGAAGGCATCGTTGGACAATTCGGCGAGCGCAATGTCACTTCGCGCCGCGAGCGGATGCGCGCGCGGCAGCGCTGCGACATAGGGCTCATCGAGGATGAGGCGCTGGGCAAGCCCCGCTTCGGCGAGCAGCGCCGGGCGCACGAAGCCGACGTCGATCCGGCGCCGCCGCAGCGCCTCGGCGATCTCCGCCGCCAGCATCTCGTCAAGCACGAGCTCGACGTCGGGAAACGCGTCGCGATAGCTGCTGACGATATCGGGAAGGCCGGCAAACATTGCGGAGCCGACGAATCCGATCGCGAGCTTTCCAGCCTGACCGCGGCCGACGCGCCTGGTATCGGCAACCGCGTCCTCGAAACTGGCGAGCAGCGCACGTGCGCGCGCAAGAAACAGCTCGCCGGCCTCGGTGAGCCTGACAGGACGGCTATTCCGCTGCAGCAGCGTCACGCCGAGTTCGTCCTCGAGCTGGCGAATCTGCTGGCTCAGCGGCGGTTGCGCGATGTGCAGCCGCTCGGCTGCGCGCGTGAAATTCAATTCCTCGCCGAGCGCCACGAAATATCTGAGGTGTCGCAATTCCATGCCGGCGGTATAGCACGGCGGCCGGCGCCTACGGTCATACGCAATAGCTCTGCTACCGTATCGAACGAATATTGGACCGGAGAAGCGAACGCGGACAGCCTGCGGCGAACCACAGGAGGTCTTAATGACGGCGCTGGAAAAGGCTTTCGCGGAAGCGGCCGCGGCAGGCTTCACGCAGGAGAAGATCGATATCGGCGATATCAGCGTCAACGTCGCGCGCTTCGGCAAAGGCCCGCCGCTGCTCCTGCTGCACGGCTGGCCGGAATTCTGGCTGGTGTGGCGTCCGGTGATGCTGCGTCTCGGCGACAGTTTCGAATTGATCGCGCCGGACCTGCGCGGCTGCGGCGACACCGGCAAGCCGGCGGCTGGCCCGGATGCGTCCGCCACCGCAGAGCGCCACGCGCTGGATATGTTCGCGGTGATGGATGCGCTCGGTCATGACAGCTTCGGCGTGATCGGCGGCGATCTAGGCGCCTATGTCATGCAGGCGATGTCGCATCGTCAGCCGCAGCGGCTGACGGGTACGCTCTATCTGTGCACGCCCTATCCGGGCCTCGGCAACCGCTACGGCCAGCCCAGTCACCTGATCGAAGTCTGGTATCAATACTTCCAGCAGCTGCCATGGGCGGCGCAACTGGTCGGAAGCTCGCGCGAGTCATGCCGACTCTATTTCCGCCACTTCCTCGATCACTGGTCGGGCGACAATTCCGCCGTGTTCGGCGACCTGCTGGAAGCCTATGTCGATAACTTCATGAAGCCCGGCAACATCCAGGGCGGCTTCGACTGGTATCTCTCGTCGGCACCCAATCGCCGGCGCTGGCTGGAAGGCAGGCTGCCGGCGCAGCCGCGCATCGAAATCCCGTCGCGCTTTCTCTGGGGCCGCCGCGATCCGCTGATCGCGCCGGAATGGTCGGACCGGCTGGATCAATACTGGACCGAACCTTCGATCAGGTTCGTCGAGGCCGGGCACTATGTCCACGCCGAGGCGCCCGAGGTGGTTGCCGAGGAAGCCCGCAGTTTCTTCGGCGGAATACAAAACGGTGCAGCTTGAGTTAGCGCCCCGGACGCAGCTCCAGGCTCTCGAGCCCGGCGGCGATGTTGACGCCGACCTGACCCTGCACGCTGAGCGGCTGCAAGGCGATGGTGTTGTCGGAACCGCCGACCAGCACGTTACCGCCGACGCCAACGCCGAGCGTCGCGCTGCCCTGCGCGCCGGCGTAGTTGCCGGACAGCGCGCCAGGTCCAAGCTGGGCCACCGGCGCGTAGACGCCCCAGGCCAGCGCCGACTCCTGGGTGATGCCGAGATCGATGCCGACCTTGCGAATGGTCGCGATGTAACGGTCCTCAGGTGCGCCATCGACGCGCAGCACGCAGCCGAGATTGGTCACCGAACCGACGATGAATCCGACGCTCGCGCCGCCGCGGCATTCCAGGACACCGACCTGCACGCGCTGAATCGGCTGTTGGGCGTTGGCGCCAGCGATCGCCAGCGTGGCGAGGGCAGCACCGGCGAGGAGGATGAAGCGACGCATGTTGGAGGTCTCCGGCTGAAAGGCGTGACGCGAGCAGAGAACAGAACGGCGCCGTGTCTGCGGCGCCTGTCGCTTCCTATGCCATAACATCGGATGCACAGCCAGAATTTGCGGTGTCCGGCCACCGATTGTTACGGGATGTGGCGATGTTGCTATGATCCCGCTGCCGTCCAGAACCTGCCGCGCAAAACACAACAAACCACAGACGCAAAAAAAGAGGCCCGCTTTCGCGGGCCCCTTTGATCAAACACCGACCGGCTTAGTGGTGGTGGTGATGACGGTGGTAATGATGACGGCGCGGACCAGCGAGGCTGACCGGCTCGAGATCGATGCCGGCGATGCCCGCCGCGACGTTGAGGCCGGTCTGGCCCTGCACGCTGATCGGCTGCAGCGCGTATGCGTTGTTCGGGCCGCCGAACAGGAAGTTACCGCCGGCGCCGAGGCCGACCGAAGCGTTGACGCCGACGCCGCCGTAGCTGCCGGCGAGCGCACCGCGCGGGAGCTGCGTGGTCGGCGCGCTGACGGCCCAAGCGAGCTGCGTCGTCGCGGTGACGCCGAGGTCAAGGCCGATCCGCTTCACGGTCGCAACATACGGCTCCGGCCGGCGGGCGTTGGCGCTCTGGAATACGCATTCGAGGCGGGCGACGGAGCCGACGACGAAGCCGACATTCTCGCCGCCCTGGCATTGCAGGACCCCGGCCTGAACCTCGGGCGCCGCGTTGGCGGTGGCGAACGGCGCCAGCAACGCAAGCGCTGCAAGGGTGAGAGTCGAAAGTCGCATTTGGTCTGTCTCCGCAAGATGAACTGAATTAGCGCGGCGGACAGAAGGGAAGGCTCGTGTCCAAAACAAGGCAGTCCGCAAAGACGCCCTAAAAACTTCGCGCGTGTGGCATCGTTGTTCGCGCACACGCGCGTGAGATGAGCGTGATGTGATTTGACTCGTCGAATTTACCGGCGCGCGATCTGCGTACACAAATAGAAACGCTCCCACACTTGGTGCAGGAGCGTTTCCTGAGTTTCTTGAGTTCGGAACGACTAGCGCAGATTGCCGCAGAAGCGCTGGATGCGCTTGCAGGCATCATCGAGATCGGAGGTCTTGGTGGCGTAGGAGATGCGGAACGCCGGTCCGAGACCGAACGCCGAACCCTGCACCACGGCGACACCCTCGCTCTCGAGCAACTCGGTGACGAAGGTCTCGTCGTTGTCGATCACCTTGCCCGACGGCGCTGTCTTGCCGATCGTGCCGGCGCAGGACGGATAGACGTAGAACGCGCCTTCCGGCCGCGGGCACTCGATGCCGCTGGCCTGGTTGAGCATCGACACCACGAGGTCGCGGCGCTCCTTGAACACCTTGTTGTTCGCGGCGATGAAGTCCTGCGGTCCGTTGAGCGCCTCGACCGAAGCCCATTGCGCGATCGACGACGGGTTCGAGGTCGACTGCGACTGGATCGTCGCCATCGCCTTGATCAGTTGCGCCGGGCCGCCGGCGTAGCCGATGCGCCAGCCGGTCATGCAGTAGGCCTTCGACACGCCGTTCACGGTCAGCGTGCGATCGTAGAGGCTCGGCTCGACCTGCGCCGCCGTGGTGAAGACGAAGTCGTCATAGACGAGGTGCTCGTACATGTCGTCGGTCATCACCCAGACATGCGGATGCCTGACCAACACGTCGGTGATCGCCTTGAGCTCGCTCCTGGTATAGGCCGAACCGGTCGGGTTCGACGGCGAGCACAGGATCACCCACTTGGTCTTCGGCGTGATCGCCTTCTCGAGATCCTGCGGGCGCAGCTTGAAGCCGCTCGACGCCGGACAGATCACCGGCACCGACTCGCCGCCGGCGAGCGCCACCATCTCGGGATAGCTGACCCAGTACGGCGCCGGGATGATCACCTCGTCGCCCGGATTGATGGTCGCCATCAGCGCATTGTAGAGCACCTGCTTGCCGCCGGTGCCGACGATGATCTGGTTCGGCTTGTAGCTCAGGCCGTTCTCGCGCGAGAACTTGTTGATGATGGCTTCCTTGAGCTCCGGAATGCCGCCGACATCGGTGTACTTGGTCTTGCCGGCCTCGATGGCGTGGATCGCAGCCAGCTTGATGTTGGCGGGCGTGTCGAAGTCCGGCTCGCCGGCACCGAGGCCGATGACGTTGCGGCCCGCGGCTTTCAGCGCGCGTGCTTTGTCCGTGACCGCGATCGTCGCGGACGGCTTCACACGGTCGAGCGCAGCGGACAGGAAGGCCATAATCATCTCCTGGCAAACGTCGTGAGCCGTTCGGCCACGACTTGATTTGAATGGGATCGCGGCACCCTAGGCCTGTCTCCGCTGCATCGCAAGAAGCTTGGCGGCAAAGCACGAAAACTTTCGCGCATGGCCCGCAACGCGCGCAACATTCCGCAAGTTCCGGAGCCAAATGGCTCATATCCGGCAAGCCCGGCGACGGCCGCTGCAGCGTTGCCGGCAAGGCTTCCGGCGGTCTGCGCCAGCGCGGATTGCTCCGAGGACAATGTGCCGAGCGGTGCGCACCTCGCGGTGCCGATGGCACGCGGTCCGGCCGGCCTGTCGCGCGTTAAGATTTGTGAATTGCCGCGCGTCCGCCACCGCATCGACCGGCACCGTGCACAGCGTCGCGCAGCCGTGATCCGAGTTGTTGCGCCGTGTTGATGGAATCGTTCTGAACGCGTGCAGTGCGGTAGACGTTTCGACTTTTTCCACTGTGCAGGGCTTGCGACGCACCGCTGTCGGCATCATTGTTTAAGCGCGTTGCGGTGTGACAGGCCGCGCAATTTTTCAAGCGTACCGTCTCAGACCAAGTGAACCCGACGCACCGAGTGAACACCGACGCAATGTACAAGCTCTATTCGATGCAGCGCTCCGGCAACAGCTACAAGGTCCGGCTGGCGCTCGCCGTGTTGAACACGCCGTACGAGGCGATCGAGATCGACATCCTGCGCGGCGAGAGCCGCACCCCGGAATTCCTGGCCAAGAATCCGAGCGGCCAGGTGCCGCTGCTGGAAGTCGACGGCCGCCATCTCGCCGAGTCCAATGCCATCCTCTGGTACGTTGCGATCGGCACGCCGCTGGCGCCGGAGTCGCGGATCGAGCGCGCCGAGGCGCTGCAGTGGATGTTCTTCGAGCAGCACGCGCTGGAGCCGAACATCGGCGCCGCCTATTTCTGGCTGTCGCTGGTCAAGGGCGGGCGCGACCTGCAGACGCACGCGCTGGAGGACTGGATGGAGCGCGGCTACGCCGCGTTGCAGGTGATGGAAAATCACCTCAAGGGGCACGCCTATTTCGCCGCCGACCAGTTCACCGTCGCCGACATCGCGCTCTACGGCTACACCCATGTCGCCGACCGCTGCGACTTCGACCTCGCGACCTTTCCGTCGGTCCGCGCCTGGCTGAAACGGGTCGAGCAGACCCCCGGATTTGTCTCGATGGATTGGCGGCCCGGGACCGATGCCGAGCCTGAGGCCCGCCTCGCGGCAGGCGTCTGAACAAAGGGGTTCGAATATCGGGAATAGCGGGGAAACTGCCCAAATAGCGGGCAAAACGCTCGTCGTTGCCGCATTTCTGCCGTTTTCAGGGGGCGTCGCCGCCGCAATCTTGCCGGTGACAACGGGCAGATTTGCTCGGATGTCGCGAGTGATTCGCTCGCGGCCTGAGGGATTTACACCATGACACGGTGGTCCGGCACGGCGGGCTTCCATGGCCGCCCTGCCCCAGTGGCATCGTCCCGGCTGACCCACGCGATCGCGGCGTCGCTCGCGCTTGGCGCGCTGACGCTGTGCCTGGTCGTCGCCGTCACGGTGCTGTCGAGCAACATCAGCATGGCAACGGCGTTCCCGGCGTAATCAAGCAATTCCACTTGGCACCTTGATCCGCGGCAAGGCGCGGGAGAGACAGCGGCGCGACATGTTGAAGACCCCCGTCGGACTGGTGACCGTGACGCTGTCGGCGGCGATCCTGCTGGCCGCTTCGCTGTTGATCGTGACCGGCACCCAGGGCGAGGACCGCGCGCACCCTGCGCAGCTCACGGCGCCTGCCGCCAAGCCGGCCCCGCACAACTAACCCCATTTGTGGAAGATCAGGAACGCGCCGGCGGCGATGAAGGCAAAGCCGAGCGCGTGATTCCAGCCCAGCGGCTCCTTCAAATACAGCACTGAGAAGCCGGCGAACACGACCAGCGTGATCACCTCCTGCATGGTCTTGAGCTGCGCCGCCGAGTAGACCGCGCTGCCCCAGCGATTGGCCGGCACCGCAAGCCAGTATTCGAAGAAGGCGATGCCCCAGCTCACCATGATGACGATCGGGAGCGAGTGATCCTTGAACTTGAGATGGCCGTACCAGGCGAAGGTCATGAAGACGTTCGAGGCGAACAGCATCAGGATCGGCAGCAGCGAAGGCGAAATGGCGGGCATCGATGTCCTCGTCAAAGCAAAGCAGGCGGTAACCCGCGGGCACGAAACCGGGTTCCATGCCGATCTGCATATCATTTGATTTGAAAGCAGCGAAAGCTGGTTCGGATGGGACAAGGCCACCTTAACGGTCGGGGGCAAAATCCCGGCACCATTGCGGCTCTGTCGTCAAACTACGGCTTTATCGTTCGTTTGAGAGACATGAGAACGAGCATGCGGTTCGACTGGCGTGCAATTTCAGGACCGGCCTTGACGGCGATCACGGCGCTCGCCGCTTTCCTGATCGATCGCCTGATCGTCGCCGTCCCCAATCCCGCGCCGCTGTTCGTCTGCATCGTGGCACTGGCGAGCTCCGTCAGCGGCATCACCCCCGGGCTGATCTCCGCCGCGATCGCGGTCGTCGCCTCGGCGCTGTTCTTCCTCGATCATCGTGCGCTGCCCGGCTATGACACAGCCGACGTAGCACGGATGCTGATGCTGGTCGCGACCACGGCCGGCACCGCCTTGATCACCGGGATGCTGCGGCAGAAATGGATCGATGCCTTTGCCGCAGAGCAGCAGCATCACGCCACAGCGGCCCGGCTCGCCGCCGCGCTCGACCAGGTCGACATCGGCATCGTGCTGCTCGACGCCGACACCCGCGCCGAGTTCATCAACCGCGCCTTCCGCGATTATTTCGCGCTGTCGGATGCGCAGGCCGAGAGCAAGCCGCCCTTCGTCGCGCTGATGTATCACGGCCGCGACACCGGCGCCTATGAATTGCCGGAGGACGAACTGAGTGCATTCGTCGCCAAGCGCATCGAGATGATGCGCGCAGGCGATTCCACGCCGATCAACCTCAATCTCGCCGACGGCGAGGTGCTGCGCTTCAGCTGCACGGCGTTGCCCGACGGCGGTCGCATGCTGAGCTACACGCCGGTGACGGACCTGGTGCGGCACACCGACGATCCCGCCAAGGCCGACGAATACCGGGCGCAGCGCGCCGGGCGTGAACGCCATCTGGCGCGGCTGCTGCGCGCCGCCGAGTGAGGCGCGATCGCGCTGGCAATTGATCCCACACGGCGGCAACGATAGAACGTCGAAGCGATGCGCAGGCATCGCGCAACGCAGCCATCCAGGGATATCCATGTCCGACGACGTCACCATCCGCTTCGTCACGCGCGACGATTACGTCCAGTGGCTTCCGCTGTGGGACGGCTACAACGCCTTCTACGAGCGGTCCGGACCGACGGCGCTCGCGCCCGAGATCACCGCGATGACCTGGGAGCGCTTCTTCGACGCCTATGAGCCGGTGCACGCGCTGGTCGGCGACGCCGGCGGAAAACTGCTCGGGCTGACGCACTATCTGTTTCACCGCTCGACCACGGCGATCGCGCCGACCTGCTATTTGCAGGATCTCTTCACCAGCGAGGCCGCGCGCGGCAAGGGCGTCGGCCGCGCCTTGATCAACGGCGTCTACACGCAGGCGAAGCTTGTGGGTTCGCCGCGCGTCTACTGGCAGACGCATGAGACCAACCACACCGCGATGCAGCTTTATGACAAGGTCGCCGACAGACCTGGCTTCGTGATCTACCGCAAGATTCTCTGAGCACGGCTCCGCAACCTGTGGATTAACCGGGATGTCACCGGCACGTTACAAAGCCCGGCTAGGCTTCGCTCGCGTAAGATCAGGCCCCCCGTCTCAGATCCTGCGCCCCGAGCGGTCCCCGTCAGTCGCCGCGTCTGACCGGGACCGCTTTTTTTACGACATTGCCCTGCGTGATAGGTGCCATGCGTGATCTGCGGTAGGTCGGCACCTTGCCGCGCTCCGGCGTGCACGCCACTATGCGCGCCGTCCCCTCGCCTATCCCACAGGATTGTCGCTCCAATAGGATTGTTTCATGGAAATTCGTAATCTCGGCGGCTCCGGCCTGCGCGTGTCCGCCGTCGGCATCGGCTGCAACAACTTCGGCCAGCGCACCGATCTGGAAACCTCACGCAAGGTGATCCACAAGGCGATCGACCTCGGCATCACCCTGTTCGACACCGCCGACATCTATGCCGGCATGGGCGGCTCGGAAACCGTGCTCGGCACCGTGCTGGGCGACCGCCGCAAGGACATCGTGCTCGCCACCAAATACTCCAAGCCGATGGCGAGCGACGGCACCAAGCAGGGTGCCTCGCGGCGCTACATCATGGCGGCCGTCGAAGCGAGCCTCACCCGCCTGAAGACCGATTACATCGACCTCTACCAGCAGCACGACTACGATCCGCTGACGCCGATCGACGAGACGCTGCGCGCGCTCGACGATCTCGTGCGCCAGGGCAAGGTGCGCTACATCGGCAACTCCAACTTCCCGGCATGGCGGATCGCGGAGGCGGAATACGTCGCGCGCCAGATGAACGTGAGCCGCTTCGTCTCCTGTCAGGACGAATACAGCCTCGTGGTGCGCGGCATCGAGAAGGATCTGCTGCCGGCGGCGCAGCAATACAATCTCGGACTGCTGCCGTTCTTCCCGCTCGCCAGCGGTCTCCTCACCGGAAAGTACCAGCGCGGCACTGCTGCGCCCGCCGACACCCGCTTCGCCAAGGCGCCGGCCCTGAAGGATCGCTACGTGACGCCGCGAAACGAGGACATCGTCGAGCAGCTGCAGGCCTTCGCAAGAGAACGCGGCCACACCATGCTCGAGCTCGCCTTCTCCTGGCTCGCCGCGCGCCCGCAAGTCGCAAGCGTGATCGCCGGCGCGACGCGTCCCGAGCAGATCGAGCAGAACGTGAAGGCGATCAGCTGGAAGCTGAGTGCCGAGGAGATGGCGGAGATCGACAGGATTACGAAGGGCTAGTTACTTGCGTCGTCCCGGCGAAGGCCGGGACCCATAACCACAAATCGTCATGGTTGCGCCGCGCTGTGGGTCCAGCGCGTTACAACAATAATCCGCGGTGGCAATGGGTCCCGGCCTTCGCCGGGACGACACTGTGATTGAGGCTGGCGCTTACGCGACCAACCCCTTCATCGGCTTCGCCGGGGCGCTGTCGGGAAACACCGTCTCGGCCAGCACGCGCTCGCCGAGGCCGAACTGGTCGTGCAGCACGCCCTTGATCACGGCGCGCAGGTCGGTGGTCGGGGCGAGGTCGCGGGCCTGGTAGAGATTGGCCGGCTTGAGGCCCGGCCAGTCGGTGATCATCCGGCCGCCGTTCACCGCGCCGCCGGCGAGCAGTGCGATGGTGCCGGTGCCGTGATCGGTGCCCTCGGTGCCGTTGATGCGCGCGGTGCGGCCGAACTCGGTGGCGACCACGATCACGGTGTCGCGCCAGCGCGCGCCGAGGCCGCTCTGGAATTCCGCCAGCGCGCCGTCGAGCCCGCCGAGCAGCTGCGCGAGACGGCCGACCGGGCCGCCTTCATTGGCATGCGTGTCCCAGCCGTCGAAGGCGAGCGCGCCGATCCGCGGGCCGTCATCGGCCGCCATCAATTTGGCGGCGCCGCGCGCCACCAGCCGCATCGCCGCCACGCCGCCGGCGCCCGGCTTCGGCTTCATCTCGTCGCCCTGCGCCTGCTTGTCGAGCTGCAAGCCCTGCGTGAGTGCGCTCGCCAGCGTCGGATCGCGATGCTGGTAGAGATCGAGCAGCCGCATCGCGGTGTCGTCGGCGGCCTGTGGCAGCGCGGTCGGCGCCCAGCCGACGGTCGGCGCCGCGCCGCGCAGCACCAGCGGCGTGGTCGGGCCGACCGCGAGCGCACTCGTCACCCGCTCGCCTTTCGGCAGCGCCTCCAGCGCGCGGTTGAGCCAGCCGGACTGCACGCGGCCGGGACCGGGGAAACCGCTCTCCAGCACATCCTGTCCATCAAAGTGAGAACGGTCGCGATAGGAGGTCGCCACCGCATGAACCACCGCGGCCTGCTTGGCGCGATACATCCGCGCGAATTCCGGCATCGCTGGGTGCAGGCCGAAGAACGGATCCAGCATCACGGCCGCGTTCGGTCCATCTGCGCGAAGCGCGATCGCACCGTGCAGGCCCGCATAGTCCGGATCGCCAATCGGCGCGACGGTGGCGAGGCCGTCGAGCGCGCCGCGCAGGATCACGACGATGAAGCGGGGATCGCGGCCATCGGCGGCGCGCGCGAATTTCGGCAAGTAGGCCCAGACGGCAAAGGAAGCGCCGCCGAGCAGCAGCGCGCGCCGCGACGTCGCCTGCAGCATCAGGCTCTCGGAGCAATCCATCGTCATCTCCTCTGGAACTCGGGCGACATCAACAGCAGCGCCAGCGCCTGCTGCCGCGACTCCGCGCGCTCGATGGTGCGCCGTGTCTCGGGCGAGGCGGCATCTGCGGCCACCAGCTCGAGCAGATCGCGCGGATCGAACCGGTCGGCGAGTTGCGAGGCGAGCTGCGCCGAGATGTCGAGCCTGAGCTTGAGGCCCTCAGGCGCCGCCCAGGCTGCAGCGGTGTCCGGAAAACCGTTCGGTCCGGCCGGCGACCACAAGGGCTGGCCGAGCACGTTGAGGCAGTTGAGATAGCGCGCGGGATCTTCGGGATTGCGCGCCAGCAGCCGGCCGGAGGCGACCAGGAATTCGTAGGGCGAGCGCATCTTCGTCAGCGGCGCCTGCCACGCTTCATTCGACTCGACCAGCGCGGTGGCGAGCGCCCTGAGATCGCCGTCGGTCTTGCTGAACGTATCCTGCAGCTTCGCCACCAGCGCCGGCGGCGGATCATCCGTGACGAAATGGCAGGCGAATTTGGTCGCGATGAATTTTGCCGTCGACGGATGCCGCGCGATGTCGGACAGCACCGCCTCGCCCTGTGCGATGCCGGCCTGCGCATAGGTCTTGCCCAGCACCTGCTGCGGACCGGGCTGGTGCGCATTGGCATTGAACACAAAACTGCCGGGCGTGCCGAGCTGGCCCTGCCGGCCGGCAAAGGTCCAGCCGGTGATGACGCGCGCCAGCGACGTCACATCGTCCTGGGTGTAGCCGCCGCCGACGCCGAGTGTATGCAGCTCCATGATCTCGCGGGCGAGGTTTTCGTTGAGGCCGCGGCTGCGGTTGATGCCGGCGCGCGACTCCGGCCCCAGCGATTGCTGGTTGTCGAGGAAGAACAGCATCGCCGGATGCTGCTCGACGGCCTTCAGCATGTCGCCGAAGCGGCCGAGCACGTGCGGGCGGACCGCCTCGCGCTCGAACGAGCCGGCCCACATCCGCGCCAGCGCGCCCTTGTTGGCGGAGATGCAGAAGTGATTGGACCAGAACACCACGAGCCGCTCGACGAAGCCGCAATCGGCGACCACGCCGCGTTGCAGCCGCGCCAGCGC
The DNA here is from genome assembly GCF_000426785.1 of Bradyrhizobium sp. th-b2. Taxonomy (NCBI): domain Bacteria; kingdom Pseudomonadati; phylum Pseudomonadota; class Alphaproteobacteria; order Hyphomicrobiales; family Nitrobacteraceae; genus Bradyrhizobium; species Bradyrhizobium sp. th-b2. The sequence goes on from NZ_AUGA01000044.1 coordinate 18,013, forward strand.
CTCGGCGCGGAACGTCTTCTGGATGATGTTGAGCGGTTGCGCCGGCGGCTTGGGCGGACCGGCCACCGGCTGCATCGTCGGAGGCTGCATCGTCGGCGACGGCGTCATCGCCGCATTGGCGTTGTCGACCGCCTGCGCCTGCATCGCAGGATCGATCTCCTTGGCGGCGGAAGAGAGCGACAGATTGCGCCGCTGCTGCGGCTTTGGGTCCGGCCCCTGCGGCGTCTCGCTGGCGCCGGATCGCGCGGCCTTCGCGGCGTTGCGCGCCTGCTGGATCTCGAACTGATAGTCGAACACCTGCTTGCCGAGTTCCGGCGTCGAGAGCAGGCCAGGCATTTCGAGCAGCGCACCGTTCGGACGCACGAGCTCCGCCAGCACGAATCCGCGCGGATCGGAGGCGGCGTTGATGAAGTCGCCGGCCGCCCCGCCGCGAGCGCCAAATCCAAATCGGTTGAGGGCAACCAGCGCGGCTTGCGAATCACGGGCCATCACAGTGTCCTAAGCAATTCCCTTGGCGGCCGATCCCGGCTATATCAGCTGCACGGCATCATAGCGCGGTTCGGGATGAACCCGAGATTAATTCGCGCATTAAATCGCGGTTAGAATGCGCCCCTCGTCAAACGATCGTTCCGAACCAGTCTCTCCGCGCCGGCTTGCCTGCACGGCATGCGGCAGCGAATTCTCCTGCTCGCTCGCCGGACCGTGCTGGTGTTCCGATGAAAGCTTTCGCCTGCCTATGCCGACCGACGGCGGCGACTGCCTATGCCCTTCATGCTTACGGAAACTGGCGGAGCAGCAGGCAGCGGTGGGCGCAACGTGAACGCGCGCTGGACCATCGACGCCGTCCTGCTCGACATGGACGGCACGCTGCTCGACACCGAGAAGGTTTACTTCGACAGCCTGGTCGCGGCGCTGAACGCATGCGGCTACACCGATGACGTCGTTGCGCTGTGCCATTCCATGGTCGGACTGCCCGGCCCGGTCTGCGAGGCGATGCTGCGCGACCACTACGGCGTGGCGTTTCCGCTCGACGACGTCAATCGCGCCTTCCTCGAACATCGCGATCGGATGATGCGCTCGGGCCTGCCGCTCAAGCCCGGCACGCTCGATCTGCTGGATGCAATCGCCACCGCGCAGCGACCGATGGCGATCGTCACCTCGTCGTCGCGCCGCTCGGCCGAGCGCAATCTGACGCTTGCCGGCATCCGCGACCGCTTCGAGACGCTGCTGACGCTTGACGATGTCGCTGAGGGCAAGCCGGACCCGGAGCTCTATCTCAAGGCCGCCGCGCGGCTTGGCGTGGCGCCACAGGCCTGCATCGCCGTGGAAGACTCCAACCACGGCGTCACCGCCGCCCACGCCGCCGGCGCCATCACGCTGATGGTGCCGGACATGGCGCCGCCGACCGAGGCGACGCGCGCGAAATGCGCGGCGGTGCTGCCGGACCTCAATGCGGTGCTGGCGCTGATGCAGGAGCGCGGTGCGCTTTAACCGTCATTGCGAGCGAAGCGACGAAAGAATGGCGGAGGCCGATCGGCCATGGCGTGTGCTCCAAAGGATCCGCTTCTGAGGGTAGAAGCGGATGCCAGTCGGCCCGACCGTCATCGGCGGCTTTTGACCCGCAGCAGACGACGGTCAATCGATCACTTCGACGGCTCTTTCGAGCAGGTCACTTGGCGCGGTGACGCCGATTAGTCCGCAAATTGACTTCCAGTTCGCGAGCTGACAACAAAATCGGCATCTCACCGGGATTGGCACCGTCGAGAACGGCGACGACGTCAGCGTTAGCTTCCTGCAGATGATGAAGCGCTGACGAGACGGTCCTCCCAAGGCAGCTTCGGCGACGCTTTCAATGCGAATGCGCCGTCGCCGACCAGAGCTTGGATGGCCAGCATGATGGCCCAGACGAAGGGTAACTCCCAGCCAGCATCCGTGAACAAGAACCCCTTTCTGGCCATCCAAAACAGGGTCGCACCGATCATCATCGGAAGCGCGTAGAGGCTTACCCAGCGCGTATATACGCCAAGCAGCAGGAGGAGCGCCGCTCCAAATTCGGCGCTCAGAGCGTAGACGAGCACCCATTCCGGATAACCCGCCCTCAAGAGCCCGTTCCACCACAGGCTAATCGGCTTAAGGACAGTTTTGCCGTAGAGATGGACAATGAAGAGACCGGCGAGCGTCAGGCGCAGGAAAAAAGCAGCATAAGGTGCGGTTTTCTGGTCAATCATTGGGGGCTCCTTGAAATGATCTGAAGCCGTCCCAGTCTGACGCGCATGGCCAAGAAATAGCAACGACCACAGAAACAAACTGCAAAGCGAACCGCACTTTCTTTGCCTTGTCGGCCCCTGACAGGAGAGGTCAGCCCAAGGCCGACGTGCATTCAGTCCGGATTCCATGACGCCTTTTGAGAGCGTAGCGGAGGCGGCCTTTATGGTACTCGCCTTACCGCCGCTTACGCCCCGGCTTCGCCAGCGCCGTCTCGATCAGCGTGCGCGCGGCCTCGCCGGCCGTCTCCATGTAGCTGGCGTCGCGATGCAGCAGCACGACCGCGAACGATCCATCCAGCAGCAGCAGGATCTGCCGCGCCAGCTTGAGCGGATCGGCGATCCCCTGCTCCGCGAAGGTCGCGCGCAGCCAGTCCTCGAACTTCTTCTTGTGCGCGGCACAGATCCGGATCGCAGGATGCCCGGGCAGGTTGGCAAGCTCGGCCGAGGTGCGCAGGAAGCCGCAGCCCTTCCACTTCGGATGCCGCGCCGAGCGCGCGAGGTTCTTGAAGATCGCCTCGACCTTCGCCGGCAGCCGGCCTTCGGCCTCCGCGAACCATGTCCGGAACAGCGCGAGGTTGGGCTGGTCGCGCGCGGCCAGATAGGCGGCGACCAGGTCGTCCTTGCTCTTGAAGTGATAATACAGCGTGCGCTTGGTGAGGCCGGCCTTGGCGGCGACCTCGTCGACGCTGACGCGGCGGATGCCTTCATTGTAGAACAGCGCGCTCGCCGCCTGGACGATGCGTTCACGGGTGGGCTCGGAGGGTCTGGGCATGGCGCGTATGTATACTAACCAGTGAATATACACAAATCGCGGCTGACCCTACATTCGGCGCCGATACGCCAGTGCCGGAGACTGCCTATGCCCGAACCCATCCTGCTCGAGACCGAAGACGGGATCGCCCTGATCACGCTGAACCGTCCCGCGCAGCTCAACGCGCTGAACTACGCGCTGATCGATCAGCTGATGGCCGCGCTCGACGGCATCGAGGGCGACGCCGACGTGCGCGCCGTGATCCTGACCGGCGCCGGCGAGCGCGCCTTTTCGGCGGGCGCCGACATCCACGAATTCTCGGGTAGCGTCAAACAGGGGGCGGCCGTCGCGGTGCGCGACTTCGTCCGTCGGGGTCAGGCGATGACCGCGCGGCTCGAGGCGTTCAAAAAGCCCGTCATCGCCGCGGTCAATGGGCTCGCCTTCGGCGGCGGCTGCGAGATCACGGAGGCGGTGCACCTTGCTGTTGCAAGCGATCGCGCGTTGTTTGCAAAACCCGAGATCAAGCTCGGCATGCCCCCGACTTTCGGCGGCACCCAGCGGCTGCCGCGGCTGGCGGGACGCAAGCGCGGGCTGGAATTGCTGCTGGCGGGAGATCCGTTCTCACCCGAGCACGCGCGCGAAATCGGACTGGTCAACCAGATCGTGCCGCACGATCAATTGCTGATCGCCGCGCGCGAGTTCGCCGGCCGCATCATCAGGCATTCGCCCGGTGCCGTTGCCAGCACCATCACCGCGGTGACGCGTGGGCTCAACATGCCGATTGCCGAAGGGCTGCTGGTCGAGAGCGAGCAGTTTGCCGCGCTGGTGCCGAGCCGCGACCTCGCCGAGGGGCTCGCGGCCTGGAAGGAGCGGCGGCCGGCGAAGTACGTCGGGGTGTAAGTGATCTATATCAGGTCGTCATGCCCGGGCTTGACCCGGGCATCCACAACTTTCGCGCCAAGACGTGGATGGCCGGATCAAGCCTGGCCATGACGACGGAGAGACGTCGGATGACGACGATGGAGAGAGTCGTGCCCTACCGCACCACCGCCGCGGTCTGCCCGAACAGCAGCTTGCGTTCTTCCTCGGTGCGGATCGCGGGCTGGCCGAAATTCGGGTTGACCTCCTTCGCCTTGGCATAGGCGCGCTCGGTCGCGGGGCGTTTGCCGATCGTCTCCAGCCAACGCTTCAGATGCGGGAAGTCCTCGATCTCCTGGCCCTGGTTCTTGTAGGGCACCACCCAGGGATAGCTCGCCATGTCGGCGATCGAATAGTCGCCGGCGATGAACTCGCGGTCGGCGAGCCGCTTGTTGAGCACGCCGTAGAGCCGGTTGGTCTCGTTAACATAGCGGTCGATCGCGTAGGGCAGCTTCTCGACCGCATAGTTGCGGAAGTGATGGTTCTGGCCGGCCATCGGCCCGAGCCCGCCCATCTGCCAGAACGTCCACTGGATCGCGTCATAGCGGCCGTAGAGATCCGCAGGCAGAAATTTTCCGGTCTTCTCGGCGAGATAGAGCAGGATCGCGCCGGACTCGAACAGGGAGATCGGCTGGCCGCCGCCTTTCGGCGCGTGATCAAGGATCGCGGGAATGCGGTTGTTTGGCGCGACTTGCAGGAAGTCCGGCTTGAACTGATCGCCCTTGCCGATGTTGACCGGGAAGATCCTGTACTCCAATCCGGTCTCTTCGAGGAACATCGTGATCTTGTGACCGTTCGGCGTGGACCAGTAATGGAGGTCGATCATGGGGCGATCCTGCGTTTCCGGAGATTGCTGATATCGTGCATCCGGCGAGAAAGATGCGATTGCATGGATTTGCGCGCAAAGCCGTACCCAAGTCAATGGCGCGCGCATTGCACCGCGCGCGAATGTGATCTGCAGGCAGCGCAAGTGCCCGATTGAGCCCCGCCCCGATTGCTCCTAGGCTCCGCCTCGGTTCGCGCTGATGAATTTTCAAAACATGGGGCATTGCAATGACACGGGATTTGGCACGACGTGATTTCCTGAAAGGCTCGGCGGCGATCGCCGGCGCTGCGGCCGCGGGCGCATTCTCCTGCGTCGAGATCGCGAGCGCCGCGCCGATCCAGGTGCCGACCGTCGACAAGCTGTCGATCCGCGTCCTCGTCGATTCCAGCTTTGACTTGTTCCTGCGGCCCAAGCAGGCGCACGGCGTCTCGATCGCGCCGGCGGCACGCGGCCCCGACTTCCGCAAATCGCTGCACAATGAATGGGGCCTGTCGCTGTGGCTGGAATCGGAGGCCGCGGGCAGCCGGCGCACGCTGATGCTGGATTATGGCTACACGCCCGAGGTGCTGCTCAACAACATGGAGCTGGTCGGCGTCGATCCCGCCAACCTCGACGCACTGATCGTGAGCCATGGGCATTACGACCATTTCGGCGGCCTCAACGGCTTCCTCGACAAATTCCGCGACAGACTGCCGGCCGATGTGAAGCTCTATGCCGGCGGCGAGGACAATTTCTGCCACCGCGTCAACGCGACGCCGACCAAGGGCCAGTTCGCCGATTTCGGCACGCTGGACCGGCGCCAGCTCGCCGCACAGCGCGTCACCACGGTGCTGTGCGAGACCCCGACCGTGATCGCCGGCCACGCCTTCACGACCGGCAAGATCACCCGCCGCAGCATCGAGCGCGTGCTGCCGCAGACCTGGGTCGAGTTCAGCATGAAGGACGGGCTCGGCTGCAACGCCAGCCACTATCTGCCGGCCGAGATGGAAGGCAAGATCGTGCCCGACGAGCACATCCACGAGCATGCGACCTGCTTCAACGTGAAGGATTTTGGCCTGGTCGTGATCTCGTCCTGCGGCCATGTCGGCATCGTCAATTCGGTGAAGCAGGCGCAGGAGGTCTCCGGTATCCAGAAGGTCCACGCGATCGTCGGCGGCTTCCATCTCGGACCGGCACCGAAGGACTACCTCACCGAGGTGGTCGCCGAGATCAAGAAGCTCGACCCCGACGTATTGATCCCGATGCATTGCTCCGGGCTCAACTTCGTGCAGGAGGCGACCGCGCAGATGGGCGACAAGGTGCTGGTCACCACGACCGGCAGCCGCCTCTCCTTCGGCATATGAGCCGAAACATCCTGCGCGTCATCGCGTGCGCCGGCGCCGGCCTGTGGCTGACGCTGGCGGCCGCGGCGGCCGGCGATGCACTGGGGCAATCGGCGCGCTCGGCCGCCGAGATCATGGACATCCTGATGTGGAATCGGGAGCCGGTCGGCGGCCCGTTCGCGCTGACTGATCAGGCCGGGCATGCGCGCACCGACAAGGAGTTTCGCGGCAAATTGATGCTGGTCTATTTCGGCTTCACCTATTGCCCCGACGTCTGCCCGACCGATTTGCAGGCGATCGCGCAGATGCTCGACAAGCTCGGCCCTGACGGCGAACAGGTGCAGCCGATCTTCATCACGGTCGATCCCGAGCGCGACACCGCCGCGCATCTGGCAGAATATGTGCCGCTGTTCCATCCGCGGCTGATCGGCCTCACCGGCAGCGCCGACGCAATCCGCCAGGTGGCCGATGCCTACAAGGTCTATTTCGCCAAGGTGCCGCTAAAGGACGGCGACTACACCGTCGATCACACCGCCTACATCTATCTGATGGACCGCGACGGCAACTACCTCGGCTTCTTCCCGCCGGGCACATCGGCCGACCGCATGGTCGAGATCATCCGGCAACGGCTCGCCGAGCCGGTGCGCTAGTGCCGCAGCGGGATCGCCCTCCCTCTCCCGCAAGCGGGAGAGGTGAAAGCGAGTTCGCGGACAGGCCGCGCATTCTTAATGCATCCGTCCATGCGCGCGCAAAAACGTCTCGCCGCTTTCCGTCACCATCACCCGCATGCCCTCGACCGAGGGACGGCGCGCGACATAGCCGCGGTCGACGGCATCCTCCCAGATCGTCAGCCGCGGGCATGAGGTGCGCCAGACCTCGAGCACCTCGGCATAGCGCCGCGGCTCGCGCGCGACCCACTCGACGAGGTCGAGCACCAGGGCATCGGTGGTCTCGGTCATCGGAGGTCTCCCGTTGCTATTGCGCGACGGCGCTATTGCCCGCGAACATCAGCCAGCCGCCGTAAAGGATGTAGTAGCTCGCCACCGTCGTGATCAGGCGGTTGGCCCAGGTGCGAAACTGCTGGTCGCTCATCGCCTCCAGGATCCGCCGCGCCAGCGAGGTGCCGAGCATCGATGCCGCGACCGCAACCAGCGCCAGCACGGGATCGAGCGAGGCGGCCTGGTCGATGATGCCGCCGAAATAGATCAGCTTGGTGAAGTGGCTCGCGACCTGGCAGGTCGCTTTCGTCGCCACCGTCTCGCGGCGGCCGAAATTGCCGCCGAGGAAGAAGGTGTCCATCAGCGGACCGGAGACGCCGGTCATCAGCATCAATCCCATGCAGACCGAGCCGTAGAATGTCCCCTGCCAGAGGCTGTCCGGATTCGGCTTGATGCCCTTCGGCACCAGCCGCGCCATGAACGGCGTGACGCCAAGCAAAAGCAGCGCGACCGGCTTGTCCGGCACGTAGCGGGTGATCGACCACAGCCCAAGCGCCAGCGCGCAGCCGATCAGGTAGACCACGACCGGCCGCCAGCGGATGTGCCGCCGCCACAGGAAGGCGCGCCAGCCGTTCGAGGCCATCTGGGTGACCGCGTGCAGCACCATCGCCGACGGCAGCGGCAGGATCGCCAGCAGCACGCCGATCAGGATCAGCCCGCCGGCCATGCCGAACAGTCCCGACAGGAACGCCGTCGCGACCATGAGGGCACCGAGTGCTGCGATCAGGAGGGGGCTCATGCTCTATCTCCGCCAATATTTCTGCCGCGCTTGGCCTGCGCCCGCAAACTGAGTTATCTTGCCCTTGCATCAGTTTTCCTGAGGGTTCATGCGGCGGCTGCTCTTTCTCAACGGCATCAGGGCGTTCGAAGCCGCGGCGCGGACCGGCAGCTTCGCGGCCGCGGGCCACGAGCTCAACGTCTCGGCGGCTGCGATCAGCCGGATGGTGCATCTGCTGGAGGAGCGGCTCGGCGTCGCGCTGTTCGAGCGCAAGGCCAACCGCCTCGTCACCACACCGGCCGGCCGCGCCTATCAGGGTGGGCTGACGCCGATCTTCGACGCGCTGGCGAGCCTAACCGCGCAGGTCACGGCATCGGCGAGCGCGCGCGTGCTGACCGTCGGCGTCGGCCCGACATTCGCGATGAAGTGGATGATCCCGCACCTCGCCGAATTCCGCAAAGAAGAGCCCGACATCGAGGTGCGCATCACCACCGGCGGCATGGCGGCGCCGTTCGGCGACGACTGGAGCTGCGGCATCCAGCTCGGCGACGGCCAATGGCCGGGCCTCGTCGCCGAGCCGCTGTTCGCCGCCGACCTGATGCCGGTGTGCACGGCGCGGCTCGCCAACAGCTTGAAGCGCCCGGCCGACCTCAAGGGGCCGAGCCTGATCCGCGTCGCGCATTCGCCCGACGACTGGCCGTCCTGGCTGAAGGCCGCCGGCGTGCCGCGGGTCAACGCACGCGGACCGGAATTCCAGTTCTACGGCCAGGCGCTGCAGGCCGCGGTCGACGGGCTCGGCATCGCGATGGGGATCCGGCCCTATATCGATGATGATCTCGCCGCCGGCCGGCTGGTGGCGCCGTTCGCGCTCAGCGTGCCGAAGGGGATGCGCTGGTATCTGGTCTATCGCGGCTTCCACGCCGAGCAGCGCGATTTCGCCGCGTTCCGGCGCTGGATCATCCGCGCCGCGGCGGAGCCCGCCGCCCGCCGCAAGGGGACGCGCAGTGCCTGACGAGACGATCGATACGCTGGTGATCGGCGGCGGCCAGGCCGGGCTGACCATGAGCCACCGGCTGAAGCAGCGCGGGATTGCGCATCTGGTGCTCGAGCGGCAGCGCATCGCCGAGCGCTGGCGCAGCGAACGCTGGGACGGATTGATGTTTCAGTTTCCGAACTGGTCGGTGCGGCTGCCGGAGTTCGCGTTTCCGCACCGCGATCCCGACGGCTTCTCGCCGACGAGCGCGATCGTCAGCTTCATCGAGGACTACGCCGCCTTCGTCGCGCCGCCGATCCGCTGCGGCGTCGCGGTGACGCGGCTGCGCAGTGGCGATAGCGGCGGCTTCATCGCCGAGACCGCGGACAGGCGCATCACAGCCCGCAACGTCGTCGTCGCCACCGGCCCCTACCAGCGGCCGCTGCGGCCGGACATCCTGCGCGACGCCGATATCTTCCAGGTTCACGCCAGCGGTTACAAAAATCCCGCGCAATTGCCTGACGGCGCGGTGCTGGTGATCGGCGCCGGCGCCTCCGGCGCGCAGATCGCCGAAGAGCTCGCGCGCGCCGGCCGCCGCGTCCTGCTCTCGGTCGGGCAGCACAGCCGGCTGCCACGCCGCTATCGCGGCCGCGACCTGATCTGGTGGCTCGCCGAGATGGGCATCGACCAGCGGCCGGTCGAGGAACGCGGCCCGTCGCGCCTGCTGCCGGTGATCTCGGGCGCCCATGGCGGCCACACCGTCGACTTCCGCCGCTTCGCGGCCGAGGGCATCACCCTGCTCGGCCGCGTCAGCGCCTATGGCGGCGGCGTCATCACGATCGCGCCCGACCTTGCCGAGAACATCGGCAATGGTGATGCGTATTACGCGACGTTCCTCGCCATGGTCGACGACTTCATCGCCGCGCGCGGGCTCGATTGCCCGCCTGATCCCGCCGCCCGCGCCCGCCTGCCCGACCCGGCCTGCCTCACCGCGCCGCTGCGCGAGCTCGACCTGCGCACCGAGGGCGTCGACGCCGTGATCTGGGCCACCGGCTACGGCCTCGATCTGAACTGGATCGATATACCGGTGCTGGATGCCAACGGAACACCGCGACACCGCCACGGCGTCTCCGACGTGCCCGGCCTCTATTTCCTCGGCCTGCAATGGCTGTCGCGAATGAAGTCCTCGTTCCTGTCCGGCGTCGGCGACGACGCCGCCGATCTCGCCGATCACATCGCTGCTCGCGGCTAGAGCATTTTCGAGCGAAGCGGATATCGATTCGCGCGAAGAAAACGTCAAAACGAAAGCTGGAATCCGGGTTCCATCGCTCCGCACAAATAAACCCGGCGGCATGTGATCTGCTTCACATTTGCCCCCGCGCGCCCGTGTTTTCCTTGAGCTGGGCATCCCGAGGTCGCGCAATGATTTACAGCGGTTTTGAGATCAAGTCTTTTGAGGTGGGGAAGGGGCAATGGCACGCCAGGATTCAACGGGTCGATCAAAGGCCGGTCGTCATCGATGGCATTCTGTTTCCGATGCTCGACATCGGTTTTGCGTGGTCCGATCCGGATGCGGCGATCGCCGACGCGAAGAAAGCTATCGACCGGTTCCCACAGCGGTCTGGCATGACAGTGCCGGTGGCCGAGGTATCGGGGTGACCGGCAACGTCGTGATCGCCATCGTCCCGCAATGCGAGCCCGATCCGGTCTGGCCGGCGCAGGTCAGAACCAGCTGCCCGGAATGCGCCGCTCCGCTGTCGCTGCTGCGCGTCATTCCCGGCCGCGCCGCCGACTATTGGACCATGCGCTGCGACGGCTGCGGCGGCATCCATCTCGACATCGTCGACCGGCCGCGGGCCTGAGGCCCACCAACTCTCACCACGCACACTGTGCACCTCTCCCGCTTGCGGGGGAGGTCAAATCGCATCGAAAGATGCGATCCGGGTGGGGGCTCTCTCCACGACGCGACTCGTGGAGAGACCCCCCACCCCAGCCCTCCCCCGCAAGCGGGAGAGGGGGCCGAGTTCCGATGCGGCGGCATCACGGACCGAAGCTCTGCTGACACCCTGCTGTCAGCAGCCTCGCCAACACGCCAATCCGCGCGCCCTTTGCCCTTTTCTCGCTGCCGGACTCGTCCCATATTCCCGGCATGGCGAAGACACCGAACACTCCGAAAAAGCCCGGCAAATCCCCCAAATCCAAGGCGCACCGGCCCGACGTCCAACCGATCGGGCCAGCGCTGGCTGAGCTGCTCAATCCCGCGATCAATCGCGGCGATGCCGGCATGGGTTCGGGCACCGGCCTGCAGCCGCCGCCGGACAATTCCTGGGACCGCCGCGCCGGCGGCGAGGCCGCCGCGCATCGCGCGCGGGCCTCGACGCGCGAGACCGGCGAGGACGTCGCCAGGCGTGATACCGCCGGCCTCGGCGAGGCGCCGCAGGCCAATTACGGCACCTCGGCCACCATCCCGACTCTCGATCCGGAACTGGCGCGGCAGCTCGGGCTGCCGACCGCCGAGGACGATGACGAAGCGCTGGCGCGGCCGCCGCGCAGCAAGATGGAGGCGCTCGGCGTCAAGGCGACCGCCGACGCGCTGGAGAATTTGATTCGCGACGGCCGTCCGGAATTCCGCAAGGACGACGGCTCGACGCGGGTATGGACCCCGCACCGGCCGCCGCGCCCGGAGAAATCCGAAGGCGGCGTGCGCTTCGAGATCAAGTCGTCCTACGAGCCGAGGGGCGACCAGCCCACCGCGATCGCGGAGCTAGTCGAAGGCATTGAGCGTAACGACCGCACCCAGGTGCTGCTCGGCGTCACCGGCTCCGGCAAGACCTACACCATGGCCAAGGTGATCGAGGCGACGCAGCGCCCCGCCATCATCCTCGCGCCGAACAAGACGCTGGCCGCCCAGCTCTATGGCGAGTTCAAGAGCTTCTTCCCCGACAACGCGGTCGAGTATTTCGTCAGCTACTACGACTACTACCAGCCGGAAGCCTACGTCCCGCGCACCGACACCTACATCGAAAAGGATTCCTCGATCAACGAGCAGATCGATCGCATGCGCCACTCGGCGACGCGCGCGCTGCTTGAGCGCGACGACGTCATCATCGTCGCCTCGGTGTCCTGCATCTACGGTATCGGCTCGGTCGAGACCTATACCGCGATGACCTTCGCGCTGAAGAAGGGCGAGCGCATCGACCAGCGGCAATTGATCGCCGATCTCGTGGCGCTGCAATACAAGCGCACCCAGGCCGAGTTCACCCGCGGCACCTTCCGCGTCCGCGGCGACGTCATCGACATCTTCCCGGCGCACTATGAGGACCGCGCCTGGCGCGTGAACCTGTTCGGCGACACCGTGGAGAATATCGAGGAGTTCGATCCGCTCACCGGCCACAAGCAGGACGAGCTCGAATTCATCAAGATCTACGCCAATTCGCACTATGTGACGCCGCGCCCAACGCTGGTGCAGGCGATCAAGTCGATCAAGTCAGAGTTGAAGATGCGGCTCGACCAGCTCAACGACCAGGGCCGCCTGCTGGAAGCGCAGCGGCTCGAGCAGCGCACCACGTTCGATCTCGAGATGATGGAAGCGACCGGAAGCTGCGCCGGCATCGAGAACTATTCGCGCTACCTCACCGGGCGGCTTCCCGGCGAGCCGCCGCCGACGCTGTTCGAATACGTGCCCGACAACGCGCTGGTGTTCGCCGACGAGAGCCACGTCACTGTGCCGCAGATCGGCGGCATGTTCCGCGGCGACTTCCGCCGCAAGGCGACCTTGGCCGAATACGGCTTCCGCCTGCCCTCCTGCATGGACAACCGCCCGCTCCGCTTCGAGGAATGGGACATGATGCGGCCGCAGTCGGTTGCGGTGTCGGCGACGCCGAGCGGCTGGGAGCTCAACGAGTCAGGCGGCGTGTTCGTCGAGCAGGTGATCCGCCCGACCGGCCTGATTGATCCTCCCGTCAATATTCGCCCTGCGCGCACCCAGGTCGACGACCTCGTCGGCGAGGTCCGCGCCACCGCGCAGGCCGGCTATCGCTCGCTGATCACGGTGCTGACAAAACGCATGGCGGAGGACCTCACCGAATATCTGCATGAGCAGGGCATCCGCGTCCGCTACATGCACTCTGACATCGACACCATCGAGCGCATCGAGATCATCCGGGATCTTCGACTCGGGGCGTTCGACGCGCTGGTCGGCATCAATTTGCTGCGCGAGGGCCTCGACATTCCCGAATGCGCGCTGGTCGCGATCCTCGACGCCGACAAGGAAGGTTTTTTGCGCAGCGAGACCTCGCTGATCCAGACCATCGGCCGCGCCGCGCGCAATGTCGACGGCAAGGTGATCCTCTATGCCGACCAGATGACCGGCTCGATGGAGCGCGCCATCGCCGAGACCAACCGCCGCCGCGAGAAACAGGTCGAGTACAACACGGAACACGGCATCACGCCGGAGAGCGTGAAGAAGTCGATCGGCGACATCCTCAACTCCGTCTACGAGCGCGACCACGTGCTGGTCGAGATCGGCGACGGCGGCATGGCCGACGACGTGATCTCGATCGGGCACAATTTCGAGGCTGTGCTGAGCGATCTCGAAACCAGGATGCGCGAGGCCGCCGCCGATTTGAACTTCGAGGAAGCCGCCCGCCTGCGCGACGAGGTCAAGCGGCTGCGCGCCACCGAGATGGCCGTGGTCGACGACCCCACCGCCAAGCAGCGCAACGTGCAGAAGCAGGCCGGCGCCTATGCCGGCACCCGGAAATACGGCGACGCCGCTAATTTGCCGGTGGCCGCGCTGAAGAACAAGACCGCGCAGACCTCGATCAAGGCAAGCCGCGGCGGCAAGTCCGGCTCACGCGTGCACAAGCCCGACCTCGACGAGATGCACGGCCCGGAATCGCTGCCCTTCCGCCCCAGCGGCGCGCTGCCGGCAAAGCCGTTCGGCACCACGAGCCGCATCATCCAGCCGACCGACTCGCGGCAGTCAGGGCCGGAGTTCGGGCCCTCGCCGCGGAGCAGCGGCGGGGCGCCGGGGAAGCGGGGTGGGTGGAAGAAGCGGTAGGTCATGACGCACACCGAACTTCTCACTTACTTGCGGAAGCATAGGCTCGCGGTCGTCAGCACGATCCGTGACGGCGCACCACAAGCGGCGGTCGTCGGGATCGCGGTCAGCGATGACCTCGAGATCATCTTCGACACGCTGACCACCTCGCGCAAATACCAGAGCCTCCGCACCGATCCTCGTGCCGCGCTGGTGATCGGCTGGGACGCCGAGCAGACCGCGCAGGTCGAGGGCATCGCGGACTTTCCGAGTGGCGCGGAGCTCGCCGCATGCAAGCAGGTCTATTTCGCGGCGTGGCCGGACGGGCCGGAGCGCGAGACCTGGCCGGACATCGGATATGTGCGCATACGGCCGCGCTGGGTGAGGTTCAGTGATTTCGGCGCGAAGCCGCCGCGGATCGAGGAGATGACGCTGCCGTCGACAGCGTCATCTTCGATTACTCCCTAAAAGTAATAGTTGCGGTTGGCGCCGTCATGCGCTCCGGACGTCATGCAGCAGGCCTTGAAACCTGCGTCCGGAGCCGCACGGGCACAGATCATTGCGGCCGAGCTTCTCGCTCAGCTCGACGTCGCCATGGACGACGCGACGCCCGCGTTTGACGTGGGTTTCCGAGGGGAAGGACTTCCGCCGCTTACGCGTGATGCTGAAAGCTGGGGAGGTTTTCGAGATCGCGATCCTTGCGCATGATGCCCTCCATTGGTCTGCGAACACGGCCAATTGCCGCGGCGCTCAGCTAGCATGGCGAAGGCCAATTTGGAAGCGGCGTCAGCCGATCAACTTCCGGCGCATCGCGCGCCGATCGCCCAATTACTGGACGTCGAATGCCGGCGTCAAAGAACATCGGCGCGCAGGCGTGCGCGAACCACTTCGGGAATTTTGCGATGTTCGGCTTTTCAGAATTTGACTTGACACCTGACCCAACTCAGATGTTCAATGCTCCCGTCTCACCCGATCGAGGGGCGCTTCGCGATCGTCACGAACGCGGTGTGGGATGCGGTGGACGCCGAGCGTGCGAGAGACGAGTGCACACAAGGCGGACGGTGAAGTCGTGTGGTCCTGACGCCCTAGCGGCCGGTGTCCTCTCGTAAAGCGCGCAGCGCTTTGTGAAAGCGGTGACAAACAAGCCCAGTCTCGCCGGGGAGAGCACGAAGTAAGCCGTAACCCATCGCGCAGGGAAAGCCGGGTTGTTTCCGGTTACACCTGTGGTCCTACCCCCGAGCTTTCTACCCATTGCTCGGGGCCCATGGGTGCGATCGGCACCCGGCTTTCCCTGCGCCCTCTGTTCGAGGAGAGGGTGAGACGAAACGCAAAGCTCGGACAGATCATGTCGCGAGAATACGAAGCTACGTCCCCACTACAGTTGTCATCGCCCGGCTCGACCGGGCGATCCAGTACGCCGCGGCCCCTCGATTCAATCGCTGACGTCTCTGGAATACTGGATCACCCGCATGCGCGGGTGATGACACCGTACAGGCTGTTTGACACGTGAATCGGATTGTCATCGTCGTCCTGGCGAAAGCCAGGACCCATTACCCCAAATCTCAATTGTTGCGCGGCGCTGCGGCCGCGCTCCCGTTCATTACCGAATGCGGTGGTTATGGGTCCTGGCTTTCGCCAGGACGACACCGGGGGTGTGGTGCGGACCGGGCCCTACCCCGACCGCCTGTTGCTGGTGTTCTGGGTCAGATTGCCGTGTGCGGCCTGCTCGCGGATGTTTTGCTTTTCGTCGTCGCGATGGCCCTTGGTGGTGTCGAGGGGAACGCCGGGGGCGCTGCCGGGGCCCTTGTGGCTCTGGTTGTCGGCGGGAACGGGCTGGATGTTTCCAGTCTTTGGTTTCGTCATCATCGTCTCCGTTGCGCAACGAGACAACACCGCCGGTGCGGGCGGCGTTCCCGAAACGCGCCTTCACGTTTCGGAAACGCGGCGTCACGACTGATCGGGCTCTACAGCTTCTCCTGCTGCGAGGGCTGGGCCTGCCGCTGCTGTTGCTGGCGTGCCTGCTCCTTGGCGTGATGGCGGCCGTAGAGGCACCCCGCGGCGGCACCGAGTACGCCGTGATGGCCGGCATAATGGCCGGCGACGCCACCGACGACCGCGCCCTTGATGCAGCCCTTGGCGTCGGCGGGCGACGTGGCGGCAAGCGCAGTGACAGCAATGACGGACGCGAGAACGATCGATTTCATGATGTGGCTCCAATGCAATGCTGCCGCATCAACGGCGAAGCGGCCTCGCCGGTTCCCGCCCCGTCTCTACAGAAAAACCGCTGCGGATTCCTCCGGATCATGCTCTAAATGCCACCGCATTGCGGACATCGCGTTTCAGAAACATGCGTAAATCGAAGATTGCCCTCCTCGCGCCGGCACTTTGTGCGGCAATCCTCCTCATCGCGAGCCCCGCCCGCGCACAGGACAAAGACCGCGCGCTGCTTTCGACATTCTGCGCGGCCGCCAAC
Organism: Bradyrhizobium sp. th-b2; assembly: GCF_000426785.1. Classification (NCBI taxonomy): domain Bacteria; kingdom Pseudomonadati; phylum Pseudomonadota; class Alphaproteobacteria; order Hyphomicrobiales; family Nitrobacteraceae; genus Bradyrhizobium; species Bradyrhizobium sp. th-b2. Next base: position 34,300 of record NZ_AUGA01000044.1, read on the forward strand.
ATCAAGGGATCGGCCTGCACGCGGGCAACATCCTATCCGCACGGCGAAGGCCGAGCCTGCGACGTCAAGCTGACCGAGGAGCGCTATGCCGGACGCTTCCTCGCTGACAATGCGCTGCTTGTCGTCAACTATGAAAGCGAGTGCGAGCCGCACGCGACCGATTTCGGCGGCGTCGCCTTGTTCGAGCAGAGCGGCAAGACGGCCCGCTTCATCCGCTTCCTGCCCGGCGCGCAGGGCCATGACTGCATCGTGACGCCTAAGGACGAGCGGCAGGATGCACTGATCTGCGCGGTCGGTCACATGGGCCAGGGCATCCTCGAAAGCGCAGTGGCGCGGTTGGCGTTTTCCCAAAAGTCCGGCAAGCGCATCGAGATTGCGCCCGACTTTTTGATGAGGGCCGAGGATGCGGTCAGCGCCTATGGCTCCAACGTCGTGATGCGCAACGAAGGGCTGAAATATTTCGGCCTCTCCAACCTCGCCGCCGGCCCGCGCCAGAACACCGTGGCAGTCGACGTCGACTATGCCGACGACGAGACCATCCGCACCGCCTGCGGCGAAGGCTTTCCGAAGCCGAAGGAACTGTACCACGACCTGCTGCCCGGCGAGGCGTTCGTGCCGGAAGGCTATGAGAAGAAGAAGCGGCTCATCATCGACCTCGTGACCGGCAGGGCCGCGCCGTCGGATTAAAGCCACGCCGTCGGATGAGATGCCGCGCCATAACGGCCGCCCGCAGCGGCTCGGCGCACCGTCTGCCCGATGAGGCACAATGCACGCGCAAGTTGCCGAACCTAATCGCGTTTCGCGCGTCAAACATGTGGTTGATTGTGGAACGCTTCGGTTCACAATGTGAGCCGAGGGCGAGTCGGATGATGGAACCGGCGGAGTCGATCATGGGCGGGGATTTGAACCGGCAGCGCATCCTGAACTTCCTCGACGTCTATTATGCCGGCGGCATCGAGGGCGCGCTCGACCACTGCAGCGACGACGTCGCCTTTCTCGCCAATGCGCCGATCGACATCCTGCCGCATATGGGCCAGCACCGCGGCAAGCCCGCGCTGCGCCAGATGTGGACCACGATCCACGAGCGCTATTCCGAGATGCGCTACGAGGCGCCGATCGTAGTGGCCCAGGGCGACCGGGTGGCGGCGCAGCTGCGCGTGTTCTTCCGCAAGCGCCACAACCGGCGCGTCGTGCAGTTCGACGTCGCGGTGTTCTACACGCTGCGTGACGGCAAGATCATCGAGATCCGCGAGATCATCGACACCTATGACCTGATCCAGCAGGTGCTGGAGCGCGATCTCGCCGCGGCGCTGCTCGGCCAGAACGCGGAGTAGTCCCGAAAGCCAGAGAAGATCCCGGCGCCGTCAGGCACGCAATTTTGCACGCCGGCGTTGAACCTCGAAGGCCCGGCAAAGACCTATCACTGGGCTTGTTGCGGTCGGGGCTGAAATCACGATGAAAATCGCATTGCTCGCTGTGCTTGGTCTTGCACTGGGCGCCCTTGGCGGCGCCGCTCTCGGCATCGGCGCCGGGCTCAGCTGGATCGGACTGGCCAGAACCTCGGGCATCGACAGCGGAACGCTAGTGTTCTTCACCTTCATGCCGCTCGGCGCCGCGATCGGCGGTGTCGGCGGCGCGCTGCTGTTCGCGGTGGTCGCGATCCGCGACGCCGAGATCGTGATCGAGCGGCAGCCAGTGCGGCAGCGCGACCGCTGAATTGCGGAAGCGAATGTCACTCGTTACGTAAGGTGAGCACGCACGCCAGGCTCCCTCCCCCCTTGCGGGGGAGGGTTGGGGCGAGGGGTGAGTCCCCGGCGAGACGGTCGACGTCAGCGTCGATGTTGCAATTCCAGCATCGCATCGTTGAGACGCACTTTGAGAGAGATTGCCGAGTGGCCACCCCTCTCCCTAACCCTCCCCCGCAAGGGGGGAGGGAACCCTGCCGCCGGCGCGTCCCTCACTGGCCCGCCTGATGCGCCAGCGGGCGGCGGTCACATTCCGGTAGAATTCCGCGCAATTGTGCATTGCAAAAATGTCATTTGCGTTTTCGCCCTTCCGGACTATTTCAGGCAGCAACAGCGATGTGCAGCAACCTGGCGGGCGTCGGCGCTGACCCCCTGCCATTCGTTTGCTTTGAAAATCCAGTTTCCAGGACGAGATCAAAATGACAGAGCACAGCCTCTGGCGTTTTTCGCGCGCGTTGCATCGCGCGATCAACGAACGCCAGCTTGCAGACGTCGAGCCGCTGCTCGATGACGAGGTCGAATGGGCCATCTACGGGCCGATCGACCTGTTTTCTTTCTTCGGCTCGCGCCGCGGCAAGGCCGCGGTCCTCGAGGTGATCAAGCAGATCGGTGAGAACCTCAGGGTTCACCGCTTCGACCGGGAGTCCATCATGCTGGGAGCGGATACGGCGGCCTCGATGCTGCGCTATTCGCTGACGGCCCTGGACTCCAACAAGCCGATCTCGCTCCGGATCGCGCATTTTGCGCAGTTCAAGGCCGGCAAGCTCACGAGCTTCCGCGTGCTGGTCGACAGTTTCGACCTGGTCGAGCAGACCGTCGGCTATCCGATCCATTTGCCCCGGATCGCGGTCTAACCCGCCCCCGGGCTCACGCCTTCGTCATGTCCGGGCCAAAAGCACGAAGCGCGCCTTCGCGTTCGGCTCTCCGGGCGGGATGCGGCCGGTTTTGCCAGCCCCGAACCGGCCGCACGGGGACGCCCTGTGGGCGCGCTCGCGCTCGTCCCGGACATGACGATCACATTGACGGTCACATTGGCGTCACTTGCGATCACGCCGCTCTCACTCGCCTCCAGCGGCCCGTTGCCACAATTTCGCACCACGAAAACCGCATACTGCGGCTCTGGAATTGCGGGCTGGGAATGACCTCTACATCACGATTTGGCTGGGCAAGGCTGCCGGTAGCGGCGGCCGGCTTCAGCATGGCGATGGCGCTTTCCGCCGCCGCGCAGAGCCCACCCCTGCAGATCACTCCCCCGGCCCAGGATAACGTTCAAGATAGCGCTGCGGCCGACGCCGGGGCTGCGGCCGACGAGGCGCCGCCGGCGGCCGATGCCAATGACGCCGATATCCTGAAGGACATCGACGAGAGCAAGCTCGACTGGAGCCAGCTCGACACCGACTCCACCAGCTTGCCCACCCTGGCGCCGAAGAACGCGGCCAAGCGCGGCAGCGTCGCCGCCAACGATCCGGCCTGGTCCACCAACCGCAACGGCAACGGCTCGTCGGCGGTGTCAGTCAAGCAGTCGGTCTCGCCGTTCCTCGACACCCGCATCGGCGCCGACATGACAGTCGCCAAACAGGGCACCATGACGACATCGGAGCAATTGTCGGAACGGCTCGCCAATGGCGGCAGCCTGCCGCAGTCCGGCGGCTCGGCCTGGGCGTCGATCTCGGCGGGCGGCGTGGCTTCGATCTGGGACAAGACCTCGGTCGAGGCACGGGTCGATCCGGGCGCCGACCAGAGCAAGATCGGCACCTCCTTGAGCAAGTCGGTGCCGCTCTCGGAGCAGTATTCGCTGACGCTGCAAAACGGCTACAACGTCATCCAGCAGGGCGTGGTCCCGGTGCCCGGCATCGCCAGCCACCCGTCGCGCAGCTACGACACCGATCAGTCGGCAACCCTCTCCGTGAACGACTCCGGCACCAGCATCACCGCAGGCCAGACGCAGTCGACCTCCGACGACAAATGGCTGCGCCGGATCGGCGCCGAGCAGAAGCTGTTCGACGGCGTCACCGTCTCCGGCTCGGTCGGCGAGACCTCCCAGGGCACGACCAGCAAGAGCATCAGTGCCGGCTACAAGCGAACGTGGTGAACGATCTGTTAGCCCTGTCGCGCTAATGATCAAGCATTGCCCCAACTTGGCCCAGATGCGGTCAAATTCGGCGGCACTGATAGGTCCGTAACTTCATCAATTCGTCGTGCGGGGGACAAGCCGCGCTTCGCTATTGCGAACCAGGGGAAAGCCGATGAACGCCACCAACCGTACCGAGGAAGCCGAAACGGAGACTTCCGAGGTCGACACCAACCTCGCTGCGGTCTCGGAAGTCGAAGCCGGCATCCGCGACTTCGTCCGCAACGACATCGCCTATCTGCGCCGCCCGGTGGCGAGCCCGGAGACCGCGCCGACCGATCCGAACACCGATGCGACCGTCAACAACGTCAACTCGCTGATCCAGCGCGTCGCCGGCACCTCGCTCGCCGAGATCGAGAAGCTGATCGGCGAACTCGAAAGCCTGCGCGATTTGCTGCACGCCGAAGGCCAGCGCGTCCAGCGCGAGATCTCCGGCTATGCCCAGCTCAGCCAGGCCGCGATGAAGTCGACGCGCATGATCGCCGACAACGTCTCGCAGTGGAAGCGCGCCGCCGACGGCCTGCGCAACAGCTGATCCGGACCAGTCGTCAAGGAGCCCCGTTCCGATTGGATCGGAACGGGGCTGTTGATTGTGTTTTGACGCGTTTTCTTCACGCGAACCGCTACTCACTTCGCTCGAAAACGCTCTGAAAGCCGCCGCTCCGAACCGGAGGCGGCGGCTTCGTATTGCATGCCCTGATACAACGCAGAACGATTCGTTATTCAGCGCGGTGTAAATTCCGCGACGTCAATTCTTGCAGAACTTGATTTGAACTTTAGATGCCGAGCCCGCGTCCAATCCGGAGCAGACGTCCGGACCGCGCCTGGTGGGGCGCCCCTTTGGAGACAAATTCATGCAGAGCGTCCGGCCGGATAACGCCGATCCGATACCGCTGCGCCAGCCGCGGCAAGGCATTGGCACGATCATGATCCGGTTTATCGGACTGTTGGCGGCCGCGACCGTCGTGATGGTGCTGATCTGGAATCGCTAAATGCGCTTCGCGTGACTGGAATGCGTTCGACGAGAAGCTGAGCTTGATCCGGGGAAGTGTGACGCAGCCTACCGATAGATCACATTGAAAAAATAAACTCGGCCGGCGCTCCCTGAGCGCCCAGGGCTATGGACGCTGAATCAGCGATCGATGCTCGCGGTGGTTTCGAAGGAATAATTGCCGTCGGCGAAGCCCTTCACGACCATTCCGGTCGCCAGCATCACCACAACCGTGACCGTCGCGAAGATAATGCCGACGAGTTTCAGCGCGCTGCGATCTGCCATTGTCATCCCCAAAGTCTTCGTCAGGAGTTCGTGCCCTCAAACCATAAGGCAGGGACAAAGGTTCAGAATGCGTTAGCAAAAAATGAGTTCCACGCAATGCACAACTGCGTCGGCCAGCAGAAGTAATCTGCTAACCATGGCGTCCGTGCAACATCAGAGGCGTGCGGGCAACATCAGGAACCGGGATTGCGCCGCGGCACGAAGGCGGTCGCCAGGAACGAGAACACCACCTCATTGCGCTGATTGACGCCGGTGTTGCGCGCCTGGAGGATCCCCCATTCGGGCCGCTTCTCCGAGGTGCGCTTGGTCTCGATCTGGTTGGTGAAGCTTATGGTGTCGCCTGCCAGCACCGGGCGGATCCAGCGCAGTTCGCGGAAGCCCGGCGACGGCCCCCAGACCGCGACCGTTTCGCCGCGCGCCGCAGCTTCGGCGGCGAGTTGCTTGCCGTCGGCGACCAGCAGCTTCATGCAGACGCTGGCGACATGCCAGCCCGACGCAGCAAGCCCGCCGAACAGCGAATTGCGCCCCGCCTCCTCGTCGAGATGGAAGCGCTGCGGATCGAACTGCGCGGCAAAGCGCTTGATGTCCTCAGGCGTGAAGGTGAAGGAGCCGAACTCGCGGCGCGCGCCGATTTCGATGTCTTCAAAAAAGCGCATGACCTCTCCTATGCGCTCGCAGCGTCACGGCGGCTGATGATGATCGGCGACTCCATCTCGCACAGCATCTCGCCGCGCGCGTTGCGGATCGTGCCCTTGAAGGTGACGATGCCGGTCTCGGGCCGGCTCTTCGAGACGCGCGCCTCGACCACGTCGACGTCCAGCGTCAAATCGTCGCCCGGACGCAGCGGCGCCACCCAGCGCATCTCGTTGACCCCGGGCGAGCCGAGCGAGGCGGTGCGGCCGATGAAGCCGTCGAACAGCATCCGCATCATCAGCGAGCCGAGATGCCAGCCTGAGCCCGACAGGCCGCGGAGCATGGATTTCTTCGCCGCCTCCTCGTCGAGATGCATCGGCTGCGGGTCGAATTCGGCGGCGAAGCTAAGGATTTCCTCGCGCGACACATGGCGGGGGCCGAACGTGCCGAAATGGCCGGGCTTGAAGTCTTCGAAGGTCAGTGTGGTCATGGGGTAAGGATAAGCCGGAAGGAAGCCCGATTGTGGCCGTTATTTGCGGCAATCACAACCGGCCCACTCGCATAGCTCGCCCCTGGACTGCCGGCGCCCGGTCCGGGGCTCGCCTTTGGCGGGACAGACTGGGCTTCTGCGGTATCGATCCCGATGGTGCGGCCGGCGCTGTGGCGCCGTCCCGAACCATTGGCCCGGCCAAAGGCCTCGTCCTGACGGGCGCCTCCCCGCAGGCGGCCTGGATGAAGTGCTAACGCCGGGGATGACGCAGTAGGATGCGATGCGAATCATATTTCGGCGGCCGGGAGAACCACGATGTTCGATTTCCAGGATCTGTTTCAGTGGGACCGCTTCATCACGCCCACGATCATCAAGACGTTCTACTGGCTCGTGATCGCGGTCATCGTGCTGTTCGGGATCTCCGGCATCCTGTGGAGCCTCACCGCGATGGCGATCAGCCCGTTCGTCGGCTTCATCCAACTGCTCGCGTCGATCGCCAGCATGTTCGTCGGCATCGTGTTCTCGCGCATCGCCGCCGAGTTCATCCTGATCGTATTCCGGATCAACGAGCATCTCGGCGCGATCCGCGACCGGGACGGAGCGATGCACTGAGGCGCAACGCCTCCGGCCCGACGCGGCCTGCCGGGCGAGCCGTGGTTAATCCGAAGTAGCACAAGCGCGCAAATGCCCGCGAATTTCCGACCGGGATTTTAAAGCCGCTCGCGTATCAGCCTCTGCATTGCGCTTAAGACCAACGCGGGGGCGTCGTGAATTCGAGGAATGGTTTTGCCGTGAGGCCGGCTGCCGAGCCGGGCTTTACGACCGAGGATATTTTATGGGCTGTCGGCATCTGGTCGGTGATCCTGACCCTGGCGCCGGTGATCGTGTTCTATCTGCTGATGGTGGCGTAGCGCCCTGTCATTCCGGTGCATGCGAAGCATGAACCTCAGATGCGCCATTGCGCATCGGGGAATCTCGAGATTCCGGGTTCGATGCTCACGCATCGCCCCGGAATGGCATCTCACTGTTCAAGCATGATCGCGCAAAAAACGCGCGAGAGCCGCGCGTTCTTCCAGTTCGAACGGAAACGGCGTTGTTACGCCGCCTGCTTGTGCATCGCGCCGGAGGCCGACGCCGTGCCGCGGATCGCCTTGATCGAGCGTTCGATCGCGGCCCACAGCCGAGTGACCTCGGCGGCGGCGCGGCCTTCCGCATAATATTCGCGGGCGCCTTCACCCTGGCCGAGCGCCATCAGAAGGTCGGCGCGGTTGGTGATCTGGCCGCTCCACACCGGAGCGCGGAATTTCGCCAGCGCCTCGCGCGCGATCGCGACGATCCGGCTTTCGGCGTTGTCACGCTGCGCGGGCGCGCCGTTGATCACGACGGCGTAGGGCTTGCGCATCGAGCGGCAGGTCTGGATCGTTTCCTGCACCGCGTTGACGTCGAACACGCCGGGCCGCGCCGGAATGATCACCATCGTGGCGTTCTTGATGGAGTCGTCGACCACGGCCGAGAGGTTCGGCGGCGTGTCGATGAAAACCCACTCGATGCCGTCACGCTTGGCTTGAGCGATGATCCCGGCGACCGAGTTCACCGCGGTCTTGATCGCGGGTTCGTTGGTGCCGCGCAATTTGTGCCAGAGAGTCAGCGAGCCCTGCGGATCGGCGTCGATCAGCAGACATGGCTTCGTTGCCTTGTGCACTTGCGCGGCGAGGTGAGCAGCCAGGGTACTTTTTCCCGAGCCCCCCTTACGCGAAGCGAAAACAATCACGTTCATACCTTGGCCTCCAGATTGACCCCAGGAGGCGAAAATGAATCAGCGCGCTGATTCGCGAAAGAAGAAACTTCTTGCAATCCGCAAAGTGGCCAAGATTACCGGTGCATTCTGCTTTTTGAGTCACACTTCATCTATGACACAACTGCAAATGGAAGCGCTAAGCGCTTGATTTGACTCATCGCTAGCGCTTTTCGGCAGCTTTAGCCCGCTCGCGTTCGGTCCATTTGCGCTCGATCCAGCCGAGCAATTGTGCGGTGGGTTTCTGCAGGAACGGCACATCCTGTGCGAACAAAAGGAGTCCGAGCGGCAGCATCCAGAGTCCGAGCACCGGCAGGAAGCTGAAGATGCCGCCGATGATCAACAGGAACGCCAACGGAATCCGCACGTAGCGCGACGACGGCTTGCGCAGCCACGCGACGAAGCGCGCGGGGCCACGCGGAAGCTTGGCCTCGAACCAGGCGAAGTGCCGATCGATCTCTTGCTTGTAGTATTCGCTCACGCGTCCCACTCCACCCGTTTCGCCCATCGCGGAAACGGAGTCTGCAATGAACACAGCCCCACAGATGATGCTGCGTGACAGCGTCACAAGGCGTCAGTCTGTCGCGCATCGCGGCCTTGAAATCGCTGCGACGACATCTACTGCGCAGGATGGGTACCGGATCAGTTGGCCGGCTTCTTCGCCTTGCGCGATTTCGTGGCCTTGTGCTTGGCGGCAGCAGGCCGTCGCTCTACGCGCTCGCGCGCGTCACGCGGCTCGGGACCGGCGCGGAAGAATGCGCGGCAGGCCGGCGAAAGCTGCGCCTTGTTCCTGATCATGCAGGCGGTGATGCGATCGACGTCGGGAATCTCCGGCCCGCAAAGCCGAAACGCGTCAGGCGTACAGGTCTGCTGCTGGTCGGCCGTGTAAGCCTCGCCCCGGTCCGGCAGCAGCAGCGCTGCAAGCCCGAGCATCAACGCAAACGAAAAACTCCCTGCACCGGCGGTCCCCATGCGCGTCCCCCCAAAGGTGTCATAAAGGCGTCGTTTAAGGCGTCGTTTCACCGATAGTGGGTGAACGCACAGTGAATCGCAAGCGGGCGAGATGACACGGCGGGAACAGTTGCTGCACCGCACGAGGATGTCTCACCTCCACCATCGGCAGTTTCGTCGTCGCCGAGCGCAATCGTCATTCGAAAGTTGGTGCGACCCATGGTCGCTCATCGGGACCAAAACTACCCTGGATATTGCGCGTCCCGTTGCAAACAGTGTTCAAGCATGTTCGAAATCATCCCGCTGGTGAATTTGAAGGCTGGCGGGTCTCACTGCACGGCAAGAAATTGCGACCCCATTTTTGATCGCATCGACCGTGCCTAGCTGGAGGAACGAGTCATGGGTAACGTTTGGCGGCCCCCGGTGCTCATCGCGAGCGTGCAGCCCAACCCTCCAGCCAACGGCGTCGACAACGGCACCAATGGCCTGGGTTCAACCGCGCTGGCCGCCATCGGCAACGACCAGATGGCGATGGTCTACCTGCAAGGTGGCTATGCCAACTTCCCGGACCTCATGTACCAATCCGTCGTGCTGCGGCGGGTCGATCCGCTCGGCAATACCAGCGGGACCCCGATCACGATCGCCAGCAGTGCTGTCAGCCCGACCCAGATCGGCTCGGTCGTTTCCTCGCCCGACGTGACCACGCTGTCCAATGGATCGGTCGCCGTTTCCTACACGTTCGGATCCTACAACGCGGGCACGCTGCGGACCGATGTGTTCGCGAGGATTGTCGCGCCCGACGGTACCGTAGGAGCGGAAATCAAGCTCAATACCACCGCGGGCAACGAAACCAACGCAACGATCACGGCCGTGGCAGGCGGCGGATTGCTTGCCGTCTGGCAAGACGCTGTTTCCCCTGGACCGGGCGGTGTCGGCGGCGACGGCGCCGGCTCGGGCATCAGCGCGCAGCTGTTCGATGCCGCCGGAAACAAGATCGGCACCCAATTCACCGTCAACACGACGACCGCGGGGAGTCAGACCAACCCTTCGGCGACGACGCTCACCAACGGCAACATCCTGGTCAGCTGGATCAGCGGCGCCAATGTCGAGGCGCAGATCTACACCTCGGCAGGCGTCCCCGTCGGGACGGAGATCACGCTGTCGACTGCGCCCGGGCCCAGCGCTTCGGTCGGCTACGACAAGGTTGTCGCGCTCTCCGGCGGCGGCTTCGCGCTGGTTCGCGACTACACCAATTCGATCATCATCGCCCTCAATCCCGTGATCGACGTCCAGATTTTTGACGCGACGGGAACGGCAGTCGCACCGGCCCTCCAGATCGACGGCGTCGGCACCGGCTATTTCATCACCTCGATCGACGCAGCCGCGGCGACCGACGGCGGCGTGACCGTGACCTATAGCGACAACGATGCGTTCGTCGGCCTGACGTCGGTCAGCCGCTACCACATTGCGAGCAACGGATCGCTTGCAGATGCCAGCACGGTGACGACCACGTCGACCAACACGTCCGCGATCGGCGCTGCCGCGATTGGCATGTATGGCGACGGACGCGAACAGATCATATGGGACCAGCGCCAGCCCGGCTTTGCCGATACCTTGCAGGAATCGATCTACGACGATCGCAACGCGACGACGTTTTTCGCGACCGCCGCGCAACCGACCGCGGTCGGCAGCATTTCGAATGACTCGGTCTACGGCCATGCCGGCGCGGACACGCTGTATGGTTACACCGGCAATGATATTCTTGTTGGCCAGGGCGGTGACGACATCGGCTATGGCGGCGACGGCAACGATTATTTCTATGCCGGTGCCGGAAACGACATCTTGTTCGGCGATGCCGGCCTCGATGTGCTGCTCGGCGAAGACGGCAACGACGTTCTCTACGGCGGCACCGGCTTCAACTACCTGTTTGGCGGCAACGGCAACGATATTCTGGTCGGTTCGGGGGGCGCCGGGCCCTCCGACGTCAACGTGATGTACGGCGACAATGGCGCCGATCTGCTCTACGGCGGGGCCGGCACCAACTACTTCTACGGCGGCGCCGGCGTCGACACGATGTATGGCGGCTCCGGTCTCAACATCTTCATCTCGTCGGGCGAGACCGACGGCAATTTGATCTATGGCGGCTCAGGCCAGAACTATGTCTATGGCTCGAACGGCGGCGACACCGTCACGGGCGGCACGGGTGTCGACGTTTTCCTGATGGGCTCGGGCGCGGACAGCATCACCGGCGGCGGCGGCGTCGACTACGCCTGGGGCGGCCTCGGCAGCGATACCTTCACCATCAACGACTCGACCTCCGAAGTGATGGTGATCCAGGACTTCAATGCCGGCGGCGTCAACGACCTCATCAAGTTCGCCGGCACATCGCTGCATTCCTTTGCGGACGTCCAGGCGGCCTCGTTCTACGTGGCCGGCACCAACACCACCATCATCACCGATGCCGCGGGCAATGCGGTCTGGCTCACCGGTATCGCGCCGGGACAGCTGGACGCGAGCATGTTCCAGTTCAGCTGAGCGCTTCGGCCAGGACGAGGCATCTACGAGGCATCTGCACCAGCCCGGCTTGCTCTGCGCCGGCCTGTGCAAATGTTGCTGTTCGTTGCTGAGGATCGCGGATGGCCTCACATCACGCCTCCAACGATGCGCCTGGCGTCCGGGTGATCCAGGACCGGGATTCGCCCGCGACGTGGCGCAATTCCGTCGTGCATTCAATGGCTGCACCGTGGTCTAGATGAACGGCGCCACGGTCAGCATCGTCCCGGCCTCGAACTTCTCGATCGTGAGCTAAAGTCACCCCTGTTCAAGGGGGGATTGTCCGTTCTGGGCACCCCGAAAGTCTCGCGCGTTAAGAGAATTTTTTCGCCTACAATCAATCAAAAATGGTACCAAGCGCCAGTAAGGCCAGATTATTCAAGTGCATCTTTCGACGGCGACTAGATTAGACGGGCGATTAGATTAAAGGGACTATGAGATGGCGTGGACTTATACTGTTCAGCTCAACGACGCCGGTGGCGCTGGAGCGGCAACGGATTCGGCCCTGGTTTACGACCTGCAACAGGCGTTAAGCGTCTGGCAACAGTACGTCGGCGGCATCGGAAATCTGGTTGTCGATCTCAATATCACGACTACCGCCGTGGGGCGGGCAGATGGCGGGCCGACGTCGTCTTACTACGTCGGAACAAGCAATGGCCTGGCCGTCTATGAACCTTCGAGCCAGTACGAGCTGACGACGGGACAACACGTCAGCGGCACGACGAGCGACATCACCATCAATGTCGACACCACTTATTTCCAGTATCTCGATCTGACCTACGGCCTGAATTGGAACAGCTCGGTCCCGTACAACAAGCTCAACCCCATCGACGTGTTCCTGCACGAGATGATGCACGGGTTCGGAATGACGGGCTGGTACAGCCAGAGCGGCCAGCTCCCCGGCGCCTATGAATCGACCTTCGATACCTTTATCCAGAAGTCCGGATCGCTGGCCTATTTCATCGGTTCGCATGCGGAGGCCGCGTATGGCGGCCCGGTGCCGCTGACGACGGACAGCACCACGCAGAATTACTATCACTTCGGCAATCAGCAGTCCGACTTCTTCGCCTCGCCATCGACAGTCGCGGATCCGCTCACGCTGGATCTGATGAATGGCATCGTCTTCTTCGACGACTACCAATACGCCATCTCGCCGCTGGATCTCGGGGTGCTGAAGGACCTCGGATACAGCGTGCGCGGCTATGCCGACGACACCATGAACGGCACAGCCGGCGCGGATTCGCTGTACGGGACTACGTTGAACGACCTGATCTCGAGCGGCGCGGGCAACGACATCATCGTTGCGGGTGCCGGCTTCGATACCGTCGATGGCGGCGACGGCAACGACTACGTCTACGCGGGCGCCGACGCTGACGTCTTGAGCGGCGGCAACGGCAACGACGTGTTGCTCGGCGAAGACGGCGATGACGCGATCTACGGCGGCACCGGCTTCAACTATTTGTTCGGCGGCAGCGGCAACGACACACTGGTCGGCGCGGGAGGCACGTCGGCCAGCGACATCAACGTGATGTATGGCGGCGACGGCGCCGATTATCTGTTCGGCGGCGCCGGCACCAACTACTTCTATGGCGGCGCCGGCGTCGACACGATGTATGGCGGCTCCGGTCTCAACATCTTCATCTCGTCGGGCGAGACCGACGGCAATCTGATCTATGGCGGCTCCGGCCAGAACTACGTCTATGGCTCGAACGGCGGGGACACCGTCACCGGCGGCACCAGCGTCGACGTCTTCCTGATGGGCTCGGGCGCAGACAACATCACAGGCGGCGGAGGCGTCGACTACGCCTGGGGTGGCGGCGGCAGCGATATCTTCAACCTCAACGACAAGGCGTCCGATACCGAAGTGATGGTCGTCGAGGACTTCAACGCCGGCGGAGTCAACGACTTCGTCAATTTCGCAGGCACGTCGCTGCATTCGTTCGCGGACGTCCAGGCCGCCGAGTTCTACGCGGCCGGCATCAACACCACCATCATCACCGACGCCGCAGGCAACGCGGTGTGGCTGATCGGCGAAGCCCCCGGACAGCTGAGCGCGGGGATGTTCAAGTTCAGCTGAGGGGGCGGCGGGGATTGCGACGCGCGAACCGGCCCGACCACCACCACGATTGCGCTCGAATTCGCGGTTGCGCGAATTCCGCCGCGGCTTGACCTCCTGGTGAGTGGCGAGAGAGGCAAGATTTTCTGATAAACATTTTTGATCCGGCGTCAGAATGTTTGAGATAGATCAACACATCAGACCGACGCATTCGCTCGCATAGTCGCCTATCGACGAATTTCGGGGCTGGGATGTCGCAGATTTCAGATACGCCTGCCGGTAGCATCCTTGATCCGATGGAGCGGATCTCGGAAACCCTGTTCGGCCTGATCATGGCGCTCACCTTCATCTGCTCGCTCGGTGTCGCGACGGGGGCCGGCGTCAATGTTCAAACACTGCTGATCGGTGCGCTCGGCTGCAATCTGGCGTGGGGTATTGTCGACGGCGGCCTTTATCTGCTGGCTCGCATCAACGATCGGGGAGACAAGCTCTTGACGCTCCGCGCGATACGGCAGGCACCGAACCCCGAAACAGCGCGGCGTGTCATCGCCAACGCGCTGTCGCCGGAATTGGTGGCGCTGTTGCCTCCACACCAGATCGATTTGATGCGGCAGAAACTGCTGCAATCGCCCGAACCGCCGGGCGATCGAGGACTGACGAAGCGCGACTGGACCGGAGCGCTGGGGCTTTGCCTGCTAAGCTTCCTTTCGACCTTCCCTGTGGTGATCCCGTTCCTGTTCCTTAGCGACGCCAGATTGGCGCTGCGCATCTCCTACGCCATTGCCATTGTGATGCTGTTCGGCTGTGGTTACGTATTCGGAGTTCGTAGCGGGCTGCGGCCTTGGGCGGCGGGTCTTGCGATGGTGGCGGTTGGCAGTGCGCTGGTAGGTGTCGCGGTGGCTCTTGGAGGGTGATCGACAGTGCGGCAGCGGAGCATTGCATCTGTTCAGCGTGCAAGCGGTGCCTCGATCGCCGCGTTGATCGGGTTCTGGCTTTCACCAATGGCCGCCGGTCTTGCGCAGACCGAAACCCCCAGTCCGGGCGGGGCGATCGGCCTTGGCAATCGCGGCTGGTCGGCAACCGGCGCCAACCAGGCAACGTCTTCGAACGAGTTCGAATTCAGCGCCCGCGCCGGGGCTGCATCCGACTATATCTATCGAGGGACCACGCTGTCCGATCATGGGCCTGCGGTCGGCGCCGCCTTCGAAGCAAGATTTGGCTCGCTATACGCCGGCACCACGGTCGCCACCGTAAAGCTGCCGACCCAACCGGCGGCCGAACTCACTTTCGCCGGCGGTATCCGCCCGACGATCGCTACGATTGATCTTGATCTTGGCGTGACCTATTTCGCCTATCCCGGTGAACGGCTTCCCGGCGAGACCAACGGCATCAATTATTGGGAGGCGGTTATCCGCGGTGATCGAAAGATCGGCGAACAGGTCCGCGTCGCCGCCGGCTACGCTTACTCGCCGAACGTCTCGAACACCGGCGCCTGGAGTCAGTATGTGGCGGCCGGGGCCGGCTTCGACGTGCCGGGCCGCTTGCTGGCGAACGACTTGGCCGTATCATTCACGGCCGCTGCCGGCTACTCTTGGTTCGGCAATCAGAGCTTGCAACTCGGCGGCTTCCCGCTACCTGCCTATCTCAATTGGCAGGCGGGTGTGACCTTCACCCACAAGGCCTTCAACCTCGACCTGCGCTATTACGACACCAATCTGTCGAAGGAAAACTGCTTCGTCTTCACGGGCGATCCAAACGCACGGCCGGGCGGCCGCGTCGATCTCGCCACCAACCCGGGCGGCCTGGTCTCGAACTGGTGCGGCGCGGCCTTCGTTGCCAAGGCCTGGTTCGCGTTCAACTAGTCCCGTCGTTTGCGGGCTACCACTTTGAGGCAGGGCCTCAGACTGCAAGACGATCCAAAGGGACCGAAATCCTCAACCTGAGCCCGCTAGGCAGCCAATCATGCTCAACCTTGCCGCCGAGCTGATCAGCAATGCTGCGCTCTGCGAGCACGCTACCAAAGCCTTTAGCTGACGGTGGGGCGACAATCACGGGCCCGCCTGTCTCCTCCCATTCAAGATGGAAATCCCCGCCATGCGTCTCCCAAGTGATGCTGACCGAACCAGTCGGCTCCGATAGCGCGCCATATTTGGCCGCATTCGTCGTTGTTTCATGCAGGGCGAGAGCGAGACTTGTCACGGCCATCGCACCCACGGGCACACTAGGTCCTCTCATCATGATGCGTTCGCGAGACGTGTCGTCTTCGTACGGGAGCAACACCGTTCGCACGACGTCTCCCACCGTTGTTCGCTCGCTATGCGCTTCCGTACCCATGATCCCAGGACGGATGAGATCCTTGGCCTGCATGAGAGCGTTCAGACGGCCCCGTAGCGATTGAGCCATTTCCTGCGGCGTTCGGGCTGACCGAGCACTCAGATTGATGATGCCGTGGAAGACGGCGAACATGTTCTTGACGCGGTGGTTCGCCTCCCGGGCGAGCAACCGTTGGCGCTCTTGCGCAACTACACGCTCGGTCGTCTCGCTAACGATGCAAAGAACACCGCCAATTTCACCAAATTCGTCCTGTACCGGAGAGTAGGAAATGTCGAAGTAAACTGTCTCTGGGTAGCCGTGTCGCTCGATGTAAAAGGGGCGGTCCTTCGCGAAGACCGTCTCGCCAGTATCGAGGACGCGTCGGAGCAGGGGTTCTAAGTCGTCCCACAGCTCGGTCCAATTCTCGCGAGCTGGTCGTCCAAGCGCCCTCGGATGCTTCTGGCCTATCGTCGGCGCATAGGCGTCATTGTATAGCGCCACGAACTCCGGCCCCCAGAACAGCACGATCTGTGCTTTGGCCGGCAGCATAAGGCTGACTGCACTCTTGAGGTGCGCAGGCCACTCCATGATTGGCCCCAAGCTTGTGGCGGACCAATCGAAGGCGCGAATGAGTGCGGCGACGTCGCTCACACCTGGTGGAAAATCACTTTCCAGTTTGCGACCGATGCCCATGGCCTTCAGGCAATCAGATTTTGCCAACGGGAACAAGCCGCGCAAAACCCGTCACGGATGGCATCCCTACCTGCGAACGATCCGCGCGGCGTTTGCGCCCTCAAGCCCTCGGTCAGGTGTTGGGCCGGCCAGCTTGAGCTGCGCTTCCAACCTGACGCCGTAGAGGCGCACGTACTCCTCGCGGACATCCGCAATGCCATCTGCAGCGCGTTTTGTATTTCAGGCGGCGCAATTCCATCTGGCTTGTCAGTAAGGTGCTGGAGATGCGGGCAACTCAACTGCAATGGTACAGTTGGGTGGGCTCGAACCACCGACCTCCTGTTCCACAGACACAATAAGGGCTTCGTCGATTCTACGCTACTTCCGCCATTCCTACGAAAATTGCAGCATTATCAAACAATAAGCCCGCAGTGTCTCGCCTTACCTGCGCTGCAATTGGCGCTATTGTGGTAGCTACGTGGTAGCTACAGAGGCGATCGATGTCGGTCTCGAGTATAACGATTCGCGCAGTACAAGCGCTCAAGCCGGGCGAGACGACGCAGACCACCGCGAAGCGGTGCGGGGCTTTGGCGTTCGGCGTCAACGTGACCAAGCGACCTACGTCCTCAAGTACCGCGTGTTCGGCCGGCAGCGCTTCGTCACCATCGGTCCTCATGGCGCCCCCTGGACGCCCGAGCTCGCACGCAGGGAGGCCAAGCGGCTTTTGGGCTTGGTTGCCAATGGCAAAGACCCGGCGGACGAGAAAGCCAAGGCCCGCCTGCAGGCGGCCGACACGCTCCTGGTGATCGCAAATCAATATCTCCGCTGCATCCGGTCTCGGTCTTCCAAATCACCCGCCGTCATATCTCGGCTCGTATTGCTGACCTCACATCCGGTCATGGAGCGGTCTCGGCAGCCCGCGCCCGTACAGCGCTGTCCTCAATGTTCAACTGGGCAATACGCGAGGGCCTCGACATTGCCGCGAACCCGGTTCTCGGCACTAATCGACCCGCGCAGCCGGGAAGCCGCGAACGGGTTCTCACGGAGACGGAGCCTGTCAGCCATCTGGCGGGCCAGCGGCGATGACGATTACGGGCGCATTGTGCGTTTGTTGCTGCTCACAGCCCAACGCCGTGATGAAGTAGGCAGTATGCAATGGACCGAACTCGATACTATTTCGGGGCTCTGGACACTGCCAGGTGCCCGAACCAAGAACCATCGCGAGCACCTGCTGCCGTTGGTTCCCGCCGCCTTGGCCCTACTCCCGCCCCGCCGAAACGGCCGAGACTACCTCTTTGGTGACGGACCCCGACGCGGCGGTGACCCGCATCGTGGGTTCTCCGGCTGGTCAAAGTCGAAGGCAGCGCTTGATGAGCGCATCGCCGAGGCCCTTGGCAAGCCCCTCCCCCATTGGACAGTTCATGATCTTCGGAGATCGGCGTCCACGGTGATGGCCGACCGGCTTGGCGTGTTGCCGCACATCGTGGAGGCGATCCTAAACCATGTCAGCGGTCACCGGGCTGGCGTTGCCGGGGTATATAACCGCGCTCGGTACGCCGCCGAGATGCGCGAGGCGCTCGAGCGCTGGGCACAGCACGTTGCGGCCTTGCCAGCTCAAAAGCCGGGAAAGATTGGCATTGTGATAGCGGGCTCCGACCTTTCTCATACTGGTGTCGCTCACGGGGCTGTCGGCGTCCCCTCCTAGTTCAAGGACGGCCCCTTCGAGCAGGCGGGTGTTGGGTCAAATCGGGGACATGGACCGTCTCAAATTGCTGCTTCAGGCGTAGAGACATCGACCACCAGCAAACTCGGGCACTTCAGCTTGGATTTTTGCTCAGTTTCGCTGCCCGCCACCAGGCTGAAATTCAGGCCAACTTCCCACGCCATCAAAGAAGCGATTTTTCAGCCCCGGTAATTCGAGTTATGCCTAATTATAAAAGGGCCAAAAGTACCTCGAAAAACCAATTAAATCGAATTTCGGGCTCGAGCTGACCGCCGCATGGTCCACTAGACCGATAGTGACACGATCGAGACCCACGTCGCGCGCACAAAACTCAGCGATGCTGTGCCTCCACTCGGTTCAAGCCGACGAAGTAGACACCTCGTCGAATGGGATCTTTATCACGGTCGTGTGTTCGCGAGTGGACGAACCGACCTTATCTTTTCCGCGACTACCCAGCGTAAGTCCCGGCGGACCATCGCGTTGTTGAATGCTTCATACGGAGAGCTGCCATGGTCGACGGTGTTGATCTTACGGAGCTCGATTATGATATTTTAGGTTTCACCCTTCAGCAGAACGAGCAATATAAAAAATTCAATAAATATATCGAAAAACATGCATCTCCACTTGGTGCGTCGATGTTGGAGTGGGATCTAGTCGATCCCGTGATTGACGAAGGTCTGCCGGATGGCATTCTCATAGCCTTTCGAAGCATGGGATCGTGGATGGTGGTGAATCACGAAAGTGCTGACAACCATCCCGGCAAATTCGATCTTCTGAAGCAGAAATATATCGCGGACAAGAGCAACTACAGGCGTCAGATTGTCTGTCTCTTAAAACAAATACAAAGCTACCCGACTGGCCGCGCTTTGCTTGCCGAATTCGGGGCTGGCAGACCATCGTTCACCAGAATTCGCCCATATAACATGGCCGACGCCAACGCGCTTACGGTGGCGGACGACATTGACCAGCAGCAATATATCATTGCTCGCGGCACGCGCCTAAGTTTTGATAAGAAAAGTGAGTTGTTCAAAGTAGTCGGAAAAGGCGGCGGCGCTAATTGTGATGTCTTGTTCTCGCCCGAGAAAGCAGAGCTGCTTAGAAAAAAATATCGGAAGGCCCACCATGGTCATGCCCCCGCGATGGCGACGGACGAAGTGCTGTACCACGAACTCGTTCACGCCTCCCGAATGATCGCCGGCGTGATGAACTTTACCCCTGCGAACCACTGGTACCAAGATTCTGAAGAGTACCTCGCAGTCATTTTGGCAAACATATATGTATCTGATAAAGGCGGCCCCCCGCTTTTCAGGGCATTTTATGGACCTGCCGAAGGACCATACAAAGGTAAAGATCCCGCGCCCGATGATGCGTTGTGGGACGCGGCCGTCTTCCTCGACAATCCGCAGAACACATCTCCATCGCCCGTGCAAATCATCGAACAGTTTAGGCTCAGCCAGCCCGACTTGTACGGGAGACTCGTTCATCTACCGCCCGTAGGCGAGCTAATAAGGAAGTATAATTGGATTTATTGGTACGACCAAATCCGGGTCAAGGGACGGACGCGGGCGCGCGGCCCGATGGTTGGTCGACCGGCAGGGTCGGTCTGGACGCGGCCGCATTTGAGATTGCAGGGTTTTGGGATGTGAGGCGCACTGTCTGCAATTGTTAGCGGATTACCAACCCGCACCGCGAAGAGCAGTCCCGCCCATGAAAGACTATCCAACCAAGATCACGCTCCGGGAAATGCGCTACCTCTAACAACTCGCCGGCCGTCTAGGTGGTGCAGGACTGGAACGCGAGTACAGACACCGGACAACTGAATGGCACAGGCTTCGGCTCGTTCAGCTATGTGCTGTGTCGGAGGTGACCAACTATGTTAGCCGGATCTATTCGTTGTTCGACACCGCCAAATCACGGCGGCCGAAGACATTGCTCGTTGAAAAGCAGCGGTAGCTGCTACCTTCCCAGTATCGCTCCAACGACCACCACCGCATGCCAGCGTGATAGAGCAACCTACGCAAGGCGATTTGCTAAGCAACCCGGGCCGCGTAGCCGTGGATTGACTACAGGAGGATCGCTCGCCTGAAGCGCGAAGATCTCGAGGTTCAAACCAATAAATTCCGATGTGTCATCGCATTAGCTTGAACAATTCGAGGACGTCTGCCAGTCGCAGCTTCGTGACCTTCGGCAGATGCTCCAAGAGGAAGTGCTATTGGGTTGATCGCCTGAGGCGTTACCCGGCTTTTGGAATGGACGACCTCCAGCCATCCAGCAACGAAATCAGACTCTCCTATTTTACGGGCTCCGGCCTGGTCAATGCGGTTTTAACGTTTAATGCGGTCGGCCAAATCAGGAAGTTTAGTTGGGCCCCTCAAGCCGCCGAGAAGGGTGAATTCTTGACGTTCCACCGCTTCAGGCGGGCTTAGGATCTCGCGCTTTGATATCGGATTGTTGTCCCATTTGAGAGCGCGAGGAGTTCGAACAGGCGGAGCTAGAAGAAATCTAAACGGCCTCGGTGTAAGGCTCGTGTCAGCTAAAAATGTTTAGATACGGCATACCTCCCGGCCTCGGGGTGCACCGCCCTGAGGTCGTCCGTTTTATCGATCACGATTTTGTTTCAGTGGATTAGATTTCAACTCCGGCGTGGAGGTTATGTCATGGGCAGTGACAGTCTCCTTGGAAGCGTTTGCATCGTATTGTTGGGGCTGAGCCCGCTAATTGTCATCGGCATCGCAATGTATGGGCAGTAAATCGGCGCTGGCCCACCACGGACCATCGGGCCGGTAGATGGCCCCAGCAGCCAATCTTCCTCGATGCACAAGTCCTCATGGTTACTGGGGTCGCTATCGTGGTACGGTAACCGGCGCGAAAGCGCCTCCCAGACACAGGGGGCGTAAATGGATGAACGAAGAATTGCGATGTTGCGCGTGCACGAGCAAAACATCGAGCATTACCGAGGGTTGCTTCGCACCAAACTTAGCGAAGTCGAGGCTCACTTCATCGAACGGCGCTTATCTGAAGAGCGCTGCGCAATCGAGATGCTGAAGTTTGTGGCTCGTGGGGAAACATCACCCAATACGGATTTGCTCGCATGAGGCTGCGATATGAACCTTGGCACGCTTTGTACTGACTGCTCACATGTCGGGATTTTGCAAGCCTTGCCGGGGCAAGATCAACGCCGCCAGCGAGCATTTTAAGCCTGGCGGCGTTTGTTGTACGTTTAGCTTAGGCCGTGTCGATCACCCGAAAGCCCCTCGAGATCCCGCCTGAGGTCGCGCGCAAGTCCGCTGCCAATGTGCGCGCGCACAATCGCGGCGCTGATGTCTTGCTCAACAAGAGATTTAGTCGTCAAGGCGTGGAATTAAGCGCCATTACGCGGCGGCGTCGACTGTCGGAATTACACCGCGCATTACCGCCAGCTAGCCTGCGACATGCGCAGTAATATTGCGACCGTCGATGCCGCCGCATGATACGCCTAGACCAATCTCTTACATAAGCTGCGCAAGGCAATGGCGGAGAAATTGAAGGGGCGCGTCATTGGCGGCGAAGGCAAGACGGTTGAAGTGGATGGTTGCTATTTTGGCGGATACGTAAAGCCAGCAAACTAGAAAGAAAATCGCCGCGACCGCCGATATGCCCGCAATCAGGATGGGAAACGGAAGCTCATCGTCGTCGTCCGTGAGCGCGGTAACAATTCGGCGCCAGCAGTGTTTGGCTCTGAAAGCGAAGCCGCCGCTTTCATCCGTGGCCGCATTGCGAAGGGGACTGTCGTTCATGGCGACGAAGCCGCTTCTTGGGATGAATTACACGAACGTTTTGAAATGAAACGAATCAACCACCAAGAAGCTTACTCCTAGGATGGTGTCTGCACTAATCAGGCAGAGGAGTATTTCAGCCGTTTGCGCCGCGCTGAGATCGGTATCCCCATCATATTGCGGGCTCGCTACGCGCAGTTTTGAGGCTGCTTTGGCAACGTCCTAATCTTCGTAGTTGATGGAGCCGGCTGCCCCAGCCCGGCTGGCTGGGGGCCGTGGGCGGCCGAGCCGGGGCAACGCCTCGCTGGGTGGCGGGGGCCAGTCTGGCTTGACTACGTTACGCCGCATATTGCGCTATTCAACGGAGAACCGTAGCGAAAAGCGGCGCTTGCAACGCGAAGCGCAGCCCGGAGGAGCGCGATCGCGGCTGGCGGTGCAAGCGCTTCACTCCGGGCCCAGTCGCCCGCGCGCCCGCCCTCCGCGCTGACTTACTGACCATGTCATCCAAAGAATGAGGCGGAGCCACGACCCGTACCCTGCTCATCAATGCCGGAAAATGGCAGATGCGCCGCAGCAACTTTTGGCAAAACAGCTGCCATCCTGTCAGCCGCCAGTGCCCATCCTTGGCGGCGCATCAACCGAACGAATGATAGAGCCTCGCTTGCCGCAAACCGTGCAAGTGAACCTCGGCTCGAGATCGGACAGCCGCATCTCGTCTGGCCATCTCGCCGCGTCCATCTGGACGTTGTGAGAGCACCGATAGTCTTTGCAATATACGATGATGCGCGTTGCGCCGGTTTCGCGCATTTCGCCGAACGTGATCTTCGTGAGATAGTCCTTCATGCGCGCGAATACAGCGCTCCCCGGAGCGGCTCACAATCCCACGATAGCTAGCGCGTCGGCGGCGCTTCCGACGCAAGAGGTCGGTCAAGCAGGTCGCGCGTCAGTCGGCGCCTCGTTTGCGCCCGCTCCGTTCATTCCGAGCTTGTACTAGAGTTGAGCAAATTTCTCGCTCGTCTTCGCTCTTCCATGCGGGTCGGAAGAGGCAAACCGAGCCTGTGAGCCCGGTCATAGACGGAGTGTATCGAGCGCCTCAGTGCGACGGCGATGCGGTTAGCACTCGCTCGCGCAGCAACCATAGCTTTTAGTCGTTCGGTCTCTTCAGCCGTCCACTTTCGATAGCGCATCTCCTTCCAAGTCGCTTGTGGAAGGATGCGTTCCTCGGCATGTAAGAAAACGGTCGCCAGTCTGGTGGCAGTCACCACTTCGGCTGGCACTTGCCAAAGAAAGGGCCCCAGCGAGGAGTCAAGCTGGGGCCAAATTCCGGATCGCCGAACCGCTGCTCCGACAAAACTAGCGGTCGTTAGGGCTGAAAAATACGAAATGAAAATCAGGTCGCCCCGTCCCAAAGATCATCCAAATGATTTGCGGTTCCGCAAATATCATGTGTGACTCTTTGGCGAAAAAGCTGCGTTCTCGCGCCCGTTGCTGCGGTTTGGCTTCAACTACCAACGGAACCTGTAGCCAGGGAAAAAATTGACTCATCAGGGAGATTTCCTTTGACACGAAAAAATCGGATGCCACCTCAATCGAGCGCAACAGATGCCGTTACTGGTTCCGGCGCCGGGCAGGTTCCTGCTCACCCCCATGATTCTGGCAGTCAGGCAAACGAAACCGTCGATGGACTGGACGCCAGCACCGAGACGTTGCGACGCGCCGCCGAAAACGCCTTAGGGAGGCGGGTCAGACGATATCGAAAGAACGCCCGTATTTGACCGAGCCGGCGTTGCGCCGAAAATCTGAGACTACCGCGCAATCAGACGGCGACCCTCGCCTGATCGCCAGAGCCGAGTCGATAAGAATAATCGGGCGAGCAATTTTCCAAATTTTGATCGTCCTGATGGCGGTCGGAATAGTAGCCGCCGCTTGCGAGGCGATTCGCCTGGGTTAATTATCGTCACCGAACGCATCATGAGTGTTTGGAGCGGACCGCTTGCGCTTTTGCCCGACGAGATCAGCTGGTCGCCTTGTCAGTGGCCGTGACTGCACGGAGAGCGGCAGGCTTGCTGGTTTTTGGGCCAGGTGCGTCCACGACAAGGCTGTCGAATTCCATTCCGGGAGCGGCCCTGATGACCGGATCGTTTGGAAGGCTTTCGGCCGGCTGGTACCACGGCGCTTTTTCGATCGCACCGCCCTGAAGCGCCTGCGCCATCAACTGCCCGATTTCGGGGCCGCTCAGCGGGACGAGACCGCCCTCTTCGTTCTTGTAAAGCTGAGGGCAAAAATAGAGAGCGTGTATTCGCGGGTCGTATTCGTCCAGAACGAGAAAGTGCTCCGGCTTACGGAATAGCCGTCGCTTTCTCACGAGCTTTTTGTCCTGGGTCGTGAGGGCAACCCGCAGTTTGTCACGTTCTTGGCCGACGATGGTGGCTGCCTCCAACAGGACAAGCCAATTCTTGGTGTGCGCGTTGTCTTCGTGGATTGGAACCAGAGTTCCGCTTTGCTTACCGAATATGCCCATGAGCCGAAGAGTACCAACTCGTAGCGAGTGGTTCAACTCGCTCTGAGCGTACCTATCTTCGACGCTCGCGATTTTCGACGCAGGACGATGGTCAACCGGAAGCCCGGCCTCCTTACTTTGACCCGCCACGGCCGAGGCCAAGTTGACCCTCCCGAGATCATGCTTTCCGGCCGGTCGTCCGAATTTGAGATCAACAGAGGAAACGACGATCGCCAGGATGTCGACCGGCCAGTTCAAGAAGCGGCAATTCCAGGACGGCTTCCCACATTACCGCGACAAGGGCGACACACGCTGTTGGCAGCAGTCAATGCGTACTTCTCCGATCATGGCCTGCGCGAGACCGAAAGCCATACGCTCCAGTTCGTAGCCACGGCTTAGAACTACCCGCGACCTTAAACAAAGCGATGGTCTCCCGGCAGGACTCGCACTCGAGGCCATGCTCAATGTGTGCATCGGGTTCTCGCATTGAAGGCACATCATCGGGGCCTGCGGGTCCGCGAGCGCTTCGGGCCGCGTAGAATACTTGATCGCCTCGACCGCAAGGGTGTTTTCGTCGCCTGTCCTACCTCGAATGAATTCAATCACGCGCTGCCGCGCCAATTCCACTTCCGCGGCGCTTAGACCCGCCATCATCTCGTAGGTTTGGACGACCCTCTCGACAATTTTTTCCACCACTAAACCTCTCCCGAAAAATCGAAAACGCCGGAGAGGAACCTTTGTTCCATGCGAAAGTTAGAGCGGGCAGAAGAGAGGTCGCCATGGACCTGACCAAGTGCCCGCTTTGCGGAAATGGCCTTAAATCGGTCTTGGCTCAAGATCAACGAACCGAGCTCCGCTGCATTTCTTGCGACGGCATTGATCCGCTCAAGACGGATGGGTCGCTATCGCCTCAAAGCCGGCCGCTCTCGCAGAGGCTAGCTGCAATGTCATCACGGTCATCAAAGCTTCCGACGTCATGATTGGAGTCGACTGATACTCCTAAACCTTGACCAACGAGTTGCCACGGGCCGTCGGACTGCCCACCAGCTCTAGCGGCTTCCCGCTCGCTCGATTCGGCGGGAGAATGCCGCTCATGGCTCCTAAACACAGGCGCTTACAAAGGAGCTGCGGCGCCCTCGTGCCGTGACCACGATCCTTGCAACACGATCGGCCGAGAAACGCGCCGCCGGGAAGACCCTGATCCGCGAGGCGGACGACCTGCTCTGCCAGAGCCGGAATGATAAGATGCGGGCCGATGGCGGACCGATCGCCCCCTGGCCCTCGATCGACCGGGCCGTGGCTCGAGATCAAATGCTCGCACTGCAAGACGCCGCGAGCCGTAGATCTGGCCGCCCTGCGCCACGTTCCAACAACCACTGTGCACAATCTCGCCGGCCGCCTGCGCTGCGTGAAATGCAGCAAGGCCGGCAAGCGGCCAGCCGCCGAGCTGCTGCAGTTGTGGCAACGCTGTCCGATCGGAGACGAGAAGTGACCGAGCTAACGCGCCGGCGCGACAGAGGGGCGAAGCTGAACGACCCGTTCTTGCGCGAGGACAAGGCCACCCCGACCGAGTACACGGCCGGCCTGAAGCTGGCGATTGCGCATGGTTGGCTGGGGCACTTGCATGAGAGCGGCACCTTCACCCGGATGACCCAGTTAGGCAAGACCGTCTTTGGGTGCTAGGAACCGGCAGGGTTCGCGCTCATTTATATTCTTAGGTTAGCGCGATAGGCCGCAACACGACGATGTACAAAGATGCGATCATGGACGAGCTGAGGCAGATTGAGCTCGATGTTGTCGAAGGTGAAAGGCGGCTCGCTGAGCTTGAGGCGCTCTTGATTAATTTGAAGCGGCTGAATGAAGACACGGCCAAGGTTCACGCCGAGCTTGAAGTGATGCGCAAAAATCAGCTCGACCGCGAGCAGAACCGCCAACGGCTGCTTTCGCTTCTACATCCCTAGCGCTGGTGGCGCGCGATCAACAAGACCGACGGAAAAGAAACTCCCCCAACGTGCAGGCTCACGCTGAACCGAAAGGGCCGCATCACGCGCGGCAACTTTCGGAAAAATGCAAATGTATTCTGGATGAAATCTAGCCCGGCGGCCAAAAATCGATCGAATCCCGCCGATGTGGGCTCCTTAGACCACGCATGCATGTCCGGTTCCATATACTGTGCGTCGCGGCGTAAGAACATGCCACTTTTTCCCGGATTAACAGGGCGATAAGGAACGATCGGATCTACGGGACGTCTATATAAAGCTTCCAGCCAAGGGCGCCCCCCGACTGCTGGAAGAAAACCCGTATCGCTCGGGTTGGCGGCCCCCAGGTTGGGGCCGCTTCGTTTTTCCGGCTGATGCCGCCCTGTCTACTCAACGTAGACGGCGGCCGAAGCCAGCCAGGATCAGCCTTCATATCAACCAAATAGTTTCGTTCCTCGTCCGGGACGAACCCGGCAGGCTACCCCCTCTTGGGTATGAAACGTTTGCGCCTGCCCAGTCTTAATGCTCGTCAGGATTTTGCACTTTACATCCTGGGGCTAGAGCCGACGTCGCCCGCGTGTATTTTAAGCGGGCGACGTTGCGCCTGGCGTGGTGGCAGTTTTGCCACTGTTTCCCGGCATCGAAACGCGGAACTCCGGTTCGCGATTGTCTCTTCTTCGGATTCAGTGTGCGATCAAGCTGACCAATCTCGACTGACGCGAGACTGGCCATGCGGCCCCAGCACCGGCCTCCGGGGCCCCCAAGGGTGCTGGGGCCGTTCCGTTGGCCAAACCGGCACCCGATACCTGTCTACCCCGTGATGCTCAAATTCGATTTTTGCCTTCGACGATCAGAAAGACCGTCCCGGCTGGCTCCCTCTGGTATCACGAGTTGAAATTTGACGGCTACCGTTTGCGGCTCGAGCGCGACCGAGACCGCGTGCGGCTGATTACCAAAGGCGGCCACGACCGGGCCAAGCGCTTCTCCCTGATTGTCGAGTCCGCGCTGCAGAACCGTCAGAAGCAGTTCGTGATCGATGGATCGTGCGCGGAGTGGACGGTTACTCCGCGAGATGCTGGCCTTCGACATCCTCGCCATGGACGGCGACGACCTGAGAGACCTGCCGTTGTCGATGCGCAAGACGAACCTGCAACGGCTTCTTACGCGCGGCCTGAGGGCATATTCCTATCAGACTATAAGCAAGGGGAGATTGGCCCGGACCTCTTCCGGAAGGCCTGCGAGTTCGGTTTTGAGGACCTGGTGTCGAAGCGATCGGATCGTCCCTATCTTGGCGGCCGGTGTCCACATTGGATCAAGGTTGAGAACCGAGCCCATCCGGCCATGGGACGGTTATCGACGCTCTTCGAGACCACCCCATATCCAACCTCTGATGACAATTCGGACTGCGCCCCTCCATGGATCAACGTGTTCGCGCACGATTAAATACCTTGCGGATTTGGGAAAAGAACGTCGGGCCAATGTTGGGAAGGCTCCGAAGCTTGGTATCAGATGCCTTCCTTACGTGCCCCGCAGTCACCAGACCGGCCTTGATAAGCGCGTTTCGCATGCGCGATGGCAACTCAATCGCGGAAATGGGAGTTTCGTCGGAAAAGCGCCAAGATGCGGCGCCCTTCTTACTGATGACCAGGATAATTCCGCTTCGGCAGCGACGAACCGGCGGTGAGAGAGTCCATGCCCTTTGAAGAAAGGACCGAGCCTATTGCCAAGGCTCAAATCTGCGAACGAGAGAAGTGTCTTTCCAGAGTTCTATAGCAAACTCCTTGCAGAGGAGACGCGCTCGATTCATAGCCTCATCTTCACTCTCGCAAATGAGATCGATCCGCGACTGAATTCGGTCATCCTCACCTATTACGTAGACACGATATGTCTGGAATATCACCGTTTCCTCACCGTTGAGGCCACATGCCTTCGGTGTGTGAGTTAATGGCTAATATCACGCTTGGAATTGATTGCCATTCTTTCCCGACAATGTGAAGAGCCCAAGTGCTCGGCAGTTCCTATGGTCCGCAAGAAAAGCGGGCCGCCGCGGGCCCAACTGTTGAAAACAAGAACGGCCTCAGTGCCGCGAGCGCTGAGGCCGTCCTCTGTCCTATGCTGAAAAACCTACCGCGTACTGGGTCTAAAGGCTTTCCTTAATGAAATTTTACCCGCCCAATGGGGCCGATCTTCTGGGAAACGGTCTCCGTCAATATCACAAACTGAATTGCCATTTATTCCCGACGCGTAGCTGGTTGCAAGGAACCTTAGAGCTTCATGTCGGTTCACGACGAGCCGCATCGAGCGGCCGAGGAGAATCTTAATGAAGAAGCTATTGCTCACGTCTGCGATCTTGCTGTCATCGGCGGGCGCGTTTGCTCAGACCACCGTTACAACGACAGGCGCCGGCCACACGGCGGCCGTGCAGATCGAACCAGAGTACCGCACACGGATTCGCGGCTACGTCACCGAGCACAAGATCCGTCCGATTGAAACCCGAGAGAAGATCGTGGTGGGAACAACGGTTCCGCGTGATGTTGAACTGGAGGCAGTTCCGACCGAGTGGGGACCGTCTGTAACGAAGTATCGCTATATCTATTCAGGCGAGCGCGTAATGCTGGTCGATCCAGCCACTCGCATGGTCGTTCAGGAAGTCGACTGACACCACTAATGGCGGGCCGTCCGACACAGCACGGCCCGCCAAAAACGCAGCTGGAAATTTGAGGTAACGGACGATGGACTCACGCAAAGAGGCACGGATCGTTGGGCTGAGCATCGCGGCGATTTATGTAATCTTTATAACACTCGCTGCGATTGGAGCCACCTAAACACCGAGCGCGACCTCCACCGAAGCCTCATAAACGGCAGGTGCAGCTGATTAGCCACGTCAGCGCTTGAAATGGGATGTTGATGAGGTTTGTCACTATCCAGCCAACCCCGCCGCTTAATGGAACGGCGATCCAATAGAGCCAGCGGCTCACGTTGTGCACGCCGGCTGCTTGCTCGCGGACGTTCTGCACGGCCTGGAAGGTCGGCTTCATGTCGGCGATGACTCTCGGCCTCCGCGGCGCGCTTGGCGTCGCTGTTGCAGGGCGTTGGCGAAAACGAGCTGGCGATCCCTTTCCTGGAGGCGCGCCTCCAATTGAGCGTTCTGCTCGGCGACCTGCGCTGCCTCGCATTTGGCATCGGCCGAGCTAACGCCGGCGTTGTAGAGATGCGTGGCGCCGGCGATCGCAGCGCCACCGGCGAGCACGGCGAGGCCGCCGGCGAAATAGCGCCGGCGGCAAATGGCGAGAAGCTGACGCCGGTGAGGCCCGCCACGCGCATGACGATCGCGATACGGCGGCATCCGCGGCGATCTCGGCCTCGACCGCAAAGCGCGCATCAGCTCTTGTAAAGCCCCTTTGGGGTTCACTCGTGATGCGGCGTTGTCGGTGGCTTGTTTGTATCGTGAAGAATGAGCACGATTGCCCGACGCACCTCTGTTCTCGTCACAGTTAAATGCATGGGCGGTTCGCCCGGAACGATCACAGGCGGGCCGCCTGCGGCCGGCTGGCTAATCTGCCTCGTTGGACAGTTCGATCGCGGCTGGACACATAAACAACTCCACGCCACAGAACCGGGATTCAAGCGAGCGCCGTCCGATTAGTTCCTGGAGCAGTCGCTTGCCAAGAAACCCACGAAATGTAGTTGCGTTTGGCCTCATTGACTGACCGGCCGTGATGGCAAAGAAAGCGAAGAAGCTCGGCGAGCGGACCGGCCGTGCCCTTCACTGTCCGTAGCGTTGACACGGGCGGGCTTTGGTCGTTTGCAGCTTCCGCTATCAATTTTCAGGAACAGTGCGAGGTGGGCGGGTGCTCCTAACGGATGACCGAACCACTTCCACCGCTTATCGAAAGCTCGCTTCAGATCGCCTGGGACTTTCTCGGCGGTCTGGACGAGATCGACGATGCTCAGCAAACCGCCGAATTTCTCCTCGGGAACATCAAGTCCCAGATGCTGAAGGGCGAAAGACGGAGACTTGTGCTATCGAACCGCGCGATCGACAGATTCCGTCGGCGTGCAAGCAGCCAACAGTAGCGTGGGCACCAGAAAAGCAAACCCTTCTATTTAGGAGGCGCGACCATCGTTTTTGTCGATCCGTCCGGCGCCGGCTGCATTCCTGGCGGGCTTTGTCCCTGGGGGCTTTCCGGCGGAGCGCCGCCTGAGCCGGTGTTGATTGGCCCAGTCCAGCCTTGGGGTTGCAATTGACCTTTGTCTTCGGGCGCCGAACGCCCAGTTGGCGCATTGACGTCCCCTTTTGTGGCAGGTTGCGCCGTCGCTAATCCACAAGACAGCACAAGGCATATCGATGCTAATCGGGCTCGCACTGAAACCTCCATCTTCTCGTATGCGCAACATGCCGATATGCACATCAGTTCCTCGTCCGCGGCGAGAAGCCGCTAGCCTCGCTTCCTGTATTCTGCCGGCAGCTGTTGATGGGCTTTCGTTTTCAGCGCAACGCATTTGCGCGCAGATTGCCTTGATCGAGGGATCATGGATCGACCAATAGCAGTCCCCCTAGTGGCTCGGCCTGACAGGCACGCTGCGAACTGGCGATCGACCATATTCGCGCAGAACGCGGAGCCGTCGTTGCGCCGCAATGAACTGAGAAACTGCTCAACCTCGGAAATGCGGACTAACGATACGCTACAACGATGTTCGAATTCATCTCGCCGATGACCTTGCCGTCCCTCAGCAACGGCGTCATTTCGTGCCTCACGCGGGCGGCGAAGGCTTCCTGAACATCCTGGGGTAGTGCGGCAACACTTGGCGCAACAGGCGTAGCAGCGAAGGATTGTATTGCTTGGTCCAATCCCGCCTCAAACACCATGGGCAGCGTTGGCGTCAATAGGCGGACTTCGCGAAAACCTGCGTGTTCAATTGCAGCCATTAGCACCGTGCCGCTTGGGAAACTGAACGGTGCTGTCGCCAATTCGGCGAGCTCGGAGGGCACCGTAGCGCGCAGGGCTGCATGGTACGCAACAAATATCGGATTGCGTTCGATCTCGGCCCACACGGCAATCGCCGCACGTCCATTGGGCTTCAGTACCCGATACATCTCTCTGAGTGCGCCCGGTTTGTCAGGAAAGAACTGCAAGCCCTGTTGGCATAGGACGGCATCGAAGGCGCCGGTTGCGGCAGACAACGGTGTGGCCGCGGATTGCACATATTCAATCGAGGCTGCGTCTGCAAGCGGAGGTTTGGATCTAGCAATGTCCAACATTGGCTGGG
The DNA here is from genome assembly GCF_000426785.1 of Bradyrhizobium sp. th-b2. NCBI lineage: Bacteria > Pseudomonadati > Pseudomonadota > Alphaproteobacteria > Hyphomicrobiales > Nitrobacteraceae > Bradyrhizobium > Bradyrhizobium sp. th-b2. The sequence goes on from NZ_AUGA01000044.1 coordinate 66,143, forward strand.
CGATATCGACCGCAACGACGCGGCCCTTGGGCCCAAGCTGTGCTGCGGCTAGCCGTGCCACGGTCCCGGGGCCAGTGGCGATGTCAAGGACGGCCTCGCCCATTTGAAGATTGGCTTCGTTGAGCAAGAGTTTTGCCCACGGCTCGAATATCCTCGGCACGAAGAACGTGTCGTAAGCTTTCGGAACCGAAGAGCTTGTGTACTGAAACTTCGTTGCATCTGTCACGGAAATCTCCGACGCTTTGGAGCAAAGCTCAACCAGAGATCGGAACATCGTACTACGGGGACGTCCATTGAGGACGAGCGCCAGAGCGTGGCCGTTTGACGCGGTTCCACCACTGGCCCTTTTCGGAAGTGCCGCGCTGGCTATCGAAAGTCCGATATCGGGGGTGAAGCCGACGTTACGGTTGCACGCTCCGACTTCCGAGTTTGACCCAAAGGAGACACTGACGGCTCGCTTCGACAGGCCACTCCGGCTCGCGCGCGACCAAAACAATTCAGCCTTCCGAGCGCAAGGCCGCCTCGACCCGCTGGATCAGCCGCTCCCGCATGTCAGGCATGGCCCCGCCGAGCAGGAGGCTTGTTCACGCGTGATGGCGCCGGTGCGCGTAGCCTGCGTCAGGGTCGGCCCATCGAACCGCGGCAGCACGATGCCAAAGCGGCCGTCCAGGGTGACTTCGCCGAGCACCTCCGGCGCTGGGCCGCCGGCGGCGAAGACCGCGCGGGTCATTTGCGTCTCGTGCTGGACGACCACTGCGGGATACCTGGCTTGGACAACCTGACGACCTGACCGGGCGCCCAGGCGTGGACATCAGCGAAGACGCCTTCGCCGATCTTCTCTCCCAGCGATCCCTGCATGCCCGTTCTCCGCCGTGCAGAGGAAACACCGGCAGCGAGCAAAAAGGAACCCCTCCCGTCGCGGGGCCGCCGGCCCCTATGATCGCCTTTCAACCCGCAGAGACCGACGTCCACTCCGCTAAATGGGTCAAGTCCGGTTGTGGCCCTTGGCGGACATTCACTTAGGCATCGCCAACGTCTATTTGTGAGACCGGCGTCTTTTGGACCTAGCGCGACGTAAGCCCCCAGAAGGCAATAACCAGTAAGGAGTAAGCGCCCAGACCCATCAGCGGCACGACGGCTTCCAGCATCATGGCCGAATCAACTCCGCTCGTTATTAAGCATGCGCGATTGGAGTTTTTGTCGTCGTCAAAGGTCCACGGGCACAGCGGCAATCCATCTTCTCTTTCAGAGGGACACGGAACGTCGTCCTAGGCTCGGCGTTGCGTAGATGGAGACGGCGCTCACGCGGGAGCAACAACCCGGTCCCGATCGTCGACCAATCGATGTCGACGGCAATGCCGCAACGTCGCGTGCAATCTTTTCTTTGCGAGCCACCATGAACAAGCGTAGGCAAAGCTATTTTCGCAATTCGCTGGATCTGCGAGACAAGGTCCAAGTCAAAATATTGAGGAAGCGCTTGAAGGTTTCCAATCAACAGTTTGCTTCAATCGCGCGAAAGTCAGGTTCCTCGATTTCCGCCATCACAAAGGAAGCAAAGGTAATCTGATCGGCCTAATAGCCGATCATATCGCGCCGGGACAGCGTGTTTCGAGCCCGGCGGCGTAGTTTTGGAATTCCCATGTCATCATGACCGGGCCGAGCCCGGCCAATCCGATACCTCGTCAGGACGCCACGCCCTCCAAGGCCTCCGCAACGCCCGATCAGGAAAAGCTGCCAAGTTCGTTCGATGTCCCGCTTATCCTTGCTGTTAAGCCCGTCGGGAGATCCTTATTCTGTCAGGATCGAATTCCGTGCAGCACCAGCGACACGGAACCTCCCCGTCCTCAAGCACTTATCACGCAGCCGCCGGCCCGGCGGATACATCGAGCCCGTGGCATGATCGACGATCTCTGGTACAAGAACGCCATCATCTATTGCCTGTCCGTCGGCACCTTCATGGATGCCAACGGCGACGGGGTCGGTGATTTCAAGGGGTTGTTGCGCCGGCTCGATTATCTGCACGGCCTCGGCATCACCACAATCTGGTTGATGCCCTTCCAGACCTCGCCCGGCCGCGACGACGGTTACGACATCGCCGACTATTACAGCGTCGATTCCCGCTACGGCACGCTCGGCGATTTCGTCGAATTCACCCATGGCTGCAAGCAGCGCGGCATGCGCGTCATCATCGATCTCGTCGTCAACCACACCTCCGACCAGCATCATTGGTTCAAGGAGGCGCGGCGCGACAAGAATTCGCCTTATCGCGACCGGTATGTCTGGTCGGACAAGAAACCGGCCAACGCCAACAAGGGCATGGTGTTTCCCGGCGTGCAGAAATCGACCTGGACACGCGACAGGGCGGCCGGCGCCTGGTACTTTCACCGCTTCTACGATTTCCAGCCCGATCTCAACACGTCGAATCCGCATGTCCAGGCGGAGATCCTGAAGATTATGGGCTTCTGGATTCAGCTCGGCGTCTCCGGCTTTCGCATGGACGCGGTTCCCTTCGTGATCGCGACCAAGGGCGCCAAGGTGACGAAGCCGGTCGAGCAATACGACATGCTGCGCGCGTTCCGCGAATTCCTGCAATGGCGCGAGGGTGACGCCATCATCTTGGCCGAGGCCAATGTGCTGCCGGAAACGGACATGGAGTATTTCGGCAAGGACGCCGACCGCATGCATATGATGTTCAACTTTCACGTCAACCAGCATCTGTTCTATGCGCTGGCGTCGAGCGACTCAGGTCCGTTGGCCAAGGCACTGAAAGCAACAAAACCGCGGCCAGCCACGGCGCAATGGGGCCTGTTCCTTCGCAATCATGACGAGCTGGACCTCGGACGACTGACCAAGGCACAACGCGATATCGTGTTCAAATCGTTTGGCCCCGACAAGGATATGCAGCTCTACGATCGTGGCATAAGGCGCCGGCTCGCGCCGATGCTCGGAGGCGATCGTCGGCGGCTCGAGCTCGCCTACAGCCTGATGTGCACGCTGCCGGGAACGCCTGTCATCCGCTATGGCGACGAAATCGCGATGGGCGACGATCTCTCGCTGCCCGAACGCAACTGCGCGCGCACGCCGATGCAATGGTCGACCGAGCCGCATGGCGGGTTCACCAAGAGCAGCAAGCCTGTGAGCCCCGTGATCGACAAGGGGCCTTACGGCTACGAGCATGTCAACGTCGCAAACCAGCGGCGCGATCCGAACTCCATGCTGAACTGGACCGAGCGCATCGTCCGCATGCGCAAGGAAGTGCCCGAGATCGGCTGGGGCGATTTTGCGGTGATCGCGACACGCGATCCTGCCGTCTTCATCATGCGTTATGACTGGCGCAACAATTCTGTGCTGTTCGTGCACAATCTTGACGAAAAGCCGTGTGAGATCGCATTCGCGACGGGGCTGCCGGGCGATGCCGGCGAGCACCTGATCAACCTTCTCGCGGAAGACCACAGCCACGCCGACAAACGCGGCCAGCATCGCATCGTTCTGGAGCCGTACGGGTACCGCTGGTACCGGGTCGGCGGGCTGGATTATCTGTTGAAGCGGAGTGATATTGACGAAAACACGGCGCGCAACTCGGCCGGTCCGGTCCTACCTTAGCCGTGATCGGAGTATGGCTTCATCGATTGCTGGCGGCCGTGCTGCCGTGACTGGCATCTTCGCGCTCGATCAGAACGACCTGACGGCCTTCCCGGATGAGCCGCTCGGCCACAAGCGCGCCGGTAATTCCAGCGCCGACAATCCAGGACGTCGCAAGGAAACCGGCGGAAGGGCGTCCGGGAATTGATGCGCATGGGCCGCTGCCAAAGCGTCCAGGGGCTACGCACGTCCTCTTGTCCGACGTCCGCCGTCATCTCAGCGGGAACCGCATGTCCCCTCATTCGCCTCTTCGCGATCCCGCAGATGGCGGGCGTTCCCGTCGATCGCGTTCTGCCGCATACGAACGCGAGAGGTCAGCAGAATGGCCTCGAGCGCGAGTGCGATGAAAGCAGCAGAGCCGGTATTTGTCTGCCCAGCTGGAGTCTGATTGCGCAACGGGCCATTTCAAAATTGAAACGGAACAACTGACACGGATATTTTCCCGTCGGCCGATTGCTGTGCCGTAAACTCGACCTCTTTTGACGCCTTCGTGTCACCGACTGCAACAGAAATTCCGCCGCTACACTGGACGGTTCTCCCATCTTTGCTCCTCGAGGTCGTTACCATCCTCTCGCTGAGAAGGTATTGCGGCTGCAAATTTTCGGGAGTTGGCTTCGCTGTCGATTCTTTAGCGGCATAACCCACTAAAGGATTCCGATGGTTGTCCGAAATGGTTTGAAGCACTGCTTTTCGTGTTTCGATCGAGTCGCACTCAATCTGCTGCTGTTCGCAACCACTCAGAACAACCAAGAGCGGAAGGCTCAAACGCGTTAGTGCGCGATATGACATGGGAACATTAACGCCTTGGCCGGCCATCGCTGCCACAAACGATGCCAATCTCATCCTTTGTTTCAAATTAGCCGTCGGGCGTCGCTTTTGACGCCTGCGTACTACTCACCGGATCTGACGCAGGGAATGTTTCTTCCAGTCTCCTTGTGAGTTCATCGTCTTTCGCTTTGGCTCGGCCTTTGGCCTGCTTTGGATCCTCGGCGTGTTTGTCCACGGGCGCCGGGTCAAATGTTTCATGATCGAATCCTTTCATGGTCTGAACGCGCGAATATCGGTATCCGTTCCTCGCGAGGAACACCCACCGGCACCTCGTCGTCCCCGTCGACGGAGTCACGCCTCCAACTCCGAGAACCCGACTGGTTTCGTATCCGTCCGAGGGCGGCCGTCTTGCGAGTTTTTCCGATCTGTAGCTGACTGTCCTTATGGACGGACATAAGGACAGTGCGGTGCTGAGCCGCATGGATTTGGTGGAGACCGGTCGGCGGCGACGCTGGACGCGTGCGGAGAAGCTCAGAATCGTAGAGGAGAGCTTCTCGGGGCCACGACTGGTGTCGGCGACGGCTCGCCGGTATGGGATATCACGTCAGCTTCTGCTGAGCTGGCGCAAGGCTTGGACCTGTCATGATCCGGCCGAAGAGGATTCGATCGGCCCGACATTCGTCCCTGCGATAGTTGCGGCAAGTACGCCGCCAACG
>NZ_AUGA01000045.1:0-69866 GCF_000426785.1 Bradyrhizobium sp. th-b2
GCGGTGTTCGATCCGATCACGACGCTTGCTAACACCGCCGGCCTGTGCAGTTTGACGTCCGCAGATCCGCTGGCGCGGACGCCGTCGCAGTGCCTGCTGCGCGGCATGCCGGGCACCTACACAAGGCTGACCGCCGAGGCGCAGTGGCGCAAGTCCTACACCGACCCGTTCGGCCAGATCTGGACGCCGTTCGCCAGCATCCGCGCCGACGCCATCAATGCCGACGTCTCGAATCAGCCGGGCGTTTCCAACTTCCTGCCGGTCGGCGACACCCAGACGGTCCGCGCGATGCCGACCGTCGGCTTCGAATACCGCTACCCGTTCATCAATGTGCAGCCGTGGGGCACGACCACCGTCGAGCCAATCGCGCAGGTCATCATCCGGCCCAACGAGCCTGATGCCGGCAAGCTGCCAAACGAGGATGCACAGAGCCTGGTGTTCGACACCAGCAACCTGTTCGCGGTCGACAAGTTCTCCGGCTATGACCGTGTCGAGGGCGGCGGCCGCGCCAATGTCGGCGTGCAGGCCACCACGCAGTTCGATCGCGGCGGCAGCGTCAAGACGATGTTCGGACAGTCCTACCAGATGTTCGGGCTGAATTCGTTCGCGGTCACCGATATGACCAACACCGGTGTCGACTCCGGCCTGCAGAACCCGCGCTCGGATTATGTCGCGAGCGTCGCCTATTCGCCGAACCGCACATATACGTTCAGCGTGCGCTCGCGGATGGATGAGGCAACCTGGAACATCAACCGGTTCGAGGCCACGGCGAGCGCGAATTTCGACCGCTGGTCGGTCGCCGTCACCTACGGCGATTATGCAGCGCAGCCGGAACTCGGCTACCTGACGCGCCGCGAAGGCGTTCTCACCAGCGGATCGGTCAAGGTGGCGTCGAACTGGGTGGTTCAGGGCGCTGCGCGCTGGGACCTTGAAGCGAACAAAATCAACCAGTACGCGTTCGGCGCGGGCTATGTGGACGACTGCTTCGTGCTGGCGGCCAACTATGTCACTTCCTATACCTATCAGGCGGGCTCGACACCGCCCGTCCTCAGCCACGCGTTCATGTTCCAGATCGGCCTGCGGACGATCGCGCAAACCTCCACGACCAGCAGTTCGGCTGGCGTGCAGTAGCGAGCGAGGGTGCTGGCAAGGGGCTTGAATTGCCCGGGGGCCTGTGGCTCCGGCTTGAATTGGTTTAAACGGCTGACATGACAATAATGACGACTGCTAGCCCGCCGACGCGCCGCCATTCCCTGTTGTTGAGTACCGTGCTGGCGCTTGCCCTCCTGCTGGCAGGCGGTGCGCGATTGCACGCCCAGACCATCGCTGTGATGGTCAATGGCGAGCCCATCACCAACTACGACATCGAGATGCGCGCCAAGCTGAACGCCCTCACCGGCGGCAAGGCCCCCGATCGAAAGGCCGTCCTCGACGACCTGATCGATGAGAAGCTGAAGATCAAGGAAGCCAAGAAATTTGGCGTTGATCCCTCCGCCAACGATATCGAACAGTCCTACGGCGGAATGGCGCAGCGGATGCGGCTTTCGAACGATCAGCTCACCAAGGTGCTGGAGAGCAAGGGCATCCGCCCGGATACGCTGAAACAGCGCATCAGGGCCGACATGGTCTGGACCAGCCTGGTCCGCGGCCGCTTCAAGGAAAGCCTGCAGGTCGGCGAAAAGGACGTCAACAACGCGGTCAAGGAAACCGGAGAAGCCGCGGACGCCGAAGCGTTCGAATACAGGATGCAGCCGGTCGTCCTGATCATCCCCCGCGGCGCGCCGCAGTCGGAGTTCGAGAGCCGCCGCAAGGAAGCGGAGAGCCTGCGCGAGCGCGTGACCTCTTGCGAGGAGGCCAACACCTCCTTCAAGTCGATGCGCAACGCCGCGATCCGCGAAATCGTCGTCAAGACCTCGGCCGACCTGCCGCAGGCGCTGCGCGACATCCTGGACAAGACCCCGGTCGGCCACCTCACCCCTCCTGAAGTCACCAAGCAGGGCATCGAAATGGTCGCGCTCTGCGGCAGGAAGGCAACCACCGTGGACACGCCGAAGAAGCGTGAGGTGCGGGACAAGATGTACGTGCAGAAGTACGAGGCGAAGTCGAAAGCCTACCTGCAGGAAGTCCGAAAAGCCGCGATGATCGAATACCCAGGCGGGCGATGATCGACTATCGTTGACGCATGGCTCAACCTCTCGCACTGACATCCGGCGAGCCCGCAGGCATCGGCCCCGACATCACGCTCGCAGCATGGCTGCGCCGCCGCGAACTCGATCTGCCGCCGTTCTACCTGCTTGGCGACCGCGTATCCCTTGCCGAACGCGCCAGGACGCTCGGGCTTGCCGTCGAGTTTGCCGAGGTCAGCGCCGAGGAGGCGGCCGCGGCGTTTGCACGCGCCCTGCCCGTCGTTGCGACCGGCAAGGCGGTGACGGCGCGACCGGGCGAGCCGGACGACAGCAGTGCCGCCGCCGCGCTGGCCTCGATCCGTCAAGCCGTCGCCGATGTCGCGTCCGGCAAGGCCGGCGCCGTCGTCACCAATCCGATCGCCAAGAACGTGCTGTACCGCGCCGGCTTCCGTCATCCCGGCCATACCGAATTCCTCGCCGAGCTTGCCGCCCGCAGCGGGCGCGCACCGCAGCCGGTGATGATGCTGTGGTCGCCGGCACTCGCCGTCGTCCCGGTGACGATCCACGTTTCGGTTCGCGAGGCACTGGCGCAATTGTCGACCGATCTGATCGTGTCGACGGCGCGGATCGTGGTCGCGGACATGAAGGCGCGGTTCGGCCTCGCGGCACCGCGCCTTGCCGTTGCCGGCCTCAATCCGCATGCCGGCGAAGACGGCACGCTCGGCATGGAGGACGTCGAGATCGTCGCGCCCGCCGTCGAGATCCTGCGCCGCGACGGCATTGCCGTCCGCGGCCCGCTGCCGGCCGACACCATGTTCCACGCAGCCGCGCGAAAAAACTATGATTGCGCGATCTGCATGTATCACGACCAGGCGCTGATCCCGATCAAGACCGTCGCGTTCGAGGACGCCGTCAACGTCACGCTGGGACTGCCCTTCATCCGGACGTCGCCCGACCACGGCACCGCGTTCGATATCGCGGGCACCGGCAAGGCCAATCCCTCGAGCCTGATCGCCGCGCTCCGGCTCGCCGCGCGTATGGCGGCCGCGCGCACGACGTGAGCGCGATCGACGATCTGCCACCGCTGCGCGACGTCATTCGCGAGCATTCGCTGTCGGCGCGCAAATCTCTCGGCCAGAATTTCCTGCTCGATCTCAATCTCACCGCGCGGATTGCCCGCGCGGCGGGCCCGCTGGAAGACTGCACCGTGATCGAGGTCGGGCCCGGGCCCGGCGGATTGACACGCGCGCTGCTTGCACTCGGCGCCAAACGCGTGATCGCCATCGAGCGCGACGAGCGGGCGCTTGCCGCGCTCGACTACATCGTGAAGCGCTATCCCGGCCGTATCGAGATCGTGCATGGCGATGCGCAAGATTTCGATCCGCGTCCCCTGCTTGATGGCGGCAAGGCCAAGATCGTCGCCAACCTGCCCTACAACATCGCAACCCAGCTCTTGGTCGACTGGCTGTCGATCGAACCGTGGCCGCCCTGGTACGACACCATGGTGCTGATGTTCCAGCGCGAGGTCGCTGAGCGCATCGTCGCCCATGAGGATGAGGAGGCGTATGGCCGGCTTGCGGTGCTCGCCAACTGGCGCGCCGAGACCAAGATCCTGTTCGACATTTCGCCCGCAGCATTCGTGCCGCAACCGAAGGTCACCTCCTCGGTGGTACGATTGATACCGCGCGCCGCACCCGAACCATGCGACCGCCGCATGCTCGAGCAGGTGGCGGCCGCCGCCTTCGGCCAGCGCCGCAAGATGCTGCGCCAGAGCCTGAAATCGCTGTCGGCCGATCCGGCGCGGCTTGCCGCCGCAGCCCAGGTCGATGCGACGCGGCGCGCCGAAACCATTCCGGTCGCGGGCTTTGTTGCCATGGCGCGGGAATTGGCCGATACACGGTCCACAAAATAAAACATCAGGAGAAAACGTAATGGCGCGTATGGTTCGCCAATCCCTTGTCAAATTCGATGCACCGCTGTGCGAAACCATCATCGACACGCCGAAGCCGCAAGGACGCGAGGTGCTGGTGCGCATCGAACGTTGCGGCTTGTGCCATTCCGATCTCCACATCCAGGACGGTTACGCCGATCTCGGCGGCGGCAAGAAGCTCGACACCACCCGCGGCATGACCCTGCCCTTCACGCTCGGCCATGAGATCGCCGGCGTCGTCGACGAGGTCGGCCCCGATGCGCCGAAGGATCTGGTCGGATCGAAGAAGGCCGTCTTCCCCTGGATCGGCTGCGGCCAGTGCCGCGACTGCCTCGCCGGCGACGAGAACCTCTGCGTCAAGCAGCGCTTCCTCGGCGTCTCGATCGATGGCGGCTTCGCCACCCACGTGCTGGTGCCCGACGCAAAATATTTGCTCGACTACGATCCGCTGCCGGTCAACCAGGCCGCCACGCTGATGTGCTCCGGCGTCACCGCCTATGGCGCGCTGAAGCGTCTGGTCGATCGCCCGCGCCAGCGCAATCTGCTGCTGATCGGCCTTGGCGGCGTCGGCATGATGGGCCTGTCGTTCGCGCAAGCGATGTTCAAGCAAAAGATCACGGTCGCCGATCTCAGCCCCGCGGCCCGCGAGACCGCGCTGAAGAATGGTGCCGCAGCCGCCTACGACCCCGCCGAGCCCGATGTCGTCAAGCGTATGTTGAAGGAGAGCGACGGCGGCTTCGACGGTGTCGTCGACTTTGCCGGCAACGAGAAGTCGATGGCGTTTGCGGTCTCCACGGTGGCGCGCGGCGGCAAGATCGTGGTCTCAGGCCTGATGGGCGGCCAGTTCGCGCTGCCGATGGTGCAGTGGGTCTACAAGCGCATGACCATCGAGGGCTTCATGGTGGGCACGCTGGCCGAAGGCCAGGAATTGATGGCGCTTGCGCGTGCCGGCAAGATCAAGCCGACGCCGATGAAGGAAGAGCCGATGGCCGACGTCCAGAAATGGATCGACGAACTACGCGCCGGCAAGGTCGTGGGACGCATCGTCCTGAAGAATTAACGCATGATCCGGAAAAGTGTGAAGCGGTTTTCCCTCGCGACAAACGCGGAACGCGTTTGCGCGGAGATCATGCGCGCTTAACGAACCATCCCGCCGCCGCGCAAGCTCCCGGCGGGGTACTCCCTGTGCGATGTCACTGAGCGCAATTGGTCGCGCCCGGCCGGCCCAACTGCGCTTTTGTCCTCCCGCGCACGCTGGTAGTCTGCCAGCGAGGCTGAGAGGATCACGGGGATGCACGGGGCTGTGCAAGACAGGAGCCTGGCGGCCGCGGCGCTGCTGGCGCTGCTGTGGCAGGCATTCGTCGGCGTGGCGCACGCGGCCACCGAGAAGCGCGTTGCCCTGGTGATCGGCAATTCCGCCTACCAGAACGTCACCCGGCTCGATAATCCCCGCAGCGATGCCACGCTGATGTCCGAGACGCTGGCAAGCCTCGGCTTCACCCTGATCGGCGGCCGCGCCCAGCTCGATCTCGACAAGTCGGGCATGGACATCGCCGTCCAGAGCTTCGGCCGGCAGGTGCAGGGCGCCGACGTCGCGCTGTTCTATTACGCCGGTCATGGCGTTCAGGTGTCCGGCGCGAACTACCTGGTGCCGGTCAACGCCAACGCCACGCGCGAGGCTGACGTCGATTTCCAGATGCTCGACGTCAACCTGGTGCTGAGGCAGATGCAGGGCTCCGGCACGCGGCTCAACATGGTGATCCTCGATGCCTGCCGGAACAATCCGTTCGGCGGACACGGCCTGCGCGCCGCCGACGGCGGCCTGGCGCAAATGCGCGCGCCCGAGGGCACGCTGATTTCCTACGCCACGCAGCCCGGCAACGTTGCGCAGGACGGCACCGACGGCCACAGCCCCTACACCAGGGCGCTGGCCTCCACGATCAAGCTCGCCGGGCTCGACATCTTCCAGACCTTCAACCAGGTCGGCCTTGCCGTGAAGCGCGCGACCGGCGGATCGCAGCAGCCCTGGGTCTCGTCGTCGCCGATCGACGGGACCTTCTATTTCGTGCCGCCGGCGGCCGCGGCCGAGCAGAAGGTTGCGGTCGCGCCGCAGCCCGAGCCGCAATCGCCGGGCACGTTGCGGCCCGATCCCGACCGCATTCAGATCAGGGATCCGGCACTGCTGCGTGAATTGAGCGACCGGCTCTATGAGCACAATTTCGATCCCGAGCCGATCGACAGCAAGAACGGCATGCGCGCGGCGATCAGCAAATTCCAGGAGAAGGTCGCGATGACGCCGACCGGCGAAGCGACCGAGGGCTTGCTGACGCGGCTGCGCAAGATGGAGGACCTGCAGCCCTGGGGATCGATCGTCTATGGCCCCGACATCGACAAATGGGGCATCTCCTGGAAGCACGCGTCGCGGCGCGCCGCGGTCGACGACGCGCGCGCCAAATGCGGCGGCGCCAAATGCACCCTCGAGCTTTCGTTCTACGGCTCACGCTGCGGCGCGTTCGCAATCTCGAGCAAGTCCTGGTCGCTGATCCAGCGCGACACGCTCGATCGCGCCAGGACCGCCGCACTTGACGAGTGTGGCAAGGCCGGGAAATCCTGTCGCATTATCGATGCCGTCTGCGCCGACGGCGCCGGACACTGAATTTGCTGACGATCATTTTGAATAAGGCCGAGAATGACAAGCATGTTTCACTCGATGCCTCGATCCTTCCTTTTTTCCGCTTTGCTGCTTTCCGCCCTCGGCTCAACGGCCGCGCTTGCGCAGTCCGGCAGCTCGGGCGGCAGCATCGGCAATGACGAGAAGTCGCTGTCCGGCTCGCGCGCCGCGCCCCGCTCGGTCGAGACCGATCGACCGGCCCGGCGCACCAAGCCGGAAGCGGACGAGCCGCGCCCCGCCGCGCGCAAGAGCGGCGGTGGCGGTAGCGGTAGCGTCGACGGCGCCTGGGTCGTCACGTCAGTCGGTTGCGGCGGCACCGGCTCCGGCGCGGTCGTGATCACGAGCGGCAGGATCATCGGCGAAGGGCCACCGGATCCGTCAGCCCCAGCGGCGCGGCGCGCTCCGTTTTCCAGGCCAACGGCTTGACCTCGATCGGGTCGGGTCGGCTGTCCGGCCGCAGTGGTTCGGGAACGTTCCGCCGCTCCGACGGCTGCGGCGGGACCTGGTCCGCCACCAAACAATAGCGCTGCCCCGGACCCTGAATTTGTAGATCAAGAATTTGGACATGCCCGACCATGCACACGATGCTTCAGCCGAACATCCGAATGACCCTGCTCTCTGCCCTGCTCTGCCTTACCGGTTCGGCGGCCGCGCTCGCGCAGTCCGGCAGCAGCGGCGGCAGCATCGGCAATGACGAGAAGTCGCTGTCCGGGACCCGCCAGGCGCCGCGCGCCGTCGCACCGTCAAAGCCTGCACGAAGCTCGGAGGCGCCGCGCCGCGCGACGCGGAAAACCAGCGGTGAAGGCGGCGGTGGCGGCAATTTCGATGGTTCGTGGGTGGTTGTCGCCGAGGGGTCGCCTTGCGGCTCCAGCACCGAACGGCTGGTGATCTCAGGCGGCAGCATTTCGGGAGAGCTGAGTTCCGGACGTGTCAGCCCCAATGGGTCCACGACGGGAAGCGGATCGGCCCGAGGCTTGAGCTGGACCAGCTCGGGCCGTTTCTCGGCCCGCAGTGGCTCCGGCTCGTTCGTGCGATCTGACGGATGCAAGGGCCGCTGGACCGCGTCAAAACGGTAGGCCGTTCCCTGACCGAACCAGCGCGATTTCTGGCCACCGGCGCGCCGCAATTGCGGGGCGTCGCAAGCCCCAATTAAGCCCTACCCGCTCCGGATTTGCGGCGCATTGCGACCCAACTCTTTACCGAGATTGGCGTCACCAGCGTTTGCGTAAAAAAGAATACCGGGGACGCGTATGTCAAATCGTTCAGCGAAATTCGCTGCGGCGCTTGCCGCCAGCATCCTGGCCGGCGCCAGCTTCAGCGCCATGGCCCAGACGGCCGCCAATACGGCGAGCACCAATACGGCGAATACGGCGGACACCTGTCTGTCCGCTCCCAAGGCAACCGCGCCTGCGGGAAGCCACTGGTTCTACCATCTCGACCGCACGAAGAAGAAGTGCTGGTATCTCGGTGAGGCCAAGGACAAGGCTGCCAAGACCACGGCCGCGCAGCAGCAGCCGGCCGCCGCGCCCGACACGGCCACGGCCGACGCGGCGCCGCCACCTACCAAGCCGACGCCGCAGCCGGCGATGCGCAAATCGGTCTCCGATGCCCATGCCGAATGGCCCTCGCCGCAGGCCGCGGCCGCGCCGGTCGCAGGCCCCGATGCCGGTCAGGCCCGCAGCACGGCGGCAACCGATCCGGCGGCGTCTGCTGCGCCGCCCGACGCGACCGCCCAGCCGTCGGCCGTGAACACGAGATGGCTGGATGCGTCGAGCATGGCCGGAACCAACGGAACCCGGCACACCGCAGACCAGCCGACGGTGGTCGCGCAGGCGGATACAACGCCGCAACAGGCGGCCGCGACCGCTCCTGCCGCCTCTGCCGCGGCCGAAGCGCCCGCGGAGAAATCGTCGTCCTCGACGCAGATGCTGCTGATCGTGATGGTCGGTGCCCTGGCGCTGGCCGGCCTCGTCAGCGCGCTGGTGTTCGGCCTGACGCGCACGCGGACGCCGCCTTATGAAATCAAGGAGGAGTGGCGCGCGCCCTGGGATTCACTCCACACCGAGCCGGCACCACCGATGTCCGTGGTCGGCCGCGACCGTCCGCTGCGCCTGTCCGAGGCAGCGCCGCGCCGCTCCGAGACACCGGTGCCGCGCCGCTCCGAGACACCGGCTGCGCGCCGTACCGAGACGCCGGTTGCGCGTCGCGAGACCGCGCGCGATCTGGATCAAAGGGAGCAAGACAACCAGCAGATCGCAGCCATGCTGCAGCGGTTGGCGCGCAGCGCGGCGAACTAGACTGCGCTCGAGCGAGGACATGAGACGTGATGCGATCCCCGCGATCGCGGTCAGCTACTTCTCGAGCTGACGCTGCAGGCCGCGCACGAATTCAGTGAGGCCGGTGCGGCGCTCACGCTTGAGACGCTCCGCCTTCAGGATCGATTGCACCTCGGCGAAGGCGTCGTCGACGTTCTGGTTGACGACGATGTAATCGTACTCCGCCCAGTGGCTCAGCTCATGGGTGGCGCGGTTCATCCGCCCCCGGATGACCTCCTCCGAGTCCTGCGCACGGGTATGCAGCCGCTTCTCGAGATCGGCGGCTGACGGCGGCAGGATGAAGACACTGACCACGTCGGCACGCGCCTTCTCGCGCAACTGCTGGGTGCCCTGCCAATCGATGTCGAACAGCGCGTCCTGGCCGGCCGCGAGCGCCGCCTCGACCGGCGCGCGCGGTGTGCCGTAGCGATTGTCGAACACGGTGGCCCATTCCAAGAGCTCGCCCTGCTTAGCCATCGCCTCGAACTTCGCCTTATCGACGAAGAAATAGTCGCGGCCCTCGACCTCGCCCGGCCGTTTCGCGCGCGTGGTCGCCGACACCGACATCTTCAAATCCGGCATGCGCTCGATCAGCATGCGCGACAGCGTCGTCTTGCCGGCGCCCGAGGGCGACGACAGGACGAACATCAGTCCGCGCCGCTCAACGCCGTCAAAACCCTGCGCCGTCATCATTCACTCCAGATTCTGGACCTGTTCGCGGAACTGCTCGACCACGTTCTTCATCTCAAGTCCGGTATTGGTCAATTCGACGTCGTTCGATTTCGAGCAGACGGTGTTGACCTCGCGATTGAACTCCTGGGCGAGGAAGTCGAGCCGCCGTCCCACCGGGCCGCCCTTGCCGATCATCTCGCGCGCCTGGGCGATATGCGAGGCGATGCGGTCGAGCTCCTCGCGGATATCGGCCTTGGTGGCGATCAGGATCGCCTCCTGGCTCAGCCGGTCGGCATCGAAGCGATCGGAGGTCTCCAGCAGCGCCGCGATCTGCTCGGCAAGCCGCGCCTTGATCGCATCGGGCTTGCGGCCCGGCGCCGCCTCGGCGCGCCTGGCGAGCCGCTCGATCTCGTCCATCCGCTGCATCAGGATCGCGCCCAGCGCATCGCCTTCGCGGCGGCGCATCTCGACGAGGCTGCCGAGCGCCTGCTCGAACGCCTTCGCCGCCGCCTCGCGTGCCGCCTTGTCCTCGTCCTCGTTGCTGTCAGGCTCGACCACCTCGATGACGCCCTTGATGCCGAGCAGCCCATCGATGCTCGGCGCCACCGCGTCGATCCGCTGCGCGAGCTCACCTGCGACCTTCACGACGGCAGCCAGCACGTCCTCGTTGATCCGGATGGTCTGCGCCGCATCGGTGCGCTTGACGGTTAGATTGGCGTAGACCGTGCCGCGCGACAGCAGCTCGCCGGCGCGCTTCTTGGCGAGGGCTTCCAGTTCGTCCCAGCCCGGCGGCAGCCGCAACCGCAGGTCAAAGCCCTTGGCGTTGACCGATTTCAGCTCCCATTCGAACGTGTAGGGACCGCTTCCGCCATGGCTTCGGGCAAAGCCAGTCATGCTCGACAGCGCCATCGCGTGAAACTCTCCAACAGAAGGATATGGCACTCACCCGGAGCCTAACGAGACTCGGGGGGAGCCGGTGCGACCTTAAAACGGATTCCGTGAAAGTGGAATTACGTCCACCCCCGGAAAATGCAGAGCTGGAGCTTGATCCGGAAAAGTGTGCAGCGGCTTTCCGGAAAGATCATGCTCAAACAAGAAGCTAAAGCGCGACGACGATACAGCCCAATTGCATCGCGCTCTAGCGCTGCACAACGGGCGGCGAATTGGTCTGCTGGGCTGCGCCCTGGCGACCGCTGCGCGGCGGCTTCTTCTGATTGGCGGGCTTCGGCGGCGTGGCCGCCGTGGGATTGTTGTCGGCTGCGCCCGGCGCCGCGGCGGCCGGCGCCGGATCATCCGCGGGCTCGACGGTGTCGTTCTGGATCTGCTTCTCCGAGGCGCGCAGCTTGGCGACGTTCTTCGCGTGCTGGTCGTAGGTCTCGGTAAAGGCGTGGCCGCCGGTTCCGTCGGCGACGAAGAACAGGTCGCGGGTGCGCGCCGGATTGGCGGTTGCCTCCAGCGAGGCACGGCCGGGATTGGCGATCGGTCCGGGCGGCAGGCCGTCGATCACATAGGTGTTGTAGGGCGACGGCTGCGTGATCTCGCTGCGCTTGATCGGGCGCCCCAGCGTACCCTTGCCGCCCACCAATCCGTAGATGATGGTCGGATCGGACTGCAGCTTCATCTTCTGGCGCATGCGATTGACGAACACGGCGGCGACGCGGCTGCGCTCGTCGGAGCGGCCGGTTTCCTTCTCGACGATCGAGGCCAGCGTCACCAGCTGGTCCGGCGATTTCAGCGGCGTGTCCGTGTTGCGGCGTTCCCATATTTCGGCAAGCACGCGCTTCTGCGCCTGCTGCAGGCGCTGGATCACCTGATCGCGCGTGGTGCCGCGCGGGAATTTGTAGGTCTCCGGCAGCAACGTGCCCTCGCGCGGAATCTCGCGCACCGAGCCGGTGAAGATGTCGTTGTCGGTGAGCCGCGTCACGATCTGCTCCGAAGTGAGGCCTTCGGGAATCGTGATGGCGTGCTGCACCACCTTGCCGTCGACGATGGTGGCAATGACGTCGCGCAGGCTGGCGTTCTTCTGGAACGAGTATTCGCCGGGCTTGAGATCGGAGCTCGCCTTCAGTGCGAACACGCTGCCGATGAAGATCCACGGATTGACGTTGATCACGCCCTCGCGCGAGAGCACGTCGGCGATGTCACGCTTGCCGGCGCGCGCGGGGATGTTGACGATCTTGTCTTCCTGCAGCGGGCCCGGCGATTCCAGCGTCTGCCTGCCGTAGTAATACGTCGCTCCCGCGCCGATCATCAGGATGATCAGGATGGTGAAGATGGCATTGCCGACGATCACGAAGGGATTGCGGGCACGATCCGAGCGCTTGGGCGGCGGCGGAACCTGTTCGGGCTCCAGCGCGGCACGTGGACTCCTCGGTGAAATGGGCGGCCTCTCACTCATCGATGCAAACCAATATCCTGCCGGTTGAATCGTGGCCGGACAAACCCCTGCCCTGCCAATAGCATACGCCCGCTATTAGGAGTCACCGCGGAATACGGCAAAACGGTGGACTAGTTCTAAAGACCTACTAATTGGTCACGCGCTGCACGATCACGGAGGCGTTGGTGCCGCCGAAACCGAAGGAATTGGAGAGCGCCACATTCACGTCACGCTTGCGCGACGTATGTGGCACAAGATCGATCGCCGTTTGCACCGACGGGTTGTCGAGATTGATGGTCGGCGGCACCACATTATCGCGAATCGCAAGCACCGCGAAGATCGCCTCGATCGCGCCGGCCGCTCCCAGCAGATGTCCGGTCGCGGACTTGGTCGACGACATCGAAACCTTCGAGGCCGCATTGCCGAGCAGACGCTCGACCGCGCCGAGCTCGATCTCGTCGCCGACCTGCGTCGAGGTGCCGTGCGCATTGATGTAGTCGAGATCGGATGCCGCGAGGCCGGCGCGCTTCAGCGCCATGCTCATGCTGCGGAAGCCGCCATTGCCGTCCGGCGGCGGCGAGGTGATGTGAAAGGCATCGCCCGACAGGCCGTAGCCGGTGACCTCGGCGTAGATCTTCGTGCCGCGCTGCTTGGCGTGCTCGTATTCCTCGAGGACGAGGACGCCGGCGCCCTCGCCCATCACGAAGCCGTCGCGATCCTTGTCGTACGGCCGCGATGCCTTTTGCGGGGTGTCGTTGAAGCCGGTGGACAGCGCGCGCGCCGCGCAGAAGCCGGCGATGCCGATGCGGGAGATCGGCGATTCGGCGCCGCCCGCGAGCATCACGTCGGCATCGCCGAGCGCGATCAGCCGCGCCGCATCGCCGACCGCATGCGCACCGGTCGAGCACGCCGTGACGACCGCATGATTGGGACCCTTCAGGCCGTGCTCGATCGAGACGTAGCCGGACGCCAGATTGATCAGGCGACCCGGAATGAAGAACGGAGAGACCCTGCGCGGTCCACGCTCCTTCAGCAGCACCGCGGTCTCGGCGATGCCCGTGAGGCCGCCGATGCCGGAGCCTATCATCGTGCCGGTGGCGAATTGGTCCTCATCGGACTTCGGATGCCAATTGGCATCGTCAAGCGCCTGCCTGGCGGCGCACATCGCGTAGAGGATGAAGTCGTCGACCTTGCGCTGGTCCTTCGGCTCCATCCACTGATCGGGATTGAAGGTGCCGTTGGAGCCGTCGCCGCGCGGAATGTAGCAGGCGACCTGGCTCGGCAGGTCGGACACTTCGAACGTGTCGATCTTCTTGCCGCCGCTCTCGCCGGCGAGGATGCGCGTCCAGGTTGCGTCAACGCCGCAGCCGAGCGGTGTAAGCATGCCCAGCCCCGTGACGACAACCCGTCTCATTTCCACGCCTCCGGCCAGCAATGGGCGGCTAATAGTAAGAAACCGGGGGACCGCTCAACCGCGGTCCGTCCGGCTCCATCAACTCCGCGATCGGCGTCAGCTCTTCGCGTTCTTCTCGAGAAACTTGGTCGCGTCGCCGACGGTGAGAATCGTCTCCGCCGCGTCGTCGGGAATCTCGCAACCGAATTCTTCTTCGAAGGCCATCACGAGCTCGACCGTGTCGAGGCTGTCGGCGCCGAGGTCATCGATGAAGCTCGCGCCATCGACCACCTTCTCGGGTTCGACACCAAGGTGCTCGACCACAATCTTCTTAACCCGCTCGCCAATCTCACTCATCGTTCAACCTCGTTGTTCCATTGGACCCGACCCCAAGACGATACGAGCCATCGTGGTCGTCTCGATTACTCAGTCGCGCATAGTCTTGATTCGGCCCGGTCGTAGCCGACTAAAGCCCCGGCGAACGGCAGGCGTCGCCACGCCAATATACAGGGTTTCAAAATCCTGCAATGGCGTTCTTTGCCCATCCATGGGGGGTTCAGCTATCATACTTCCCAAGCCTTGACTACACGCCTGAACCGGCTCCCGAAAACGGCTTTTCGCCGCATTGCGAGAGCCAGTAAGCAGCTCAAATCATAGCCATCCCGCCGTTGACGTGAATGGTCTGTCCGGTGACGTAGGCAGCCTCGTTCGAGGCCAGATAGACCGCCGCCGCAGCGATGTCCTCGGGCGTTCCAAGCCGCGCCGCAGGAACCTTCGCCAGGATGGTTTCGCGCTGCTTGTCGTTGAGCGCATCCGTCATCGGCGTCTTGATGAAACCCGGCGCGATGCAGTTGGCGGTCACGCCGCGCTTGGCGTATTCGGCACCGAGCGTCTTGATCAGGCCGATGATGCCGGCCTTCGAGGCGGTGTAGTTGCCCTGCCCCGGATTGCCGGTGACGCCGACGATCGAGGTGATCGCGATGATGCGGCCGAAGCGCTTGCGCATCATCAATTTGGTCGCCGCGCGCGCGAGGCGGAATGTCGCGGTCAGGTTGACCGCAATCACGTCGTCCCAATCCTCGTCGCGCAACTGCACGAACAAATTGTCGCGGGTGATGCCGGCGTTCGCGATCAGGATGTCGACCTGCCCCATCGCAGCTTCCGCTGCCGGCACCAGCGCCTCGACATCATCCTTGCTGGAGAGATTGCACGGCAGCACGTGAACGCGCTCGCCGAGCTTGGCCGCAAAGCCGTCCAGCACCTCGCGCCGCGTCCCCGAAATCGCAACCGTCGCGCCCTGCGCGTGCAGCGCCTGGGCGATCGCGCCGCCGATGCCGCCGGTTGCGCCCGTGACGAGCGCCGTCTTGCCAGTCAGATCAAACATCGAATTCTCCTCCCGGCTGCTTCAAGCCGAAGCTGCGAGCGCGTCCTTGGCCGCAGCAATATCGTTCGGGCCGCCGACGGACACGCCGACCGCGCCATCGGCGATGCGCTTGACGAGGCCGCTCAGCACCTTGCCGGCGCCGATCTCGAAGAACCGCGTCACGCCCTGCCCTGCCATATAGGCGACCGACTCGCGCCAGCGCACCGTGCCCGTGACCTGTTCGACCAGGCGGCGGCGGATCTCGTCGGGATCGGTGATCGCCGAGGCCAGCACGTTGGAGACGAGCGGCGCCGCGGGCGCCTTGATCGTGACGCCGGACAGCGCCTCGGCCATCGCATCGGCCGCCGGCTGCATCAGCTTGCAGTGGAACGGTGCCGACACCGGCAGCAGCATCGCGCGCTTTGCCCCTTTGGTCTTGGCGATCTCGACGGCGCGGTCGACGGCTGCCTTGTCGCCGGAGACCACCACCTGGCCGCCGCCATTGTCGTTGGCGGCCTGGCAGACCTGGCCCTGCGCCGCCTCATTGGCGACCGTTACCGCCGCCTCGTAATCGAGGCCGAGCAGCGCGGCCATCGCGCCGGCGCCGACCGGCACCGCCTTCTGCATCGCAAGCCCGCGGGTGCGCAGCAGCCGCGCGGTGTCGCTGACGGTCAGGCTGCCGGCGGCGGCCAGCGCCGAATACTCGCCGAGCGAGTGCCCGGCGACAAAGGCCGCGTTGCGGCCGACCGAGAAGCCGGCTTCGCTCTCGAGCACGCGCAGGGTGGCGATCGAGACCGCCATCAGGGCCGGCTGGGCATTTTCCGTCAGTTGCAATGTCTCGCCCGGACCATCCCAGATGATCGCGGTCAGCTTCTCGCCCAGCGCGGAATCGACCTCGTCGAACACCGCCCTGGCGACCGGAAAGGCGTCGGCCAGGGCCTTGCCCATGCCAACCGCCTGCGAGCCCTGCCCGGGAAACGTAAATGCTGCCGTCATCGGCGATCCCTACCTTGTTGAGCGTGATCCCCGCGCAGGCGCTTGGCGCCCGCCGCAGGGGAAACGGTATCCGCGTCGCGCGAAACGCGCCACAGCGGGTCCGGGCCCTGCCGTGCACCTCGGCCCTGGACCGGGCCGTAAGACACTGATGGGGGGCGCGATGTCAAGCCGCGCGGGAGGAACCCTGGGGATGCCGGACGGGCTTCCGCCCTAGAACCCGCCGGCATTCTGGTCGGCGTTAACCTCGGCGCCGGCCCTCGCCCGGCGCGCGCTGTTGACCAGTTGCCCCGGACGATCCTCGTGGGCGGGCCTGGCCGTCGCAAGCCGCAGCACGGCGGCGTAGCCCGGCTGCACCTCCATCCGCTCGGCATAACGGCTTCCGCTCAGGATGCGGTGGACGCGCGGCAGGTTGTAACAGGGCACGTAGAACAGCAAATGATGCTCGAGGTGATAGTTCACGTAGTACGGCGCGATGAAGAGACGCTCGAGGACATTGGCGCGCGTGGTGCGGGTGTTGCGCAGGGGATTGGAGCTGTCGGGCACGACGGCATGTTCGGCAATGTTGCGGATCCGCGTGATCACCATCATCCAGGTGAAGAGCGGCACCAGCCACAATAGCGGATAGGCCCACCACACGCCCGCGGCGGCAAGCCCTGCGAACAGCAGCGCATTGGCGACGCATTGCGGCCCGAGCTTGTCCCAGAAATTCGCGGCACGCTGCGACAACGGCCAGTCCTTCGGCCCGAGTGCGTTGAGCAGTTGCGCCTTGCGCTGCTGGTAGCCGGTCTGCCCGGTGATATCGCGGAAGAATTTCCGGCGGTAGCTCACCTTCGTGATCGGAAACGGCGCCGACAGCACGAGATCCGGATCGTCCTCCTGCTGCGTCCGCGCATGATGCTGCAAATGGTAGCGGCGATAGCCGCGAGTTTCGGCGAAGATCGGATAGGCACAGAACCATTGGCTCAGCGTGAGATTGGTCTTCTCGTCCGCCGAGAGACAGCCATGCGCGCCGTCATGCATCAGGATCGCGAGCCCTAGCTGCCGCGAGCCGATGATCGCGACCGCAAGCAGATAGGTCAGCGGATTGGGCCACCAGGCGACCAGCGCGATCGCCACCAGGATCAAGGCCCAGGCATGCGCGATCAGCGCGACGCCCTTCCACGTGGTGCGCTCACGGACCGCCACCAGTTCGTCTTCGGTGAGAAAATCGCGGGCACGCATGCGAAGCGCGGTCATGAGCTGGTCTCCCCGTCCGTGCAGGGTAAATTGTCGCGATCGCCGACCAGGCGCAGGCGCGATCCATCATTGGCCGACGTCGATGTTGCGGTCGCCTGCTCGCCGAGCGCGCGCAGCAATTCGCGGCACATCTCCTCGGAGCCGCGGCCCATGGCAAAGCCTTCGACGATCACGCCGATCGCAATCGCCCAGAAGCGCCGCGAGCTCTCTTCCGGCGCGCGCAGCGAGCGCCAACCGTGCCGCTCGACCTGGCCCGCATAAGCGCGTGCGCCTTCGCTGTGGAGACGTTCGATGGTGCGCTCGACCAGCGGCGCGAGATCCTGGCGACGCCGCGTGAGCGTCAAAGCCTCGGCGAAGAAGGCGACCGTGTCGGTTGCCGTCACGGTCTCGGCCAAAGCGTGCGTGTACTCCCGCGGCGTCTGTGCCTGCAGCGCAGCCTGCTCGGTCGCGCGCGCCAGATAAAGCATGTCGCGGCTGGCGGCTTCGACGAACAGCGCCTCCTTGGTGCGGAAGTAATAGGTGATCTGGCTCGGAAAGGCGTCGGCGGCTGCGGCGATATCCGAGATCGACGTGCCCGAGAGCCCCCGCTCCTTGAACAGGCGGCTGGCGGCATCGAGCAGCAACGAGCGCATCTTGCGCCCCGCCGACCGTGTCGCGCGGACGGCGTGCTTCGGATCGGACGCGGACATGCCGCTGGTGGTCTCCGAACCCATTGATCGTTCTCCCGGAGATATTTGTATGATATACAAACAAAGAAATCAACATGGAACTCCGGAATTGGGCTATGGAGCGCCGGAGCGGCCCGCCTCCTCGCGAAATCCCGGGGCTGACAACCCTTGCCTTCGCGGCCAAAATCCGTATAAAGCGCCCCATTCGTGGGCTCCGGCCGGGAGCTGAACGGACGGTCTCAGCAAATTCACCCGTTGATTTTGATGTGGCAGGGCCAGTCGGCCCGTCGTCCCGTGCTCCCGCCTTCTGAGCAGCTCGAGTCCTTTCCGAAGGTCTCGAAGGGCTTGTCGCCGGAAACCCGCGCCAACACAGGAAAGGACAACCATGCCTCTTTATGAGCATGTTTTTCTCGCGCGTCAGGATGCGAGCACCCAGCAGGTGGATGAACTGACGGCTCAGATGACGGGGATCGTCGAGCAGGGCGGCGGCAAGGTCACCAAGACCGAGAGCTGGGGCGTGCGCTCCCTCACCTACCGCATGAACAAGAACCGCAAGGCGCATTTCGTGCTGATGAACATCGACGCACCGTCGGCTGTCGTCACCGAGATCGAGCGTCAGGAGCGGATCAACGAAGACGTCATCCGCTATCTCACCGTGCGCGTCGAAGAGCACGAGGAAGGCCCGTCCGCGATGATGCGCAAGGCCGACCGTGACCGCGAGCGCGATGACCGCGGCGGTGGCTTCCGCGGCGACCGCGAAGGCGGCTTCCGTGGCGACCGCGAGGGTGGTTTCCGTGGCGACCGTGGCCCGCGCCGTCCGCGCGAAGAAGAAGCTGCGACCGAGGAGTAATGAATCATGGCTGATGCTGGTGCCCGCCGTCCGTTTTTCCGTCGCCGCAAGTCCTGCCCGTTCACGGGCGCGAACGCGCCGAAGATCGACTACAAGGATTCCAAGCTGTTGATGCGTTACGTCTCCGAGCGCGGCAAGATCGTGCCGAGCCGCATCACGGCGGTGTCCGCCAAGAAGCAGCGTGAGCTCGCCCGCGCCATCAAGCGCGCGCGTTTCCTCGGCTTGCTGCCCTACGTTATCAGGTAAACGTTTCCGGCCGGCGGCACGCGCCGCCGGCCGCTTATTCTCATAAGGCTTCCGGGTCGTCCGGTCGCCGATGGTTGGGGTTCTCGACAGAGTGCCTCTAACCGCTCGAAAGGAGCGGGACAGCTGATGATCGCGATACTCATCGTTGCACTTGCAGCCGGCGCCGCGTCGGCGCTGATGTTCGCCTCGATCGTTTCGGGCGCGGCGGTCTCGTTGCTGCTCGCCTATTTTGCTCCGCTGCCGCTCATGGTGGTGGCGCTCGGCTGGGGTCCGCTCGCCGCTGTGTTCAGCGGCATCATCGCGACCGCCGCGCTGACAACCCTCCTCGGCCTGTCCCACGGCGTCGGCTTCGCAATCGGGGTCGCATTGCCGGCCTGGTGGCTCGGCCACCTCGCCATGCTCGGACGGCCGGGCGCGACCACAGCGGCCGCGGGCAGCGCCGCCAATCTCGAATGGTATCCGGTCGGTCGCATCCTGATCTGGATCGTGGCCATAGCGGTCCTCACGACGGCGGGCATCCTGCTGTCGTTCGGTGCAGACGTCGACGCCATCGCCGAGACCATCCGGCAGGGCCTGCGCGAGATGATGCGCCAGACCGACGGCAATATGACGGCCGAGCAAATCGATCAGCTCGCGAGGCTGTTCGTGTTCCTTGCCCCGCTGGCGCTGCCGGTGAGCGTGACGATGATGTTCACGCTGAACCTGTGGCTGGCGGCGAAGGTCGCACTGACATCCAGACGCCTGCATCGGCCATGGCCGGACCTGCGAAGCACCGCGCTGCCGCCGGTCACGCTCGCGATCCTGGCCGCAGCCGTCGCGTTCTGCTTTGTCGGCGGCACGTTCGCAATGCTGGCAAAGGCGGTCGCGACCGCGTTGCTGTTCGCCTACGCGCTCGTCGGCTTTGCCGTCCTGCATGTCCTGACCCTGTCGGCCAGCAACCGCACCCTGTGGCTCGTCTGCGTCTATGCCGTCATGTTCGTTTTCAGCGGACTGATCCTCGTGATGGCTGCGCTTGGCATCGCCGACGCCGTGTTCGGACTGCGCCAGCGCTATCTGCAAACAAGACCGCCGCCTTTGCCGGTGGCGTGACATTCGATCCAACCACTTCAACCCGATACTTTGCATCTAAAGGAGAACGAAAATGGAAGTCATTCTGCTCGAACGCGTCGCCAAGCTTGGCCAGATGGGCGAAGTCGTGCGCGTCAAGGACGGGTTCGCCCGCAACTTCTTGCTGAAGCGCGGCAAGGCGCTGCGCGCCACCGACGCGAACCGCGCCAAGTATGACGGCATGAAGGCCGAGCTCGAGGCGAACAACATCAAGGCCAAGGGCGAAGCCGCCGTGGTCGCCGAGAAGATCGACGGCCGCGACGTCGTCATTATCCGCCAGGCCTCCGAATCCGGCCAGCTGTTCGGCTCGGTCACGGTGCGCGACATCGTCGTTGCGCTGGCCGCCGACGGCGTCACGGTTGCCCGTCCGCAGGTCTGGCTCGACTCGCCGATCAAGACGATCGGCCAGCAGAAGGTGACGATCGCGGTTCACCCCGAGGTCGAGACCAGCGTCACCGTGACGGTCGCCCGCTCCGCCGAAGAGGCCGATCGGATCAAGCGCGGCGAGGACATCTCGACCCGCCAGGAAGACCAGGACGCTGCCGCCGAGGCGATCGCCGCCGCTGGCGAGTTCTTCGATCCGGAAGCCCAGCACGACGAAGCCGAGCCGGCCCCGGCTGCCGAAGAGAAGTAAGCTTCTCTTCATCACTCCACCGACTGAAGCCCGGCCCCATCAGGCCGGGCTTTGGATTCGTGCCGCCGCCTGATTGTCGAGCATCGCGATCGACGCCAGTGCTGTCGCGGTGTGCTTCTCCTTGCCGTCGATGATGCAGAACACGTCGGCTGCAACGACGGCGACCTGACGTCCCGGCTTGATCACCCGCGCCCGGCAGATCAGCCGATCGCCCGACGCCGGCGACAGCAGGTTGAGCTTGTACTCCGCCGTCAGCGCCGGCTGGCCGCGCGACGTCGCCGCCGCGATCGTGGTGGCGTTGTCGACCAGGAACGCCGTCACCCCGCCATGAAACAGGCCGTGCTGCTGCAGCAGCTCCGGCCGCCGGTCGACCGCGAGCGTGCACGCGCCGCGCGACAGTTCGGCCACCTCGGCGCCAACGAGCCCCATGAATCCCTGACGGCCGACATTGTCGCGGATCCGCGTTGCGATCGGCGCAAAGTCCGGATCGGTCTCGCTCATGACGTTCCTCCTCCTCGCTCCGACGCCCCCGGCGCCACCACCGCGCGGATCGCGCAGGCGATCAGCGTCTCGACCTGTTCGCGCGGATCACTCTGATGGCGGCCCGACAGATAGGCGCGGCAGAAGATCTGCGCCGGCCCGATGATCTGGCTGAAGAACAGCGTCGCGCTCATCGGCAGCAATTCGCCGCGCGCGAGCAGCGGTGCACGCCAGCGCTCGATGCCGTCAGTGAGCCGCGAATTCTCGGTGCGCTGTGCGCCGCGCACCTCCTCGCCCCACTCGCTGCGCGAAATCTCGAACAGGAAGCGCGCCTCGCGCCTGAAGGTCACGACCCAATCGAGATGGGCGTGGATCAGCCGCGCAACGCCCTCGGCGGCGGCGCAGCTGGCGTCGACCGAGGTGATGATCGCTGCGTGATAGGCCTGCAGGATCTCCAGGAACAGGGTTCCGGCGAGCTCCTTCTTCGAGGCGAAGAAATGAAAGAAGCTGCCGTTGGAGGCGCGCGCCCGGGAGCGGATCTCAGCGACCGTTGCGCCCTCGAAACCGTCGCGGTCGAACACCGCCAGTCCCGCCGCCAGCAGATCTTCGCGCGCCGTGGTCAACCCGCCTCACTCCTGACTAGATTATTACTCTAGAGTATTGCTCTAATGGCTGTCAAACGATAACGCCGGACCTCGCGGCCCGGCGTTGGCAATTACCTCGAGGTCGGAGCTTCCGGTGGACCGGAGCCCGGCGTCGTCGGGGGCGGTGGTGGCGGCGGCGCCGTTGCGGTCACCGGCGGCGCGGCGGGTGCCGGAGCGGGAGACGCGGCTGCGGCGGGCTCGGGTGATGACGAAGCGGCGGGCGCCACCGGCGTCACCTGCGGAACCGGATCAGGCCGCGCCGCGGCCGGCTCGCCGCTGCTCTTGGGCGCATCGACCTTGGCCGTGTCAGGTTCGCTGGCGGGCTTCGCCGGCTTCTCGGTCTCACCCTTGTCCTCGTGCTTGACGGCGGTCTGGGCCTTGGGCTCGTCGCCCGTCGCCGCGCCTTTCGCCTCTCCCTTGGGCGCCTCGTCGGACTTCGGCTCGTCGACCGGCTTGCCGCGACGGCCGTGCTTCTGGCGCGACGGCTTGCCCTCGCCGGCGGCCTGCGGGGTCTGGCCGTCCTCCGGCTTGGCGCCGTCGGGCGCCTCGCTCGGACGCGCCATCCGCCTGCCGCGATGGCGTCCTTCACCTGGAGCCGGCGTCAGACCGTCCGCGTCGGGCTTCGACGCTTCATTGGCGCCTTCCTGCGGCGCAGCACCCTGACGCTGGCGGCGCGGCGGACGCTCGGACGGCTGCTGCTCCGGCGACTGGTTCGCCTCCTGCCGGCCTTCGCGCGCGCCCTGCTTTGAGCCCTTGGGCTGATCCTTGGCCTGGTAGCGCGGATCGTTGGCACCGTTCGAAATCAGAAAGGACGAGAGCACTCCGGCCATGTCGCTGGACGTCGTGTAGTGCTGGCGCAGGAAGCCCGGCAGCGAACCGGCCGGCACGGTCTTCAGCAGGCCGCGCGGGCTCTTGTGGCAGGCTGTGCAGGTGTTTGCGAAGATCTGGGAGGGGCTTTTGCCGGCCTCGAGGTTTTGCGCTTGCGCCGATACGGCTGACAGGCAGCCAATCAGAAGCGTCACCGTCGCCAGACTGAGGGCTCGGCTCAACATTCCTTAAGTCTCCAGATTCCGGAAAAATCGCCGCCTGCGCCTCATGGATCGGCCGCGGCGGTGACCTTTTAGCCGATTATCACGCGAATGGAAGCGCGCGCATGACGCATCCACGCAATTGTCACATTTTGGAATATCGGCTTTGACCACAACGCAATAGCGGCTTTTAATTCCCTGCCTATGTTGAGGATGGGGACACATTGGAGTGATCAGCTCCGGTGGTGTCGGTGTGCAGCTTGCCGTTCCGTTGGTGTTTCGATGGACCGATTGTTGCGATTCTTCTTGGGGCGCTTCATCCGCCGCGGCTCGATCACGTTCACGACCGCGAGCGGCGCCCAATTCGCCTGCGGTGACGGCACCGGCGAACCCGTTGCCGCGCGCTTCATGACCCGAGGGGCTGAAGTCCGCGTTCTGGTCGATCCCGAGCTCTATCTCGGCGAAGCCTTCATGGACGGCACGTTCGTGGTGGAACAAGGCACCATCGCCGAGGTGCTGTCTGTCCTGATGGGCCAGGCGGCAATGTTGCCGAACTTTGCCAGGCTGCAGGCCTGGGTGCGTTTCCTTGGACGGCGCGCCCAGCAGATCAATGTGCGCGGCCGCTCCAGGAGCAATGTTGCCAGCCATTACGATCTCGACGGCCGCCTCTATTCCCTGTTCCTTGACGCGGACAAGCAGTACAGCTGCGCCTATTTCGAGACGCCGGACGCGGCACTGGACGATGCCCAGCTCGCCAAGAAGCGCCACCTCGCCGCAAAACTCCTGATCAAGCCCGGCCACCGCATCCTCGACATCGGTTCCGGCTGGGGTGGGCTTGGGCTCTATCTCGCCGAGATGAGCGGCGCCGACGTCACCGGCGTCACGCTGTCGACCGAGCAGCTGCAGATGTCCAAAGCCCGGGCGGCGGAGCGGAACCTGTCGCATTCGGCGCGTTTCCTGCTCGAGGACTACCGCGACATCCCCGGCCCGTTCGACCGCATCGTCTCGGTCGGCATGTTCGAGCATGTCGGGGTCGCCTACTATGAAACCTTCTTCAAGCGCTGCGCCGAGCTCTTGAGCGACGACGGCGTCATGATGCTGCATTCGATCGGCCGCTCGACCGGGCCCGATGTCACGAGCCCCTGGATCCGCAAATACATCTTCCCCGGCGGCTACATTCCCGCGCTCTCCGAGGTGATGCCGGCGATCGAAAAGGCCGGCTTGCTGATCTGCGACATGGAGATCCTGCGCCTGCACTACGCCGAGACGCTGAAGGCGTGGCGCGAGCGCTTCATGGCGCGGCGCGAGGAGGCTGTGCGGCTCTACGACGAGCGCTTTGCCCGGATGTGGGAATTCTATCTGGCGGCCTCGGAGATGTCGTTCCGGGTGCAGAACATGATGAATTTCCAGCTGCAGCTCACCAAGCGCCAAGGCGTGGTCCCGATGACCCGCGACTATATCGGCCGCGAGGAAGCCCGGCTGCGGCTCAAGGAGGCCGGCGCCGCCAAGCCCCGGCTGCAACTCGCCGGCGAATAAGTCTGAAGGAATGCTATCTGCTAGTTGCGCAGGCTGAAGGCGGACCTGCAATGGGCGAAGGTCGGGGCCGGACGCGCCAGATGGGCCGCGGCCGCCGAGATCAGCCGGGCATCGCAGGGAACACTCCGGACCTCCGGACGCGCCGCCTGCTCCATGGCCTCGACAAGCGCCGCCAGCCAGCGGCGGTCCATGCCACCTGCCCGGCCGGGCTGAATTCGCGCTGTCTGAAACTCGTGAGCCATGGTCCCCGTATCTTCCCTGAGCGAATACAACCCGGAATCCGCCGGGTCGTTCCCGCGAACCTGACGCAAAGAAAGTGCGCCAGGTGTGATCTGCTTCACAGAGGTCCGCCCCGATCTGTCGTAGAGGTCCGGAATGACCCGAGAAACGCACCAGACGATGTTGGACCCGCAACGCGACCTCGTGACCGACTACGCCCTGATCGCAACCGGCGTGGCGGCCGCCTTGATCGCACTGGCTTTCCTCATTCTGGTCTGAGGAACCGGGGCCAGCAGCGACTTCGCTTCGGATTGGGCGCGGCAGCCCGACAAAAGGTTCAGGCCGCCTCCAATTTTTACCAACGACATCCCTGATCGGCCGCGCTCCCCTCGGTTTCGGGCAAAACCCCGTCAAGCGGAATGCATTCGGCCGTGGCGGATTCACACATCGCGTTGTGTGAATCGTGCATAAGGCACATCCGTCCTTTCGCTTCGTGCCGGGCTGGCGCTTGATCGCCGCCCCACATCCGAAAATCGCAGTAACGACGAAATCAGAAGAATAAGCTCGTCCATGGCCTTGATTGATTCGAACGTCCACAAGCTCGCGCCCGACGCCGCGTCCCCGACCTATCGGAGTGCGCCGCACAACATCGAAGCGGAACAGAGTCTTCTGGGCGCGATCCTGGTCAACAATGACGCGTTCTACCGCGTCTCCGACTTCCTGGAGCCGAAGCATTTCTTCGAGCCGCTGCATCAGACGATCTACGAGACTGCCAGTTCCCTGATCCGGATGGGCAAGGTCGCGACCCCCGTGACCCTGAAGACGTTCCTGCCGGCCGATACCGACATCGGCGGCATGACCATCAGCCAATACCTGGCGCGGCTCGCAGCCGAAGCGACCACCATCATTAACGCGCAGGATTACGGACGTACCGTCTATGATCTCAGCCTGCGTCGCGACCTGATCCGGATCGGCGAGGACATCGTCAACGTCGCGTTCGACGCGCCGGTCGACTTTGCCCCGCGCGCGCAGATCGAGGATGCCGAGCGGCAGCTCTACAGCCTCGCCGAAACCGGCCGCTACGATGGCGGCTTCCAGCGCTTCGCGCAGGCACTCACCGTCGCCGTCGACATGGCGGCGAAGGCGTTTCAGCGCGACGGCAAATTGTCCGGCATCTCGACCGGCCTGCGCGACCTCGACGCCAAGATGGGCGGCTTGCAATCCTCCGACCTCATCATCCTTGCCGGCCGTCCCGGCATGGGCAAAACCTCGCTTGCCACCAACATCGCCTACAATGTCGCCAGAGCCTATGAGGGCGAGGTGCAGGCGGACGGTACCACCAAGGCGATCAACGGCGGCGCGGTCGGCTTCTTCTCCTGCGAAATGAGCGGCGAGCAGCTCGCCACCCGTATTCTCGCCGAACGCTCCGGCATCCCCTCGAGCTCGATCCGCCGCGGCGGCATCTCCGAGCTCGATTTCGAGAAGATCCGCGACTGCTCGATCGAGTTGCAATCGCTGCCGTTCTACGTCGACGAAACCGGCGGCCTCTCGATCTCGCAGCTCACCGCGCGAGCGCGGCGGCTCAAGCGTCAGAAGGGTCTCGACCTGATCGTGATCGACTACATCCAGCTGTTGCAGGGCTCGGGCAAGAAGGGCAACGACAACCGCGTGCAGGAAATCACCGAGATCACCACCAATTTGAAGGCGCTGGCCAAAGAGTTGAACGTCCCGATCATCGCGCTGTCGCAGCTGTCGCGTCAGGTCGAAAACCGCGAAGACAAGCGGCCGCAGCTCTCGGACTTGCGTGAATCCGGCTCGATCGAGCAGGACGCCGACGTCGTGATCTTCGTGTATCGCGAGGAATATTACCTCGCCAACAAGGAGCCGCGCGCGGGTACTCCGGAATACGAGAAGTGGCAGATGGACATGGACCTTGCCCACGGCAAGGCCGAAGTCATCATCGGCAAGCAACGCCACGGCCCGACCGGCACGGTCGATCTGCACTTCGAGGCCAGCGTGACGCGCTTCGGCGACCTCGCCCCCGACGGCCAGGTTCCGGATCGCCACTATTGATGCTCTGACGCGGTTGAACGCCGCAAGCGCGACGCGTAGAAGTGCGGCATGAACATCGTGACCGACGCGAAATCGCAGCTGACGCCCGAAGCCAGTTTGCTGCCGGCCCATCCGACCGCCAGCGGTATCCTTACCGTCGACCTCGACGCCATCATCGCCAACTGGCGCAAGCTCGAGAAGACCGCAGTCCCGGCCGAATGCGCCGCCGTGGTCAAGGCCAACGCCTATGGCTGCGGCGCCGAGCAGGTCTCGCGGGCGCTGGCCAAGGCCGGCTGCAGGACCTTCTTCGTCGCCACCGTCGAGGAGGCCGCCGTGGTGCGCGCGGCCGTTCCCGAGGCCACAGTGTATTCGCTGGGCGGCTTCTTCCAGAACACCGGCGACGCCTACGCCAGGATCGATTGCAAGCCGGTGATCGGCGATCTCAACGAGCTCGCCGAATGGGACGTGTTCTGCCGCCGCTCCGGCTGGTCCGGCGGCGCCGCCATCCATATCGACACCGGCATGAACCGGCTGGGGCTCACGGTCAGCGAGGCCCAGGGCATCATCCCGCGGATCAATGCCGGCGACCACGGCATCACGCTTGTCATGAGCCACCTCGCCTCCGCCGAACTGCTCAACAGTCCTGCCAACGCCAGGCAGCTTGCAAGCTTCCGCGAGATCGCGAGCCTGTTCACCGGCGTGCAGGCGTCGCTCGCCAACTCCTCCGGCGTGTTCCTCGGCGCCCCGTTCCAGTTCGAGATGGTGCGGCCGGGCTGCGCGCTCTATGGCGTCAATCCGACGCCCGAAGCCGACAACCCGATGCAGCAGGTCGTGGACCTCAAGGCGCGCATCGTGCAGATCCGCAACATCGATCGCGGCGAGACCGTCGGCTATGGCGGCACCTGGACCGCGCGGCGGCCGACCCGGCTTGCGATCGTCTCCGCCGGCTATGCCGACGGCTATTTCCGCGCCGCCAGCGCCAATGACGGCACCCGCGGCGCCGAGGTCGTGGTTGCCGGCAAGCGCTGCCCGATCGCCGGCCGCGTCTCGATGGACCTGATCGCGGTCGACGTCACCGATCTCGACAAGAATGCCGTGCGGCGCGGCCACATGGTGACGCTGATCGGCGAAGGCATCACGGTCGACGAGGTCGCGCATCATTTCGGCACCATCGGCTATGAGGTGCTGACCAGCCTCGGCCGCCGCTTCGTGCGCATCTACAAGGGCGGCGATGCCACAGCCGCACGAAGCGATGCCGTCGAGAAGAGCGAGGCGATCGCCGAGAAGAGCGAGACAGCTGCCGCCGCACCTGCAGCGCCGCCTGCGCTGCCGACAGCACTCGCTGCGCCACCGCCATTGCCCGCCGAACCGACCGCGCCATCCACTTGACGCGATCGATCGGCGCGATCGGCTGCACGCATGAAGATCGCGACCTTCAACATCAACAATATCAATCGCCGGCTGCCGAACCTGTTGCGCTGGCTGAAGTCGGCGAAGCCCGATGTCGTCAGCCTGCAGGAGCTCAAGGCGTCCGACGCAGAGTTTCCTGCTGCCGCGATCGAGAAGGCCGGCTACGGCGCGGTGTGGCAAGGACAGAAGACCTGGAACGGCGTCGCCATCCTGGCGCGCAAGGCCGAGCCGGTCCTGATCCGCACCGCGCTGCCCGGCGACCGCGACGACCACGAGGCGCGCTACATCGAGGCCGCGGTGCGCGGCATCGTCGTCACCAGCCTCTATCTGCCGAACGGCAATCCGCAGCCCGGACCGAAATTCGATTACAAGCTTGCCTGGTTCAAGCGGCTGCGCGCCCACGCCGCCAAGCTGCTGAAGCAGGACGTCCCCGTGGTGCTCGCCGGCGACTACAACGTCGCGCCGACGCCTCTCGACATCTATCCGACCCGCTCCTGGGACAAGGACGCGCTGATCCAGCCGAAGAGCCGCGACGCGTTCAAGGCGCTGGTCGATCAGGGCTGGTGCGACGCGATCCGCACGCTGCATCCGGATGATCAGATGTTCACCTTCTGGGACTACAAGCGCAACCGCTGGCCGCGCGATGCCGGCCTCCGGCTCGATCATCTGCTGCTCAGCCCCCAAGTGGCGCCGCGGCTTGCGAAAGCCGGCGTCGACCGGGATGTTCGTGGCGAGGAAGGCGCGAGCGATCATGCGCCGGCGTGGGTGGTGTTGAAGTGATGGATGCTCATTGTTGACGTCGTCCTGGCGAAGGCCAGGACCATAACCACCGAGCTTTGTTATGAAAGGGGATCGCGGCCCCAGCGTCGCACGACAATTCGTATTTGGGGTAATGGGTCCTGGCCTTCGCCAGGACGACGATCAGGATGGTTCTCGATTCAATCTGTCAAACAGCTCGTTCGGTGTCATCGCCCGGCTTGGCCGGGCGATCCAGTATTCCAGAGACAGTCGTAGTTGAGCGGATGGGCCGCGGCGTACTGGATCGCCCGGTCAAGCCGGGCGATGACAGTTGTGGATGGGGACGCAGCTTCGTAGTTGCCCGACGGGCAGTTTTTGCATGGCTCGCCGAGGCCAGCCGATGCAGGCGAATGCGCTTCGCATGTGGCGGGCCGGGTACAGCCTGGGGTGGTGCAAATCGACTACAATCGCGCCGATTTGATTCATGCATTGGGTCTGCCCATGAAGTCCTATTTCGCCGCCGCGTCGATGCTCATGTTCGGCATTGCCAGCGCGTCCGCTGCCGACCTCGCCGCCCGCCCCTACACCAAGGCGGTCCCGATCGTCGCCACCGCCTATGACTGGAGCGGCTTCTATGTCGGCGCCAACGGCGGCGGCGGCTGGAGCCGGAAATGCTGGGACGTGGTGCCGTTCACGATCACCAATCCGACGCTCGGCGTGCTGAATTTTGCCGGCCCCGAGGGTTGCCACACGGCCTCTGGCGCGACCGCCGGCGGCCAGATCGGTTATCGCTGGCAGCAGGCGACCTGGGTGTTCGGCGTGGAAGCGCAGGGTAATTGGGCCGACCTCTCCGGCTCGAATCCGTCCGTCGCCCCGCTGTTCGCGGGCTTCGCCAACCGCTCGAAGATCGATGCCATCGGCCTGTTCACCGGACAGGTCGGCTATTCCTGGGGCTCGTTCCTGCTGCACGCGAAAGGCGGCGCGGCCGTCGTGCGCGATCGCTACGAGAGCTTCATCACACCGGCGTTTGGTCCCGGCGTGCCGGTCGGATTCATCGCCGATCGCGGCGCCGAGACGCGCTGGGGCGGCGCGATCGGCGCCGGCGCCGAATATGCGATCGCGCGCAACTGGTCGTTGGCGGTCGAATACGACCATCTGTTCATGGGGACCAACAATGTTCGCATGACCTACGATCCGGCTTTCATCGCCCAGCTCAACCATGACGAACGCATCCGCCAGGACGTCGACATGGTGACCGTGCGCGTCAACTACCGGTTCGGCGGCCCGGTCATCGCGAAGTACTGACGCGCCTCACGATCGCATGTCCGTGGTTCAGGGGCGCCCTTGCGCCGTCTCGAACCATCAGGTCACAGTGAGCTTCCGATCCCGAGACTCGCATCCAGCGCGGCTCGGAATCACGTCCCGGAGCGCGCAGGTGGGCTTCCTCTTCGTCCTCATCGTCGGCCTGGTCGCCGGCACCATTTCCGGCATCGTCGGCACCGGCTCGTCGATCATGCTGATGCCGGTGCTGGTCTATCAGTACGGGCCGAAGCAGGCGGTGCCGATCATGGCGGTCGCCGCCGTGATGGCCAATCTGTCGCGGATTCTCGCCTGGTGGCGCGAGGTCGACTGGCGCGCCTGCGCGGCCTATTCGATCACGGGCATTCCAGCCGCAGCGCTAGGCGCACGGACGCTGCTCGCTTTGCCCTCGCATGCGGTCGATATCGCGATCGGCGTGTTCCTGATCGCGATGGTGCCGGCGCGGCACTGGCTGGCGCGGCACGAGCTGAAGGCCAATCTCTGGCATCTGGCCATCGGCGGCGCCGTGATCGGCTATCTCACCGGCGTCGTGGTCTCGACCGGCCCGCTCAGCGTGCCGCTGTTTTTGTTTTACGGCCTGTCCAAGGGCGCGTTCCTCGCCACCGAAGCGGCAAGCTCGCTCGGGCTCTATGTCAGCAAGTCGGTGACGTTCGAGCGCTTCGGCGCGCTGACGCCTGACATCGCATTCAAGGGCCTGGTTGCCGGGGCATCGCTGATGTCCGGTGCCTTCATCGCAAAACGCTTCGTGCTGCATCTGAAGCCCGAAGCGTTCCGCCTGATCATGGACGGCATCATGCTGGCGGCCGGCGTGTCGCTGCTGTGGTCGGCGGCGACGTCGTAGGCTTAGCGTCGTGCGCATCAAACGCCACGCATTCCTCATTCCGTGCTAATGGGTGTCGCGGATTCGAAATCACCGCTGAACCAATCCCGTCATGGCCAAATCGACCCTCTCCTTCGTCTGCCAGAACTGCGGCGCGGCGTATAATCGCTGGCAGGGCAAATGCGATTCCTGCGGCGAGTGGAACACGCTGGCCGAGGAAGACACCACGGGCTCGGTGCCGGTCTCGATCCGCTCCAAGCGCAAGGGCCGGACGTTTGTGCTGGAATCGCTGTCCGGCAAGACCCAGGACGCGCCGCGGCTGTCGTCGGGCATGGCCGAGCTCGACCGCGTCACCGGCGGCGGCTTCGTCCGCGGCTCGGTGCTCCTGGTCGGCGGCGACCCCGGCATCGGAAAATCCACGCTGCTGACCCAGGCCACCAGCATGATGGCGCGCGCCGGCCATCGCGCGGTCTATATCTCCGGCGAAGAAGCCGTCGCCCAGGTGCGGCTGCGGGCCGAGCGGCTCGGGCTCGCCGACGCGCCGGTGCAGCTGGCGTCCGAAACGTCGGTCGAGGACATCGTCTCGACGCTGTCGGAAGGCGCGGTGCCGCGGCTGATCGTGATCGATTCGATCCAGACCATGTGGACCGACACCGTCGAGTCCGCGCCCGGCACCGTGACCCAGGTCCGCGCCTCGGCGCAGGCCCTGATCAGGTTCGCCAAGAAGACCGGGGCAACGATCATCCTGGTCGGGCATGTGACCAAGGACGGCCAGATCGCCGGCCCCCGCGTGGTCGAGCACATGGTCGATGCGGTGCTGTCGTTCGAGGGCGAAGGCTCGCAGCAGTTCCGCATCCTGCGTTCGGCGAAGAACCGCTTTGGTGCGACCGACGAGATCGGCGTGTTCGAGATGACCGGGCTTGGTCTGCGCGAGGTCACCAATCCCTCGGAATTGTTCCTCTCCGAACGCGAGCTCGGCAGCCCCGGCACGGCGGTGTTCGCCGGCATCGAGGGCACCCGCCCGGTACTGGTCGAGTTGCAGGCGCTGGTGGCGCCGACCTCGCTCGGCACCCCGCGCCGCGCCGTGGTCGGCTGGGACCCGAGCCGGCTGTCGATGGTGCTCGCGGTGCTGGAAGCGCATTGCGGGGTCAAATTGTCCGGACATGATGTCTATCTCAATGTCGCCGGCGGCCTGCGCATCCAGGAGCCGGCCGCGGACCTCGCGGCGGCGGCCGCGCTGGTGTCCTCGCTGGTCAACGCGCCGCTGCCGACGGATGCGGTCTATTTCGGCGAGATTTCGCTGTCGGGGGCGATCCGCCCGGTGGCGCAGACCCCGGCCCGGTTGAAGGAGGCGCTCAAGCTCGGCTTCGGCCGCGCCATCCTGCCCGAATCGGTCCGCGGTGAGAGCGGCGGCGATGCCGGCCTAGCGCTGAACAGCGTCGGCAATCTGACCACGCTGGTCGCCGAAATTGCCGCACGCGGAACGCCCAGAGGCGGCCGGAATCCGTCTTCGGGCGACCAAGACGGTTCTGGGCGCGCTGAATCGGCTGGGAAAAATGCCACACCGGCCCGATTCCGTCGCGACAACGGCTAAAGCGGGCGTGACGTCTCAGCCCCTCGCCGCTATACATCCGCCGCGCGGGACAGGTGGTGTTGCGGACTTGCCGGACGCCCCCGATGCGCCTCATTTAGGACGGCACCGACTTTGCCGATTCGCGAGAGCCATTAACAGCGTAAGCCCTTAACAGCGTACCGAAACGTACCAGCGGACCTGACCAGCCGATGCCCGTAACGATACTCGATCTTGTCCTGCTCGGCGTGATGCTGATCTCGGGCCTGCTGGCGATGGTGCGCGGCTTCATGCGCGAGATCCTGTCGATCGCGGCCTGGGGCGCCGCCGCCCTGGTCACGCTGTATGCTTTCTCGAAGCTGCTGCCGACCGCCAAAACTTACTTCAATAACGACACGGTCGCGGCCGTGGTGGTAGTGGCCGGCACCTTCATCGGCACGCTGATCGTGGTCTCGGTGATCACGGTGCGGATCTCGGACATGATCCTGGATTCCCGGATCGGCGCGCTCGACCGCACCCTCGGCTTCCTGTTCGGGCTCGCCCGCGGTCTCCTGATCGTGGTCGTGGCGTTCATGTTCTTCACCTGGCTGGTTCCGGACAAGCAGCGGCCCGACTGGGTCACCGGGGCGAAGTCCCGCGTGGTGCTACAG
This sequence comes from Bradyrhizobium sp. th-b2, assembly GCF_000426785.1. Taxonomy (NCBI): domain Bacteria; kingdom Pseudomonadati; phylum Pseudomonadota; class Alphaproteobacteria; order Hyphomicrobiales; family Nitrobacteraceae; genus Bradyrhizobium; species Bradyrhizobium sp. th-b2. The sequence goes on from NZ_AUGA01000045.1 coordinate 33,052, forward strand.
GGAACCGGGGATTGGCTGATGACGCTCTTGCCTGACGACCCCGAGAACACCATCTTAAAGAAGTTCAAGAAGAATAAGCCAGACGACGATTCTGCGGCCGATACCAACGATCAGGCGACGCCGGCGTCGGGTGATGGCTATAGCAAACCTGCGCGTGACAGCTTGAAAAAGCTGATCGAGAAACCCGCGGGCCGATAAACTATTTGGGCCCTGACGAGAGGCGATGAACGAGATGCAGACCCCTTCGGATCAAGCCGACCAGATGGATCTCGACCTCGGCCCGATCGAACTGCAGGACCCTCTCAGATACCACCCGGATCTCGATGGCGACACGCTCCGCGAGGAATGCGGCGTGTTCGGCATCTTCGGCCATCCCGAAGCCGCCGCGATCACCGCGCTCGGCCTGCACGCCCTGCAGCACCGCGGCCAGGAGGCCGCCGGTATCGTCACCTTCGACGGCGGCCGCTTCCACAGTGAACGCCGCCTCGGCCTGGTCGGCGATGCCTTCTCCCGCCGCGAGGTGATCGAGCGCCTGCCCGGCAATGCCGCGGTCGGCCATGTCCGCTACTCCACCACCGGCGGCACCATCCTGCGCAACGTTCAGCCGCTGTTTGCCGAGCTCAGCGCCGGCGGCTTTGCGGTCGGCCACAACGGCAACCTCACCAACGGCCTGACCCTGCGCCGCGAGCTGGTCAAGGGCGGCGCGATGATGCAGTCGACCACCGACACCGAGGTGATCCTGCATCTGGTCGCGCAGTCGAAGCGCACCCGCTTCATCGACCGTTTCATCGAGGCGCTGCGCACCATCGAGGGCGCCTATGCGCTGGTCGCGCTGACCAACAAGAAGCTGGTCGGCGCACGCGATCCGCTTGGCATCCGTCCGCTGGTGCTCGGCGATCTCGACGGTCATCCGATCCTGACCTCGGAGACCTGCGCGCTCGACATGATCGGCGCGAAATATGTCCGCGACATCGAGCCCGGCGAGATCATCGTGTTCGACGAGACCGGCGCGCACAGCCACAAGCCGTTCCCGCCGAAGCCGGCCCGGCCCTGCATCTTCGAATACATCTATTTCGCGCGGCCCGACTCGATCGTCGGCGGCCGCTCGGTCTACGACGTGCGCAAGGCGTTCGGCGCGCAGCTCGCGCGCGAGAGCCATCCCGAGGTCGACGTCGTGGTGCCGGTGCCGGATTCCGGCGTGCCCGCCGCGGTCGGCTACAGCCAGTATTCCGGCGTGCCGTTCGAGCTCGGCATCATCCGCAATCACTATGTCGGACGCACCTTCATCCAGCCGACCCAGAGCGTGCGCGAGCTCGGCGTGCGCATGAAGCATTCGGCCAACCGCGCCGCGATCGAGGGCAAGCGCATCATCCTGATCGACGACAGTCTGGTGCGCGGCACCACCTCGAAGAAGATCGTGCGCATGATGCGCGACGCCGGCGCCCGTGAGGTGCATTTCCGCCTCGCCTCGCCGCCGATCCTCTACCCCGACTATTACGGCATCGACCTGCCGGACCGCGGCGGCCTGCTCGCCGCCACCCATTCGCTCGAGGAGATGCGCGACATCATCGGCGCCGACTCGCTCGCGTTCCTGTCGATCGACGGCATGTACCGCGCGATGGGCTATGAGGGACGCGATCCGACCAATCCGAGATTCGCCGACCACTGCTTCACCGGCGCCTATCCGACCCATCTCACCGACCAGAGCGAAACCGAGGCGCCACCGCGCCAGCTCTCGCTGCTGGCGGAGGCGAGCTGACGCCACCACCACCGTCGTCCCTGCGAAAGCAGGACCCATAACCACCGGCCCTCGTTTTTTCGGGCGGCATCGGTTACGAACACCTTTGCACAACACGACCGCCGCGGCGTATGGGTCCCTGCTTTCGCAGGGACGACGACGATAGAGTTACGCTCATGACAAAACCCCTCGCCTCCCGTATTGCCCTCGTGACCGGCGCCTCGCGCGGGATCGGCTATGCGACCGCGGTCGCGCTGGCAAAGGCCGGCGCCCATGTCGTGGCGGTGGCGCGTACCCAGGGCGGGCTGGAAGAGCTCGACGACGCGATCCAGAAGGATGGCGGCAGCGCCACCCTGGTGCCGCTCTCGCTCACCGATTACGACGGCATCGCGCGGCTCGGGCTCGCGCTGCACGAGCGGCACGGCAGGCTCGACATCCTGGTCGGCAATGCCGGCACCGCGGGTCCCTCCTCGCCGCTCGGCCATATCGAGCTGAAGCCGTGGAACGACGTGTTCGCGATCAACGTCACCGCCAACTTCCAGCTGATCCGCTGCATGGACCCGCTGCTGCGCCAGTCCGACGCCGGCCGCGCGGTGTTCGTAACCTCGGGCGTAGCCCACAAGGCCAATGCCTATCTCGGCCCCTACGCGGCCTCGAAGGCCGCCCTGGACGCACTGGTGCGCTCCTGGGCCAATGAGACCGCGAATACGGCTTTGCGCGTCAACCTGTTCAGCCCCGGTCCGATCCGCACGCGGATGCGCGCGCAGGTATTTCCCGGCGAAGACCCGATGACCTTGGATACGCCCGACATGGCTGCCGAATACATCGTGCCGATGTGTTCGCCCGTGTGGACCGAGACCGGCAAGCTCTACGACTACAAGGCGCGCACGCTGCGGAGCTTTCAGCCACCGGCGTAAGGAGTAACAGGTGAGCCGCGCCTTCGATTGTCATCCCCGCGAATGCGGGGATCCAGTGTTCCAGAGGCGATTGCGTTTGAATCGAGAAGCCGCAGCGTACTGGATCGCCCGGTCAAGCCGGGCGATGACGCCTTTCTGACGCTTGGGCCTGCCTTTCCGATGCAATTGACTCCGCCCCCTCCTCACGATTGACTGCCCTCCCCAGCGGGACGCCCCGCCAAGAAAAATCTCGGGAGGCTTCATGACGCCGACGCTCAATCGCGCGCGCTCCATTCTGTCCGGATTGTTTCTCTCTGCCGGCATCGCATCGTCAGTCCTTCTCGCTCCGCCCTCGCCCGCCAAGGCAGCCGACATCCCGACCTTCGCGGTCGACGCCTCCTGGCCAAAACAGCTTCCCAACAACTGGATCATCGGCCAGATCGGCGGCATCACCGTCGACTGGCAGGGGCACATCTGGGTCATCCATCGTCCGCGTTCGCTGACTGATGGCGAGAAGGCTTTGAGCCTCACCCCGCCGCGCGCGAAATGCTGCGTGGCGGCGCCGCCGGTGCTCGAATTCGACGTCGACGGCAATCTGCTGCGATCCTGGGGCGGCCCCGGCGACGGCTATCAATGGGTCGGCCGCGAGCACGGCATCGAGGTCGACGAGCGCGGCTTCGTCTGGATCGGCGGCAATGCCGACGACGACAGCGCGATCCTGAAGTTCACGCTCGACGGCAAATATCTCGGCCAGATCGGCAAGATCGGAGCCCGCACCAACAGCAACGACACCACCCAGCTCGGCCGGCCCGCCGAGATGGCGATCGACAAGGATGCGAACGAGCTCTACATCGCCGACGGCTATGGCAACCGCCGCGTCATCGTGTTCGACGCCACCACGCTGGCGTACAAGCGGCACTGGGGCGGCTATGGCAAGCTGCCCACCGACGACAAGCAGCCGCCTTACGATCCGAGCGCCGCGGTGCAGGAGCAGTTCGGCAATCCCGTGCATTGCATCAAGATCGCCAATGACGGGCTGGTCTATGTCTGCGATCGCAGCCAGGACCGCATCCAGGTCTTCCAGAAGAACGGCACCTTCGTCAGGGAATGGTTCTACGAGAAGAACACGCGCGGCGACGGCGCGGTGTTCGACCTCGCGCTGTGGCCCGATCCGAAGCAGACCTATCTGCTCAACGCCGACGGCGCAAACAACGAGATCCGCGTGCTCAAGCGCGACGACGGCACTGTGGTCGGCACGTTCGGCCATAGCGGCCACAATGCCGGCCAGTTCGCGCTGCTGCACGCGATGGCAGTCGACCAGAAGGGCAACGTCTACACCGGCGAGGTCGAGGGCAAGCGGATCCAGAAGTTCAGGCTGACCTCGGACGCGCTGAAGTGAGGATTACAGCTGGATGACGCTTCGACGCAGTTCATCAGGCTTTATGCGGATTGCCGCCTCTGCCGAGAAAGGGTAAGCGGGAACTCGAACGACCGGTACAAGGCTCCACAAGAGGGCCGTCCGGAAAATGACAATGGAGGGAATACTCATGACGACGACGCTCGTGCGGCGCCACGCCGTGCTTCTCGCTTGCGCTGCACTCGGCCTTGCAACACCTGCCTTTGCCCAAGACAAGAACGTCAAGATCGGCGTGCTGAACGACATGTCGGGCCTCTATGCCGACATCGGCGGCCCGAACTCGGTGGCCGCGGCCAACATGGCGGTGGAAGATTCCGGCCTGCGTGCCAAGGGCTGGAAGATCGACGTGGTGAGCGGCGACCATCAGAACAAGCCCGACGTCGGCGTCAACATCGCGCGCCAATGGATCGACAACGAGAAGGTCGACATCATCACCGACACGCCGAACTCCGGCGTCGCGCTGGCGGTGAGTAACCTCGCCAAGGAGAAGAACTCGATCGTGCTCAACTCGGGCGCGGCGACCGCCGATCTCACCGGCAAGGCATGCAACGCCAACACGATCTCCTACACCTTCGACACCTACATGCTCGCCCACGGCACGGGCAAGGCGCTGACCAAGGCGGGCGGCGACACCTGGTTCTTCCTCACCGCCGATTATGCGTTCGGCCATGCGCTGGAGCGCGACACCACGGCGGTCGTCACCGCCAGCGGCGGCAAGGTGCTCGGCGGCGTCAAGCATCCGCTCAACACCGCAGACTTCTCCTCCTTCCTGCTGCAGGCGCAGGCCTCCAAGGCCAAGGTCATCGGCCTCGCCAATGCCGGTGGCGACACCACCAACTCGATCAAGCAGGCCTCCGAATTCGGCATCACCGCGGGCGGGCAGAAGCTCGCGGCGTTGTTGCTGTTCGTCAACGACGTGCACGCGCTGGGCTTGAAGATCGCCCAGGGCCTCACCTTCACCGAGTCGTTCTACTGGGACATGAACGACCAGACCCGCGCCTGGTCGAAGCGCTTCCAGAAGGTCTCGCCGAAGAATGCGATGCCGTCGATGACGGTGGCCGGCGTCTATGCCGGCGTGCTGCATTACCTGAAGGCGCTGGAGGCGATGGGCGGCAATCCGCATGACGGCGCCAAGGTCGTCGCCAAGATGAAGGAGATCCCGACCGACGATCCGCTGTTCGGCAAGGGCCCGCTGCGCATCGACGGCCGCCGCATCATTCCGGCCTACCTGTTCGAGGTGAAGAAGCCGGAAGAGTCGAAATATCCCTGGGACTATTACAAGCTGATCGCCACCATCTCGCCGGATGACGCCGCCAAGCCGCTCGAGGCCAGCGAGTGTCCGCTGGTGAAGAAGTGACTGCGTAGCAGTCATTCCGGGGCGCGCAACGCGCGAACCTCAGGTGCGCAATTGCGCACCGGGGAATCTCGAGATTCCGGGTCTGGTGCTTACGCACCATCCCGGAATGACTCGCTCCTTCTCAGTGAGCGAGTAGCCGTAGCTGTGTAGCTAACCCACCCTACTCCACCCCATCACTTTGCGGCCGCCTTCCTCGCCGGCGGCGGCAACGATGCCCATTCCTTGTCGGCGCGCGGGCCGCCGGGATCGCCGGTCAGGCCGACGAGTTGTCCAGCCTGAACGTCGAGCGTCTGGGTCCAGGTCTGGGTCTGGCACAGCAGCTTGAGCAGGCAGCCCTTCAACTTCAGCCGGTCGGACGCGTCGCGCCACAGCGAGACCGAATAGGACTTGCCGTCCTCGGCATTGTAGATGTCGCCGTCGAACCGGCCCTCTGGCGTCAGCTTCAATCCCAGGATCAGCTGATGGCCGAGCAGCGCGCGCGTTCGCTTGTCGGCATCGGGATTGAAGCTGTCGCGGAACGGCTGGCCGCGTGGATCCAGCGGATCCTTCATCCACACGATGAAGCCGCAGATGCGGTCACGTGCAGCACCGCAGCGCTCGAGACGGATGCGGGCTCGCCCGTCCTCGGTCAACCAGGTGCCGCCGGGATCGACCGGAGCAATCGTCTCGGCGCGGCCAGTCGAACTCATTAGCAAGGCGGCGACGAGGCTGCGCAGAAACATGCGAACCAGAAAGTTCATGGCAGGGGACCTTTCATTGCCGGGATGGTTTTAGGGACGCGCAACGCGCGCCTCACTTGAGTCGCGCCATGAAGGCATCGGCGCCCTTGTCGATGCCGGCGGTGGCGGCGGCGAGATCGCCGACGCTGGCCTTGATGTCGTAGGCGTTGGGATATTGCTTGCTGACGTAAGCGCCGAGCAGCCGCGAGGTCGAGCTGTCGAACATCTCGACGGCATAAATCACCGAGCCCGTCATGGTACCCTCGCCGTCGCGCGCCGCCTGGACGCCGTTGTAGACCGCGCCTGCCAGATCGAACCGTGACAGCGTGCCGAGCACCGGCGTGTTGGCGACAGCGCCGGTCAGCGTCAGCCGCAGCCGAAACGTGTTCGGCCCACGCGTGTTCACCAGCGTGAAGCGGCCGCGCAATTTGTCGGCGAAGCGGGTCTGCATGTAGGCGGCGAGCGTTTCCTTGTCCTTCTCGGACATGTCGCCGAACTGATGATCCGCGCCGCGATAGATCACGACCGGATCGAGCATGACCTTGTTGTAGCTCCGCCAGTCGACCGGCGGCGCATAGCGATACGGCACACGGCCCGAGGAATCGGACGTGTCAGGCGTCATGTAGGCCGACGAGGCCACCTCCGAATAAGCCACCGGCGTGACGGCGGCACATCCTGCTGCGATGACGCAAAGCGCCATCGCTCCCAGACCGCGCGCGGCGATCGAGCTCTCCATTCCAGTCTCCTCATCCGACCTGCGGAAAAAAGCAGCTCGGCCGCAGCCGCGTCCGGGGCTGAAAGTGCGGCTGCGGCCGCCACTGCCGATCTGGCTCGCCGTCCCGGCGCCGCCAGATCTTGCCTCAGTGCGACGAATTATAAAACCGACCAGTTGGTTTGTAAAGTTGCAATCGCAAGAAACGCATTAGAAAAAATGCGGCGCCAGAAGCGCCGCCGGTGTCAGGGAGATTCAGTTGCGCTTGCGGGCCGTGGCCGGCTTTACGGCCGGAGCCTGCGATGCCGCGCGCGCCGCGACCGTCCCGGCCGGCTTTGCAGCCGCCGTCGCGCCCTGCTCGATCGGAGCCCATTTGCTGTCACAGAGCAATCGCTCGAACAGGCGATCGCGCTCGGCATCGCTCAACGATGACAGGCCGAACAACGAACTCAGCAGCAGCCCCCTCGCAGCCGCCCAGCGCAACAGCGCGAGATCGGGGTCACGCGCCTCGGCCTTCATCAGCGCGATCTTCTGGACGTCGACATCGCGCGGCATCGCCATCAATTCGGGGTTCTCGTTCATCGCCGCCAGCAGTGCGAAGGCGCCTGCCCGCGGCGTTGAGATCGCCTCCCGCAGCGTGGCGATCTGCGCCGCGAGTTCGGGCTGGTCCGTGGTCTCACGCGCCTTTTCGATGTAGCGCTTCGAGAACTCCTCGAAATGCGCCATCTGCTGCTCGAGCAACGCGCGCAGCACCGCTTCCTTGGTGCGGAACTGATGCATCACGCCGCCCTTGCTGAGCCCGCTCTCGCGCGCGATCGCGTCCAGCGTCAGGCGGCCCGGACCATCGCGCGTCACGATGGTGATCGCGGCCTCGAGTGCGGCGTTGCGGGAGCGTTCCGAGCGAGAAGGATTATCCATGGGGTTGCTTACTCAGGAAGGAGTCGCTTGAGCGCACAGTATCTCAGCGGCCTCGGTCAATCTCAAGCGCTGCATCCGATTCTGCCAGGCAGCGCGAACGACGTACCCGAAATGCCGGCGTCGGCCTCGGGTGGCGCATCATGCGAACGAATCGATCATCGAGCGATCTGATCGCTCACGCGCACGCGCGTACGGTGCCGCGAACCGTCTGCAGCAAGCGGCGACGCAGGCCGTGAAGGAAACCGTGCGCCATTCGGCCGATGACCTTTTCCCCTCGACCACGCGTGCGGGCAACAGACTCTGCATCGGCATAACTGGCGGCGACGATCGTGCCGTGCCTGTTCCCCTCGAGCTTCAGGTCGGTGAGATAGACGAGGCCGCGCGACATCAGCAGCGCCACCTGTACGTCGCTGAAGCGGCTCAATTCATCGCAGATATCAACGGCCTCGTCGTTCACCACGCTCCTCCTGCCGAAGTGGCCTCCGGGCGAGGCACGCATCTAGATCCGATACCATCCTGTATACAAACCAACCGGATGGTTTGTAAATAGGCAAAATAGCGCAATCCGCCGGATTCGGCCGATCGGGCCCATCGGCCTGTCGGATAGCCGCCCTCGCATTCGTCCTCGAAGCATCGATCAGCCAGCACTTGGAGCATGCGAGCGATGTCACAGAGCCAGACAACCCAAATCAGGGCACTCATCGAATCCTGGGCGGACGCCGTCCGCAGGCACGACTATCCCGGCGTGCTCGCCCATCACGATCAGGACATCGTGATGTTCGACGTGCCGCCGCCGTTGCAGTCGCGCGGATTGGATGAGTACCGCAAGACCTGGGATCTGTTCTTCAGGTACAACCGCCCGTCCTACGCGTTCGATATCGAGGAGATCGCGATCACGGCCGGCGAGGATGTCGCCTTCGCGGCTGCGGTGATGCGCTGCGGCCCGCCCGATGCCACCTTCCAGTTCAGGCTGACGATCGGACTGCGCAAGGTCGGCGACGGCTGGCGCATCACGCACGAGCACCATTCGGTGCCCGCGACGGATTGATGTGTGCCCTCACTCGTGCCTGGCCGGAAATTGCCTCAGATCCTCTCAGTGTGACGGATCACATTGCATCCAACGGCTCCAGCATGGAGCGCGCGACGCACACATCGTTCCGCAAGCTTTCGGCATTTTGTGTCGTGATGTGGCCGACAGCTATTTTGCCTAACGGCGTGAACCCGCTCCTCCCGGGGGGCGACCGAAGAGAAGGGGCGGCCAAGCCCGAGCTCGACACGGGAGCTCGACACGGGAGCTGGACAGATGGCCAACCGACCCAAATTCGCAATCACGAGGCCGATCGAGGAAACGCCGTATGCGGCGGCGCCTGACATCGTCATCGGCTATCCGCATCGGCTGGACTGGCTGGCGCTGTACCAGCCGGGCCCGCTGCGCATGCCCAACGAGCAGGGCATCTATCGCGACGTCATGGCGCTGGAATCCCGTTACCAGGACATGAAGGGCCATCATGAGCGCACCGTGAAGGCGCAGCTGGATCTCATCCCCAAGCGCGCCACTGGCCGCGCCGTGCTTGCGGAAATCGGCCGCAAGCCGTCGCACAAGGTGACGATCTTTCCGTTCGATTTCCTGCCCTCGGGGCAGTGGAAATCCGAGACGGCGGCCGCGACCGAGGCGACTGTGATCATGCCGACGCCGGAGATGATCGCCGCCTGGCGGGCCAATCCCGCGGTTCCACCCGCGGCACTGCAGCCGCAGCTCGACGGCATGCTGAAGGGCACGCAGTGGAGTCGTCTCGACTTCACCTATCCGGCCACCGGTGCGGGGACAGGCGTCTATATGTTCTATACGGCGCAGCGCTTCGACGATCAGCCGATGGGCGCCGACGATGCACTGCTGCATGAGCTGGTGCATGCCGCGCGGCTGGCGAAGGGACTTTCCTTTCAGGCGCCGGTCAGCGGCAGCTATCGCAATATGGAGGAGTTCTTCGCCAGTGTCGTACAGATGGTCTATCGCTCGGAACGGCGGCAGTCGATCTTCGACTATGCCGGCGCGCCGATCGATGCGGCGTCGTTCCTCGACAAGAACCTGACGCCGTCGCCGCGACTGCTGATGGGCTGGCTTCGCTCGCAGCAGGGGACTTTCTATGCGGCGCTCACCAAGGCCGACGCAAGCTTCAATCCGATGCGCCAGGCCGACGCCGAAGCGGCCGCGCTGACCCGGAAGATCGAGCACGCGACCTGACCACGCCGAGACTGCGCGCGCGTCGGCCGGGTGAGGCCTTCGGCCGAACTAACTCACCCACCCTGCGCAGGCGCCTTCGCCGTCGAACGCCATGCAATCGCGAGCGCGAGCAGCAGCAGCGCGCCCGCCAGATAGAATGGCGCGCCGGGCATCTTCACTGGCGCGTTGGCGCCGATGAAATGCGCAAATGTCAGCGTGAACAGGAACGGGCCGATCAGCTGCGAGACGCTCTGCACGCTTGATGTCGCGCCCTGCAGCTGGCCCTGCTGATCTGCCGCAACGAGTTGCGTGGTCAGTGCCTGGGTCGCGGCGCCCGCGACACCCCACAGCGCCATCACGGGAATGCCCACCCAGAACCAATGGCCGGTCGGCGCCGCACCGAAGATCAAGAAACCGGCCGCGCCGAAGCCGAGCCCGAGGAACAGCGTCTTGCGCTCGCCGAAACGCTTGACGATCGGGCCGATCGCCGCACCCTGCACGATCATGGCGCAGACGCCGACCAGCGCCAGCGTCGCGCCGACGGTGCCGGTGCTCCAGCCGTAACGATAGGTCGCGTAGAGCACGAACACCGACGGCAGCACGACATGGGCAAGCTGGGCGAAGAAATTCACCAGCGACAGCCCGGCGAGCACCCGGTTCGAGCGCAACAGATGCAATGCGCCGATTGGATTGGCGCTCCGCCAGCGGAACGGCGAGCGGCGCCCGGCGGGCAGCGACTCCGGCAGGATCAACAGGCCGTAGAGGCCGTTGGCAAGGCTCAGGCCGGCTGCAACCCAGAACGGCAGCCGCGGATCGAATTGGCCGAGCAAACCGCCCAGCGCCGGCCCGAGGATAAATCCCGCGCCGAAGGCGACGCCGATCTTGCCGAACACGGCGGCGCGCTGCTCAGGCGCGGTAACGTCGGTGATGTAGGCGAATGCGGTCGAGATGCTCGCCGAGGTGATGCCCGAGATCATCCGGCCGATGAACAGCCAGCTCAGCGTCGGCGCGAGCGCCATCACCACATAGTCGGCGGCAAGCCCGAAGTTCGACAACAACACCACGGGCCGGCGACCGAAGCGATCGGACAGCGCACCCAGGATCGGCGAGCAGAAAAACTGCATCAACGCCCAGATCGTGCCGAACAGCCCGAAGATGCGCGCGGCGTTCGCGGTGTCGTTGTTGACGAAACTCTCGATCAGTTTCGGCAGAATCGGAATGACCACGCCGAGCGCGAGCGTGTCGAGCAGGATGGTGACGAAGATGAAGATGACGGCGGCACCGCGCGCCTGCGGCGCGTCCGCTGCGTCTTTCTCGTCTTGACGGGTTTTCGTCACGCGAACCGGGACCCACTTCGCTCGAAAACGCTAAGCGCCACCTCTCCGCTCATGACGGGCGTTTGCGCTTGTGGGCGAACGGATTGGCCTTTTCACGCAGCGTGATCCTGATCGGCGTGCCCGGCAGATCGAAGGTCTCGCGCAGCGAGTTGGTGAGGTAGCGCAGATAGGATCTCGGGATCGCGTCGGCGCGCGAGCAGAACAGCACGAAGCTCGGCGGGCGCGCCTTCACCTGCGTGATGTAGTTCAGCTTCAGCCGGCGGCCAGAGACCGCCGGCGGAGGCGCGGCCTGGATCGCCTGCTCGAACCAGCGGTTGAGCGCGGCCGTCGGCAAGCGCCGGTTCCAGACCGCATAGGCCTCCTGGATCGCAATCATCAGGCGGTCGATGCCCTCGCCCATCAGGCCGGAGACGGCGACGATTGGCACGCCCTTGACCTGGGGCAGCCAGTGGTCGGCATCGGTGCGCAGCTGCGAGATCTGGTTAGGCTTGCGCTCGACAAGGTCCCATTTGTTGACCGCGAGCACGATGGCGCGGCCTTCGCGCTCGATCAGGTCGGCGATCCGCAGATCCTGCTCCTCGAACCTGTTCTGCGCGTCCATCATCATCACGACGACTTCGGCGAAGCGCACCGCGCGCAACGCGTCGGCGACCGAGAGCTTTTCCAGCTTCTCCTCGATCCGCGAGCGGCGGCGCAGGCCGGCGGTGTCGAACACCCGGAACTGGCGGCCCTGCCAGGTGATCTCGACCGCGATGGAATCGCGCGTGGTGCCGGCCTCGGGGCTGGTCAGCAGCCGCTCCTCGCCGAGCAGATGGTTGATCAGCGTCGACTTGCCGGCGTTGGGCCGGCCGACGATCGCAACCCGGATCGGTCGCTGCGCGATCTCCTCGTCCGACCAATCCTCGACACCCTCGATCCCATCTTCCGCCTCCTCGGCAGACTCCGGCATCAACGCACTGAGCGCATCGCGGAGATCCCCCATGCCCTCGCCGTGCTCGGCCGAGATCTGCACGGGATCGCCGAGGCCGAGCGCGTAGGATTCCAGCGCGCCGATCTCGCCATGCTTGCCCTCGGCCTTGTTGGCGACCAGCACCACCGGCTTGTTGGCTTTCCGGGCGAAATCGGCGAAGGCGCGGTCGGTCGGCGTCAGGCCGACGCGGGCGTCGACCACGAACATCAGGGCGTCGGCAAGCTCGATTGCGGTCTCGGTCTGCTCCTGCATCCGCGCCGTCAGCGAGCCCTTGGCGCCTTCGTCGAGGCCCGCGGTATCGATGATGGTGAAGTCGAGATCGTAGAGCCGGGCCTGGCCCTCGCGGCGGTCACGCGTCACGCCGGGCTCGTCGTCGACCAGCGCGAGCTTTTGGCCGACCAGCCGGTTGAACAGCGTCGACTTTCCGACATTGGGCCGGCCGATAATGGCGATGGTGAAGGACATGGATCATCCAGGCGCGGTCTGCGACGCGCGGGTCAAGGTGCTGGCAAGAACTACAGCAGGAATGTTGGTCGGTCGAAGCAAATGATCGGGCACCTTCCCCCTTCGCCGTAAGCGGGGCGAGGTGGAACTCAACTAACGGTTAGCGTGTAAAGCCGCCGCTCGGCACCGGCGCAGGGAAGCCGCCGCCGGATTGTTGCGAGGTCTGGGTCTGGGCCGGCGCCGCAGGCTGCGCCTGCTGGTCGTCGGCCGGCGGCGCGGTGGTGCGGCGGCGGACGATCTTCTTCGGCTTCGGCTCCGGCGGCAGCGCGGCGGGCGCACCCTCCTCCGGCGCGGCGTCGGGAGCCGCCGCCTGATCCGCCGCGGGGGCTGCGGCCGGCGCCGCCCTGCCCTTGGCGTTCTTCTTGGCGCCCTTCGGCGGCTCGGGCGGCGGAGCCTGCTGGGCGGCGGCAGCCGCGGCGTTCTGCTGGTCGAGCTGTTCCTGCTGCGAGCCCTTGTACAATTCCTTCGGCACGCCCTGCTCAAGGCCAGGCACGCCTTCCGGGAACACCGGCTTGCGGTCGCCGGCCAGCTTCTTCTTGGTGTCGAGGAAGTCGAGCAGGTCGCTCGGGTCGAAATTGGACATGCCGCCACCGCCGCAGCCCGCCAACACGCTGCAAAGCGCGATGAGAACTGCGGCTGCGATCAGGCGTTGCGAGCGGCGCATGGTCGATCTCTCACTCAAACTCGGGTTCGTCTGGGCATGATCTCCGCGCAAACGCTTCGCGTTTGTCGCGAGGGAAAACCGGTTCCCACTTTTGCGGATCATGCCTCCTCAGCTCTTGGCGACCGGCGGCAACAGTGCCTGCAGCGCTTCGGCGCGCGAACGCAGGCTCGGCGGCGTCTCACCGTCATTGGCTATCTGCTCGAGCCATTGGCGCGCGGCGGTGGCATCGTTGGCGCGCAAGGCCGACAGCGCCAGCAGCTCGCGCGCGGAGTGGCGGAAGGTCGAATCCTTCGCCGTGGCCGTCGCCTCGAGCCGCTGCAGCATGTTCGGATAGGTCGTGGTTTCCATCAGGATCTGCGCGGCACGAATCCGCGCCAGATCCTGCTCGGGACCGCCGACGCTGCGATCGGCCGCGATCTCGTCATAGATCTTCGCTGCGGCCGGCTGGTCGCGGGTCGCGACCTCGGCGGCCATGCGCAGCCGCGCCAGATTGCGGTAGCCGGACGGCGCCTTGATGATGAGGTCGGCGAACGCAGCCTCTGCCTCGGCGTGCTTGTTCTGCTCGGACAGCTCGGCCGCGCGGTCGAACGCCGCACCGGCCTCGGCCGCCTTCTTGGCCTCGAGATATTGGTAGCCACGCCAGCCACCGACGCCGGCGACCACCAGGATCGCCAGCGCGATGATAAAGATCGAGTACTTGTCCCACAGCTTCTTGAGCTGATCGCGACGGACTTCCTCGTCGACTTCGTCAAATAATTCAGACACTTAAGGCTATCCCATCCCCTCGGGACCGCGAATCTCGGTGGGGCCATGCCCGCACCCGATCCCCACATCGCGGCGGCGTTACCCTAACGGTGTGGCGGAGGCAAGGCAAAGCGAGGCGGATCAACGCGTTAACAGGGGAAGTTTGTCCTGCCCCGGGGCTCACGCCCCCGCCAGGCCCTCGCGCAGCTGGCGCTTGATCACCTTGCCATTGGCGTTGCGCGGCAGCGGCTCTACGGTCAGCGCCATCGTCTCCGGCACCTTGTAGTCCGACAGGCGCTCCGCGCACCAGGCGCGCAGGCTCTCCGCGTTGACGTCGGTACGGGTCACGATCACGGCGTGGACGCGCTCGCCGAGCACCGGACACGGCTTGGCGATGATCGCGCTCTCGACCACGGCCGGATGGCCTGACAGCACCGACTCGACCTCGGCGGAATAGATCTTCAGGCCGCCGCGGTTGATCATGTCCTTCTGGCGATCGAACACGCGGACGAAGTTTGCCGCGTCGACCGAGCCGAGATCGCCGGAATGCCAGAAGCCGGCGGTAAAGCTCTCCGCGGTCGCCCTCGGATTGTTCCAGTAGCCCTTGATGACGGAGGCGCTGCGGATCCAGAGCTCGCCGATCTCGCCGCGCGGCACCTCGCGGCCGTCGCGCCCCATCACGATGATCTCGGCGCCGGGACACGGCAGGCCGACGCTGTCGATATGGGCCGCGGTCAGTTCGCCCGGCATCAAGGTCGAGGGCGACGTGGTCTCGGTCGCACCGTAGCAATTGGCGAGCTTCAGCCCGGGAATTTTTGCGTCGAGCTTTTCGATGGTGGCAACCGGCATCGGCGCGCCGCCGAAGCCGCCGATCCGCCAGCTCGACAGGTCGTAGCTGTCGAAATCCGGCTGCATCAGGCAGAGATTGTACATCGCCGGCACCATCACCGTGTAGGTGACGCGCTCGCGGGCGGCGACCTTGAGATACTCCGCCGCCTTGAACTCCGGCATGATGATCAGCGCACCGGCGCAGCGCGCCATGGTCGTGACGTTGGCGACCGCGCCGGTGACATGCGCGAGCGGCACCGCAGCGATCGAGCGATCGGCCCTGGTCAGCTTCAGGCAGGACGCGAACACCTGTGAGGAGTGGATGATGTTGCAATGGGCGAGCATCGCGCCCTTCGGCCGGCCCGTGGTGCCCGAAGTGTAGTGGATCATCGCGATGTCCTCTTCCCTCACCTCCGCCGGCGCCTGCGCCGGGGCATGGTCGCGCAAGGCTGTGAATTGCGACGCACCGTCGTCGCTGACGGAGATGCGATGCTTCAGGCCGGGGATATCGGCCGCATCGGGGATGCGATCGGCAAGCGCGGCCTCGTGCACCAGAAGCGTCGCGCCGCAATCATTCAGCACATAGGCGATCTCGGGCTTCTGCTGGCGGGTTGAGAGCAGCACCGTGACCAGCCCGGCATGGGCAGCGGCGAACATCGTCAGCACGAATTCGATGCGGTTGCCGAGCAGGATCGCGACGCGGTCACCGGGCGCAAGGCCAAGCGCGGCAAAGCCCGCCGCCACCTTGGACGACTGCTCGGCCACCTCGCGCCAGTTCAGGCGCTGATCGCCGCAGACCAGCGCCTCGCCGTCGCCGTTGTGCGCGACGGCCTCAGTGACCATCGCCCACAGGCTGCCCGGCCGCTCCGGGAAAGCCGGCACGACGCGGTCACCGAAGCGCGGCTCGAGCCGCATCGGCGGCAGTGCGTGTTGCGACCAGTCCATGCCCGCTCCGTCAGCTCTTCTTCATGCCGTAGACGTGCTCCGGCCCGGGGAAGGCGCGGCTCTTGACGTCGCGCGCATAGCCCGCGATCGCTTCCTCGATCATCGGTCCGAGATTGCCGTAGCGGCGCACGAATTTCGGCGCGCGCGGCGACAGGCCGAGCATGTCCTCCAGCACCAGCACTTGGCCGTCGCAGGCCGCACTGGCGCCGATGCCAATGGTGGGCACGGCGATCGATTGCGTGATCTTGCGCGCTAAGGGCTCGGCGACCGCCTCGACCACGATCGAGAACGCGCCGGCTTGCGCGATCGCGTGAGCGTCGTTCTCGATCGGCGCCCAGTTCTCCTCCTCGCGGCCCTGGGCGCGGAACGCGCCGAGCGTGTTGATCGACTGCGGCGTCAGACCGATATGGCCCATCACGGGAATGCCGCGCTCGGACAGGAACGCCACCGTCTCCGCCATCCGCGCGCCGCCCTCGAGCTTGACCGCGCCGCACAGCGTTTCCTTCATGATCCGCACCGCCGATTGAAACGCCTGCTCCTTGGAGCCTTCGTACGAGCCGAACGGCATGTCGACGACGACGAGCGCCGCCTGCGAGCCACGCATCACCGCGCGGCCCTGCAGGATCATCATGTCGAGCGTGACCGGCACCGTGGTCTCGAAGCCGTGCATGACGTTGCCGAGGGAATCGCCGACCAGGATCGCATCGCAATGACGGTCGACCAGCGCCGCGGTATGCGCGTGGTAGGACGTCAGCATCACGATCGGCTCGCCGTTCTTGCGGGCGCGCAGATCGGGCGCGGTCTTGCGCTTGATGGCAGATTGAACAGACATTGTCAGGCTCCCATGACAGGCACGCCGATCACGACCGGGTGGAACGCAAACGCCAGCGCCAGATAAGCGATGACACCAACCGCGATCGCGATCAGGTCGTTAGTTGGGCCGCCCACCGGGATCGGCGGCGCGCCGGCATCCGCGCGGCGCTTTAGCGAGATGCGGTCATAGACCGCCCAGCCGAGAATCGAGCCGAACAGGATGATCGAGCCGAGGTCGCCATTGGCGAGCAGATGCGCGAACGCCCACAGCTTCACGCCCGCCAGCATCGGGTGCTTCAGCGTGGTATAGATGCGGCCGCGGATATAGGAGGCGACGACCAGGATGACGGCGGGCAGCATCAGCGCCACCGTGATGTGCTTCAACGCGGTCGGCGGCGTCCAGACATCGATCCATCCGGTCGCGCGGTAGTGGCCGAAGCCCCAGACAATCAGGAACAGCCCTGCGGCGGCGGCGAGCGAATAGACGATCTTGTAGACGCCCTCGCCCATCGTTTTGATCAGGCCGGCACGCAGGTCGCGTAGGCTGGTCAGCACATGGATGCCGAGGAACAGCACGAGACCCAGGATCATGACGAGCAGTCCCACGATGTTCCTCCCCTGATCGATTGATGTCCTCGCGTAACATCTTCGCCGGGCGGTAGGCAATGCATCACGCCGGGCGGCGGATCAGGGATTGCCGGCCGGCTTGGCGAACTCGCGGTTGTCGACATAGCGGATCATGATCGGGCGCCCGGCCAGCGCGCCGCCGAGCCCGCCGGTGAATTTCAGCGGCAGGCAAGCGCCGAGCGAGGCGTTGATCGCATTGAGATAGGTCGTGCGGGTGTCCGCCGGGACGCCCCGCGTCGCGAATGTCAGGCGCGGCGCGCCGATCATCTCGCCCGTCCGCTTGAAGCTGAAACGCACCGACATCTGCATGCCCTCGCGCGCATCGTCGGGCGGCGGCGGCGCCCAGCAGGAACGCAGCGCCGCGAAGAGATCGCCGATGGTATCGAGATCATGGTCCGGCTTGTGGTATTTCTGGGCTTGCGCCGCGGACGGCACGGTCAGGATCGTGAGCTGAAGATTTTCGCCGTACGGATAATCCATCTCTGGAAGGCACGGCCCATGGTTGAACACGCTGCAATAGGACGGCGTGCAGGGCCCGCCGTCGAGCACGCTGCAGGGCGTGTGCGCGAACGGCACCGGGTTGGTCTGTTGCCGTTCCTGCGCACCGGCCGCGCCCACAAGGCTGATGGCCAGCACGGCTAGAGCGAGGCAGATGATGACGCGTCGAAGCATGCAGCTGGATCCGGAATGCGCTTTTCGGAAACATGGTACCGCGGCCGGAGCGGAGCAAGCCGGGCCGAGTTCACGTCCTCGCGCTTTTCGCGTCACACCCCCACTGTCATCGCCCGGCTCGACCGGGCGATCCAGTATTCCAGAGGCAGTTGTGATCAATCGAGAGGCCGCGGCGTACTGGTCCCTCGGTCAAGCCGGGGGACGACACCGAGGAATGGGCATTACGCCTTCTTCTTCACGTCCTTGACGTTGGAGAAGGTGATGCCCTCGGCGCGCTCGCGGGTGTAGCCGAGATAGAACTCGTTCTTGGCCATGAACACGGGATCGCCGTCGACGTCGTCGGCAATGCCGGAATTGTTGGCGGCGACGAAGGCGTCGAGCTTCTTGCGGTCGTCGGAGGAAATCCAGCGTGCCAGCGAGAATTCAGAGATCTCGAACTCGACCGGCAGTGAATATTCCGCGTCCAGCCGCGCCTTCAGCACGTCGAGCTGCAGCGGGCCGACCACGCCGACCAGCGCCGGCGCGCCGTCGCGCGGGCGGAACACCTGCACGACGCCCTCCTCCGACATTTGCTGCAGGGCTTCCTTCAGCTTCTTCGCCTTCATCGCATCGGTGAGGCGAACACGGCGGACGATTTCCGGAGCAAAGCTCGGCACGCCGACGAAGGTCAGATCCTCGCCCTCGGTCAGGGTATCGCCGATCCGCAAGGTGCCGTGGTTCGGAATGCCGACGACGTCGCCGGCAAACGCCTCGTCCGCCACCGAGCGGTCCTGGGCGAAGAAGAATTGCGGGCTCGACAGGCTCATGTTCTTGCCGGTGCGCACCAGCTTGGCTTTCATGCCGCGGCTCAGCTTGCCCGAGCACAGCCGGGCGAAGGCGATGCGGTCGCGGTGGTTCGGATCCATGTTGGCCTGGATCTTGAACACGAACGCGCTCATGCGCGGCTCGGCCGCCTCGACCCTGCGCAGATCGGAATCCTGCGCGCGCGGCGCCGGTGCGAACTTGCCGAGGCCTTCGAGCAAGTCGCCGACGCCGAAATTGCGCAGTGCGCTGCCGAAATAGACCGGCGTCAGATGGCCCTCGCGGAACGCCGCGAGCTCGAACGGCTTGCAGGCTTCCGAGGCCAGCGCGAGTTCGTCCCTGACCTCGGAGACGTCGAGATTGGGGTTGCGCTTGCCGAGATCGGCGATGTCGATCTGCTCGGTGGCGCCGGTCTTGGCGCCGCCGCCCTCGAGCAGCCGCACGCCGCCATTGACCACGTCATAGGTGCCGAGGAAGTCGCGGCCGCGGCCGACCGGCCAGGTCATCGGCGTGGTATCGAGCGCCAGCGTCTTCTCGATCTCGTCCAGCAGATCGAACGTGTCGCGGCTCTCGCGGTCCATCTTGTTTATGAAGGTGATGATCGGGATGTCGCGCAGGCGGCACACCTCGAACAGCTTTCGCGTCCGCGCCTCGATGCCCTTGGCGGCGTCGATCACCATGACCGCGGAGTCGACCGCGGTCAGCGTCCGGTAAGTGTCTTCCGAAAAGTCCTCGTGGCCCGGCGTGTCCAAGAGGTTGAACACGAGGTCGTTGAACTCGAAGGTCATCACCGAGGTGACGACCGAGATGCCGCGCTCGCGCTCGATCTTCATCCAGTCCGAGCGGGTGTTGCGGCGCTCGCCCTTGGCCTTGACCTGACCCGCGAGGTTGATGGCGCCGCCGAACAGCAGCAGCTTTTCCGTCAGCGTGGTCTTGCCGGCGTCCGGGTGGGAAATGATCGCAAAGGTGCGCCGTCGCGCCACTTCCTCTGACAGTGGCGAGCGGGTCGGCGATTCGGTTGTTGCAGCGGTATCGGACATGGCGGGGCAGCGTTTGGCAGGGAAAACGGGCGCAATCAAGGGCGTTTTGTCGCAATGCGGCCGGGCCGCACCTTCCCCATATAGGTACGCGAAGGACGACCTTCTCCTCACCACACCATCAGCGGGGACGACCCTGCCTTTTCCGGAGGGTTCGTGATGGCTTGGGCCATTCTGTTCACCGCTGGCCTGCTCGAGATCGGCTGGGCGATCGGGCTGAAATATACCGAGGGTTTCTCGCGGCTGGTGCCGTCGGTGCTGACGCTCGCGGCGATGGCCGGCAGCGTGATCCTGCTTGGCATCGCGCTGAAGACGCTGCCGATTGGAACCGCCTATGCGGTCTGGACCGGGATCGGCGCGGTCGGCACCGCGGCGCTCGGTATCATCCTGCTCGGCGAACCCGCGACCGCGATGCGGCTTGCCAGCATCGCCCTGATCGTGTCCGGCATCGTCGGACTGAAGCTCGTCGGATAATTTCGTCGCTCGACATCGCGACGGTCACTTCAGGATCTGCACGGCCCAATAGGTCGCGGCCGCGACCGCGGCCGACGCCGGGATCGTGATCACCCAGGCATAGACGATCGAGCTCGCCACATTCCAGCGCACGGCGGAGAGCCGCCGTGCCGCACCGACGCCGACAATGGCGCCGGTGATGGTGTGGGTGGTCGATACCGGAACCCCGAGATAGGTCGCCATGAACAGGGTCGCGGCGCCGCCGGTCTCGGCGCAAAAGCCCTGCATCGGCGTCAGCTTGGTGATCCGCAGCCCCATGGTGCGCACGATCCGCCAGCCGCCCATCAGGGTGCCCAGCGCCATCGCGCTCTGGCAGGACAGCACGACCCAGAACGGAATTTCGAAGGTGTCGCCGAGATGGCCCTGCGAGTAGAGCAGCACGGCGATGATGCCCATGGTCTTCTGCGCGTCGTTGCCGCCGTGGCCGAGCGAATAGAGCGACGCCGAGGCGAATTGCAGGATGCGGAAGGCGCGATCGACCGCGAACGGCGTCGAGCGCACCGAGAGCCAGGACACGACGGCCACGAGCACCAGCGCCAGCAGGAAGCCGACCAGCGGCGACAGCACGATCGCGAGCAAGGTCTTGGTGAGCCCGCTCCACACCGCCGCCGAAATGCCCGCCTTCGCCATGCCGGCGCCAACCAGCCCGCCGATTAGCGCGTGCGAACTCGACGAGGGAATACCCAGCGCCCAGGTGATGACGTTCCAGACGATCGCGCCGACCAGCGCGGCGAAGATCACCGTCGCGTCGACCACCGACGGGTCGATGATCCCGGTGCCGATGGTGTTAGCGACGTGCAGGCCGAATACTGCGAAGGCAACAAAGTTGAAGAAGGCCGCCCAGAACACCGCATATTGAGGCCGCAGCACGCGGGTCGAGACGATGGTCGCGATCGAGTTCGCGGCATCGTGCAGGCCGTTCAGGAAGTCGAACAGCAGCGCGACCGCGATCAGGATGGTGAGAACCGGAAGACCCAGCGTGGCGTCCACGTGATGGCCCCCGCCTTACACTTGCTCGATCACGATCGAATTGATCTCGTTGGCAACGTCGTCGAAGCGGTCGGCCACTTTCTCGAGGTGATCGTAGATCTCCGCGCCGACGATGAAGTCCATCGTGTTGGCGTTGCGGTGCTTCAGGAACAACTCCTTCAGCCCGATATCATGGAGATCGTCGACCCGGCCCTCGAGCTTGGTCAGTTCCTCGGTGATCTGGGTCAGCATCGAGACGTTCTGGCCGATCGCCTGCAACAAGGGCAGCGCGCGGATGACCAGATTGGCGCATTCGACGATCAGGGTGCCGATCTCGCGCATCGGCGGCTCGAACTCGCGCACCTCGAACAGCATGACCGCCTTTGCTGTCGCCTGCATCTGGTCGACCGCGTCGTCCATCGCGGTGATCAGGTTCTTGATGTCGCCGCGGTCGAACGGGGTGATGAAAGTGCGGCGAACCGCGGTCAGCACCTCACGGGTGACGCTATCGGCGTCGTTCTCGAACTGATTGACGCGCTGACAGAAGACCGGGGTCTCCTCCCCGCCCTTCAGCATGTCCTGCAGCGCCAATGAGCACTGCACGGAGGTCTGGGCGTGGCGGGCGAACAGGTCGAAAAACCGCTCTTCCTTGGGCAGGAAGGCGCGAAACCAGCGCAGCATGTCTCAGTTCCATCGTTCCGGGACAGCCCTTTTAGCGACTGTCACAGAACTGTCATATAGCATCTGGCGGGGAAAGGACCGATCGACCGCCCGAACGGGCGGTCGTCCACCGCTATGTCAGCGGAAAATCGCAGGCCGCGCCCTGCCCTACAGCGACCGCCTGAGCATATGGGCCAGCTCGCCGACCAGGCCGCGCCGGAACAGCAGCACACAGGCGACGAAGATCACGCCCTGGATCACCGTCACCCACTGGCCGAAGCCGGCGAGATATTGCTGCATGGCGATGATCACGAAGGCACCGACCACCGGCCCGAAGATGGTGCCGAGACCGCCGACCAGCGTCATCAGCACGATTTCACCGGACATCGACCAGTGCACGTCGGTGAGCGAGGCGTTCTGCGCCACGAACACCTTCAGCGAGCCGGCGAAGCCCGCCAGCGTGCCCGACAGGATGTAGGCGAGCATCTTGTACTGGTCGGTCTTGTAGCCGAGCGAGATCGCGCGCGGCTCGTTCTCGCGGATCGCCTTCAAGACCTCGCCGAACGGCGAGTTGATGGTCCGGTAGATCAGCAGGAAGCCGGCGAGGAAGCCGGCCAGCACGACGTAATAGAGCACCAGCGGCTTCGAGAGATCGAAGATCCCGAACAGGCGCCCCTGCGGGATACCCTGGATGCCGTCTTCGCCATGGGTGAACGGCGCCTGCAGATAGATGAAGTAGAGCAGTTGCGACAGCGCCAGCGTGATCATCGAGAAATAGATGCCCTGGCGGCGGATCGAGATGAAGCCGGTGACGAGGCCGAGCAAGGCCGCGGCAGCGGTGCCGACCACGATGCCGAGCTCGGGCGGCAGCCCCCACACCTTCAGCGCGTGCGCCGTGACGTAGCCGGAGGTGCCGAGAAACATCGCGTGGCCGAACGACAAGAGACCGCCATAGCCGATCAGCAGGTTGAAAGCGCATGCCAGCAGCGCAAAGCACAGCGCCTGCATCACGAAGAACGGATAGATCCCCGTGAACGGCACCACCGCCAGCAGTACCGCCATCACGGCGAATACGATCATCTCGTCGCGCATCGCGCGCGGCGTCACCGGAAGTGTATCGTCGGTCAATGCTGACATATCAGGCCGCCCGTCCCGTCAGTCCCGTTGGCTTCACCAGCAACACCACCACCATCAGGACAAACACCACGGTGTTGGAGGCTTCGGGATAAAAATACTTGGTCAGTCCCTCGATCACGCCGAGCGCGAAGCCGGTAATGATCGAGCCCATGATCGAGCCCATGCCGCCGATCACGACCACCGCGAACACCACGATGATGAGATCGGCGCCCATCAGCGGGCGGACCTGGTTGATCGGCGCCGACAGCACGCCGGCGAGCGCGGCAAGGCCGACGCCGAGCCCGTAGGTCAGCGTGATCATGCGCGGCACGTTGATGCCGAAGGCGCGCACCAGCGTCGGGTTCTCGGTGGCGGCGCGCAGATAGGCGCCGAGCTGCGTCTTCTCGATCAGGAACCAGGTGGCAAGGCACACCACGAGCGAGAAGATGACGACCCAGCCGCGATAGATCGGCAGGAACATGAAGCCGAGATTGACGCCGCCCTTGAGCTGATCCGGGATCGAATACGGCAGACCGGAGGAGCCGAAATAGTTCTGGAACACGCCCTGCACGATCAGCGCGATGCCGAAGGTCAGGAGCAGTCCGTAGAGATGGTCGAGGCCGGCCAGCCATTGCAGCATGGTGCGCTCGAGGATCATGCCGAAGATGCCGACAATGACCGGCGCGATGATCAGCGCCCACCAGTAGTTGATGCCGCCCAGGTTGAGCAGGAAATACGCCACGAAGGCGCCCATCATGTAGAGCGCGCCGTGCGCGAAATTGATGATGTTGAGCATGCCGAAGATGACGGCGAGCCCCAGACTGAGCAGCGCGTAGAACGAGCCGTTGATCAGTCCCACCAGAAGCTGTGCGTAGAGAGCCTGCATCGAATGAGCTTTCGCTGGATAGATGAAGCCCGCCGGCCACGCTCATGGCCGGCGGGCATGACCGTCACTTCTTCAGAAGCGCGCAGGTGCTCTTGTCGAGCGGCGTGAAGGCCTGGTTGCCCGGCACGGTGCCGACCAGCTTGTAGAAGTCCCACGGCCCCTTGGACTCCGAGGGCTTCTTCACTTCGAACAGATAGGCGTCGTGGGTGACACGGCCGTTGGCCTCGACCTCGCCCTTGCCGAACAGCGGATCGTCGGTCGGGATGGTCTTCATCTTCGCGACCACCTTGGCGCCGTCATGCGGATTGCCGCCGAGCGCTTCCAACGCCTTGAAGTAATGCATGAGGCCCGCATAGACGCCGGCCTGCACCATGGTCGGGGGCGCGCTGCTCTTCATCCGCGCCGAGAAGCGCTTGGAGAAAGCGCGGGTGTTGTCGTTGAGGTCCCAGTAGAACGTCTCGGTGAAGTTGAGGCCCTGCGCGGTCTCGAGCCCGATCGCCTTGACGTCGGTGAGGAACAAGAGCAGCGCGGCGAGCTTCTGGCCGCCCTTGACGATGCCGAACTCGGCGGCCTGCTTGATCGAGTTGGTGGTGTCGCCGCCGGCATTGGCAAGACCGATGATCTTGGCCTTGGAGGCCTGCGCCTGCAGCAGGAAGGAGGAGAAATCAGCGGTGTTGAGCGGATGCTTGACGCCGCCGACCACCTTGCCGCCATTGGCGGTCACGACGGCCGTGGTGTCGCGCTCGAGCGCGGCGCCGAATGCATAGTCTGCGGTCAGGAAGAACCAGGTGTCCCCGCCCGCCTTCACCAGCGCCTGGCCGGTGGCGTGTGCGAGCATGTAGGTGTCGTAGGTCCAGTGCACGGTGTTCGGCGAGCACTGCGCGTTGGTGAGATCGGAGGTCGCGGCGCCCGAATTGATGTAGACGCCGTTCTTCTCCTTCACGACGTTATTGACCGCGAGCGCGACGCCGGAATTCGGTACGTCGACGACCGTGTCGACCTTGTCGACGTCGAACCACTGGCGGGCGATGGTGGTGCCGATGTCGGGCTTGTTCTGGTGATCGCCGGAGATCAGGTCGATGGTCCAGCCCTTGGCCTTCAGACCGGAGTCCTCGATCGCCATCTGCGCCGCCAGCGTCGAGCCGGGGCCGGCAAGGTCGGCATAGAGGCCGGACTGATCCGACAGCACGCCGATCTTGACCGTCTTGTCGTCAGCGGAGGCGACGCTTGCAGCTGACAGCACCATCGCGGTGCCGAGCAGGAGCGCAGAAATCGTGTTCTTCATGTCGTATTTCCTCAGTCTTTGAATTTTCTGGCTCTGGAGATTTCAAACGCCGAGATAGGTATGCAGCTTGTCCATGTTGGCCGACAGCTCCGAATTGGCGAAGCCGTCGATCACCTTGCCATGCTCGACGATGTAGTAGCGGTCGGCAACGGTCGAGGCGAAACGGAAATTCTGTTCGACCAGCAGGATGGTGAAGCCCTGCGACTTCAGGCGCGCAATGGTGTGCCCGATCTGCTGAATGATGACCGGCGCCAACCCTTCGGTCGGCTCGTCCAGCATCAGGAAGCGTGCGCCGGTGCGCAGGATACGCGCGATCGCCAGCATCTGCTGCTCGCCGCCCGAGAGCTTGGTGCCCTGGCTGGTGAGACGCTCCTTCAGGTTCGGAAACAGCGTGAAGATCTGGTCGAGCGGCAGACCGCCCGGGCGCACCACCGGCGGCAGAAGCAGGTTCTCCTTCACATCGAGGCTGGCGAAGATACCGCGCTCCTCGGGGCAGAATGCGATGCCGAGCCGCGCGATGCGGTCGGAGGTGGTGCGGATGATCTCCTTGTTGTCGAAGCGGATCGATCCCGAACGCTTGCCGATCACGCCCATCACCGACTTCAGCGTGGTGGTCTTGCCGGCGCCGTTGCGGCCGAGCAGCGTCACCACTTCGCCGGCCCTCACATTGAAATTGACACCGTGCAGGATGTGGGATTCGCCGTACCAGGCCTGCAGATCCTTGACCGTCAGCACCTCGGCACCGGCCGCAGCCACGGGCTTCTCCGCCAGAATTGCCTCAGCCATGACCCGCTCCCAGATAGGCTTCCTTCACGCGCTCGTCCTTGGAGAGATCGGCGTAGTTGCCCTCCGCCAGCACCTGCCCGCGCGTCAGCACGGTGATGATGTCGGAGAGGTTGGCCACCACCGAGAGGTTATGTTCGACCATCAGGATGGTGTACTTGGCGGAGATCCGCTTGATCAGCGCCGCGATCTTGTCGATGTCCTCGTGGCCCATGCCGGCCATCGGCTCGTCGAGCAGCATCATCTCGGGGTCGAGCGCGAGCGTCGTTGCAATCTCAAGGGCGCGTTTGCGGCCGTATGGCATCTCGACCGCCGGCGTGTTGGCGAATTCGCTCAAGCCGACGTCGTTCAGCAGCTCGTGGGCGCGCGGATTGAAGCGGTCGAGCACGGTTTTCGAGCGCCAGAAATCGAACGACGACCCATGCTGGCGCTGCAGCGCCACGCGAACGTTCTCGAGCGCGGTCAGATGCGGAAACACCGCCGAAATCTGGAACGAGCGGACGAGGCCAAGCCGCGCCACATCGGCCGGCGGCATCGCGGTGATGTCCTGGCCCTTGTAGCGAATCTGCCCTCCCGTCGGCTTCAGGAATTTAGTCAGCAGATTGAAACAGGTCGTCTTGCCGGCGCCGTTCGGCCCGATCAACGCATGAATACTGCCGCGACGCACCTTCAATGCAACGTCGCGAACGGCGAAGAAACCCGCGAATTCCTTGGTCAATCCGCTGGTTTCGAGAATGAACTCATCGGCCAAATAGAATCCCCCATACGCCATCGCCGCGAAGCCCGTCGCCCGCGTGGCCAGATTTTTTCGTGTTCGACAGGTTGTCCGACCGTCTTGGAAACCGTCCGGGGCCCGTCGCCTCCGGGCCGGAATATGCCGTCATCTGCGGCGGTTACGCAAGGTCGAAAGCTGTGCGGTGCGGTATCGGCGCGACCAGTTCCGGTTGATCCTTAGTCGAATGGTATTTGAACGGGCTTTGCGCCTCGGGAAAGCGGCCGTTAACGGTGTTTTCCTCCGGACCGTCACTTTCATAGAATATTTCCGCCTCTCGCCGAAGCTCCGGCCATTGCATTGAGAATGGCTAGAGCCTTGCATTTCGAGAGCGCCAATTCTTCGGTCGTCAAGTCGATCCGGCAACGTGATTTCCTGAACACGTGGCTGCGACTTTATGCCCGTAGCCAGACGATCCCGCGCATGGATGAATTTCAGCCGGAGCGGATCGAGGAAGATCTGCCGGACACCGTGTTCCTCAGCGTCGACGCCGCGGCGCAACCGCCGCAGCTGACGATCGAGAGCGACGGCACGCGGATGGCCACCGCCTACGGACACAGCGGCAAGGGCCGCCTGCTCGACGACTATCTCGGCCCGCGGCTCGCGCCGGTCGTGATGCCGGTCTACCACGCATGCATCGCCCGCCGGCTTCCCGCCTACACCATCACCGACATCGACGACATCTATGGTCACGTCGTGGCCTATGAACGGCTGCTGCTGCCGTTCTCGGATGGCGGCCCCGTCACGCATCTGGTCGCGTCGCTGAAGACGATCAGCGACAACGGCCATTTCGAAATCCGCAATCTGATGCGCGGCAATGTCGTGCTGCCGAGTTTCAAGCTGTGCGCGATCATCGACCGCGACCTGTACCACCGGTCCCCCGGCCGCATCCCGCTCGGGGATGTGCTTGAATTCGGCTAGCCGATGCCATTCAGGAGTGCCTATCCATCGGTGGTCAAATCGATCACGCAGCGGGTGCTGCTGAATGCCTGGCTGCGCGCGGCGCGCAAGCCGGACGCGCTTCCTAAGCTGAGCGACTTCCACACCGAAGGCAGCGCCGACGAGCGCGCCGACATGATGGGTTTTGACGTGGTCGGCAGCGGCGAGGACGCCCGCTTCCTGATCACGCAGGAAGGCGTGAGGCTGACCACGGCTTACGGCAACGAGCATGTCGATCCGCGGCAGCGCACCAACCGCTATCTCGATGAGGCGATCGGCCCGGAGCGCTATGCCGGCGTGATCCTGTCCTATCGTGCCTGCCTGACGCGCAAACATCCGACCTATACGGTTGCGGAGGTCACGGACGCCGACGGCAAGGACGTGTCCTATGAACGGCTGCTGCTGCCGTTCGGACGCGGCGATACCGTCGAACACATCATCGGCTCGTACAAGGCGATCAGCATCGAGGGCGGCTTTCGGCTGCACAATCTGATGGGCGTGACGCCGAAGTCGGTCCCGGTCGTCACCGTGCGCGCGGTAATCGACCGCAGGTTCGTGCCGGCGGATCATCCGGCGAGCCAGGATTCAGTCGAGTTGATCTAGACTAGGACGCATACTCATAAACCTTCGCCGATGTCCGGTTCGCCCCGACACCGACCGCCTTTGTGCAACCGCAGCAAATGTCGGGATGGGCCAAAAGCGGCTGCGCCGCCATGCCGTTCGTCTAGATTCGGATGTCCTTATCAAGTTGGAAGCTGCGGCGTTCGTTGAAGTGAGATTGGAGGGAGCGTTTTCTCGTATTCAGCCAAATAGTGTTCAAGCGGCTTTGCCGTTCCCGTTAGGCGCAATTCACACGTGTTTCTGTTCACGATGATCGGAGCGTTCCCGGCGAGCTGGGCTGAGGGGTTGCCATCATCGAGGAATTCTTTGGATTGGTAGAAGAATATCCAGCCATATGGTTTCGCGATTGTGGCCTCACGCACAATGCGCGCCTGTCCGTCGCAAAGGATATCCACCCAAGCGGTTGCAAGTGCTGCCGCCTTATCGAAGTCCATGGTCGGTGTCTCATCAGTTTTGCGACGGGTTGGCCGTTTCACCAAGGTGTTCTAAGCCGGGTTCAGCGCGCACGAAGGAAAGCCACCACAAGCTCCGCACGACAGGCAGCAAGAAGACTACGCAGGCCATGATGATTATCGCGTAAGTCAGAATGCCGCTTGCGTTGACCAGCATCTTCGCACCTTAAGGCTAATGGTAACGCCCAATAGGCCACGAATATGATGGCATAAGTCTTCCAAAAAAGTCTCGGAAGAAGATGCTTGTTAAAAGCAAGCAAAAACAAACTTACGAGCGCAGGGAGCAGTAACGCTGTCGTTATCAGACGAAATGCCGTCCCGTCATGCGCGGCATCAAAGACAGCCCACAAGTAACCAAACGCGTAAACAAACGTGATAACCTTCCACCACATTGCAAAACCCCGTTGCGAGCAATGCAACTGTAAATCAAGCTCAGGTTGTAAGGCAATCCCACGTTCAACTCGACACGGCGAGAGATGATGGATTGGCTATGGGTGACGCTTCGGTCAAAACAAATCGATGGTCGCTCCGCCGATTGAAATGAGGAGGCGCTTGGATGCTGTTGTGAGTGCTCCCGCGCCCCCGTTCCACAACGAGGGGCTTAGGTGCCTTTGGACACCGTACTGAGTAGCCTCCAATGCGCTTCCAAGTCTGACAAAGCAGCAGATAGACGACTAGGAAGTGCATTACGCGCCCTTAGAAAGGCTGCTTTCTCTTCGCCCAGAAAGACGTTCTCCAGATACGAAACGTGGACAGCATTCTCGACGTCCGGTGCCGCATTCGAGAGCACGCTGTCGATGAATTCAAAGTGGCGGCGGATTGAATTCTCATCGCCATTCTCGATGGCGCGACAGGTCGCCCGCGCTACGACTGACATTTCCATGTGGAGCAGCGCTCGCTCCTCGTCGTCGATCTTTGCGGCTACGTCCGGCAACCAGGACATGAGCAGCCGCTGGAACGCAGCATGGTCTGTGAGGCCGGTCTTAACGACGATATCAGTCATGAACCATTGCCTGTAGTATCCGGTAGGTTTCAGCATAGCAGGACGCGCGATCCGAAGCATCGTCAAAGGTCCGCAACGGGTCGAGGGATTAGCCAGGGATTGTCAGCAGGTTGATGTCCGATTCTGTCCGTAAGCGCCGAACAGGGGCCGAACCAGAAGTGTCCTGTTCGGCCGGACTCCCGTGATTCAAATTCCCAAACTGGGGTTCGCGCAAAAAGCGTCAGCCCTTCTTGCGCGCCTTGGCCAGCACGTCCTTGGCGTAGATGTCCGGCTTGAAGCCGACGACGCGCCTTGCGCCCAGGTCGAGCACCGGACGCTTGATCATCGACGGCTGCTCCGCCATCAGCGCCAGCGCCTTGCGCTCATTCAACCCTTCCTTGTCGGCATCGGGCAGCTTCTTGAAGGTCGTGCCGGCGCGATTGAGCAGCGTCTCCCAGCCGACCTCGTCGCTCCACTGCTTGAGCTTGTCCTTGCCGATCCCGGCGGTCTTGTAGTCGTGGAAATCATAGTCGACGCCATGATCGTCGAGCCAGGCGCGCGCCTTCTTCATCGTGTCGCAGTTCTTGATGCCGTAGATGGTGATGGTCAAAGCCGTTCCCCGCATGCGATTGCAGCGGCGAAACTAGCCCCGCGGCAACCACAGCGCCAGATCGGACCGCGCCGGTCTCCACACCGATCTTGGTGGCGCTCAGTGTGCGTCATGCGTGAAGACGAAATCGTGATCGCTGGCGTGCGCCTCGTGGCAGGCGAAGCAGGTCTCATGCTGGGCGGCGTCGACCGGCTTGCCGTCGATGAAGCGGCCAAAGCCCCAGCCGCCGGTCGCGGCATATTTGGCGGAGTCCTTGACCATCACTTGCACGGTGGTCGCCGGCCCCGTGATGAAGGCGCCGTTGAGACCGGCGACAGGCTTGCGCTTCCAGGCAAGCTTGACCAGCACGGTGCCGTCAGGGAATCGCGCGGCGCCGTCCTGATAGGCCTTCACGGCGGTGGCGTTGCCGAGCACGCTGCGCAGCTCGTCGAGCCCGGTCTCCTCGCCGACCGCGATCAGCTTCCAGTCGCGATAGCCCTCGGGAATTCTCACGCCGAAGATCGGCGATGCCGGCACCGCGTCATCGGCATGTCCGACGGCAAAGGGCAATGCGGCACTGATGCAGGCTGCCGCGATCGCGGCAGCTGCCCATTTCACAACCTGTGTCATGATCTTTGGTCCGCTCTCAGCTCAGACCTTGCTGACGTCGATAATGGCCTGGACGAAGGCCTGCGGTGCCTCCTGCGGCAGATTGGGGCCGATGCCGCCGGTCAGGGTCCGATGCTCGTAATGCCCGGAAAACTTCTGGGCATAGGCCGCGGGCTCCGGATGCGGCGCGCCGTTGGCATCGCCCTCCATCGTGATGGTCGGGATCGCGATCACAGGCGCCTGGGCGAGCGTCTTCTCGAAGGCGTCGTACTTCGCCTCGCCCTCGGCGAGCCCAAGCCGCCAGCGGTAATTGTGGATCACGATATCGACATGGTCGGGGTTCTCGAAAGCAACAGCGCTGCGGTCATAGGTGGCGTCGTCGAACTTCCACTGCGGCGAGGCGAGCTGCCAGATCAGCTTGGCAAAATCGTGCCGGTTCTTGGCATAGCCCTCGCGGCCGCGCTCGGTCGCGAAATAGAACTGGTACCACCATTGCAGTTCGGCCTTCGGCGGCAGCGGCATCTTGCCGGCCGCTTGGCTGCCGATCAGGTAGCCGCTGACCGAGACCATCGCCTTGCAGCGCTCGGGCCAGAGCACCGCCATGATGTTGGCGGTGCGGGCGCCCCAATCATAGCCGCCGAGCACAGCCTTCTCGATCTTCAACGCGTCCATCAGCGCAATGATGTCGGCGGCGACCGCGACCGGCTGGCCGCTGCGCATCGTGTCGGTGGAGAGGAAGCGAGTCGTGCCGTAGCCGCGCAAATGCGGCACGATCACCCGGTAGCCGGCCTCGGCCAGCGCCGGCGCGACGTCGGCATAGCTGTGGATGTCGTAGGGCCAGCCGTGCAGCAGGATCACCGCGGGGCCGGATGCAGGCCCCATCTCGACATAGCCGGTGTCGAGCACGCCGGCATTGATCTGCTTGACCGGACCGATCGAGGTATGGGCGCCGACCTTGACCGCAGGCAGCGCCGGCTTGGACTGGGCCTGGGCCGATCCGATCAAGCCGAACCTGGAAGCGGCGAGGATCCCGCCGGCGATGCCGAGGAAGCGGCGGCGTTGCTGATTGATGGATTGGGACATGGCAATCTCCTGCGTCTGGTGTCGGACTTGAATATTGCAGAGACCGAACCCGTCCGCTTTCAGAGGACGTGGATTTATCCTTCAGGGCGTCGTGATTTTGGCTCTGGGCCGCCTGTGCTAGGTTCCGCCACCGATTCAGCTGCCGGCCGCCGGACTATCGAATTTGGCTTACCATTTCAACGACTTGATCCTCGACCCTGAGCGCCGGGAGCTGCGCCGTGGCAATGCCCTGGTGGCGGTCGAGCCGCAGGTCTTCGACCTCATCGAGTTCCTGATCCGCGCCCGCGACCGCGTGGTCAGCCGTGACGAAGTGCTGGCAGCCGTCTGGCACGGCCGGATCGTCTCGGAAGCAACGCTGAGCAGCCGGGTCAACGCGGCGCGGTCGGCGATCGGCGACAGTGGCGAGGAGCAGCGGCTGATCCGCACCCTGCCCCGCAAGGGCCTTCGCTTTGTCGGCGATGTCAGGGACGACACCGCATCAGATCGTCCGATCTCGGACAGCGCCACCCCGCCGCGGCCGATCGAGGGTCCCTCGATCGCGGTGCTGCCGTTCACCAATATGAGCGGCGATCCCGAGCAGGACTATTTCGCCGACGGCATCGCCGAGGACATCACCACCGCGCTCGCGCGCTGCAGCCGCCTCACCGTGATCGCGCGCAACTCCGCCTTCACCTACAAGGGCAAGGCGGTCGATATCCGCCAGGTCGGCCGCGATCTCGGCGTCAGCTATGTGCTCGAGGGCAGCGTTCGCCGCGGCGGCGATCGGCTGCGCATCACCGGGCAGTTGATCGACGCC
Source organism: Bradyrhizobium sp. th-b2 (assembly GCF_000426785.1). Taxonomy (NCBI): domain Bacteria; kingdom Pseudomonadati; phylum Pseudomonadota; class Alphaproteobacteria; order Hyphomicrobiales; family Nitrobacteraceae; genus Bradyrhizobium; species Bradyrhizobium sp. th-b2. Next base: position 66,027 of record NZ_AUGA01000045.1, read on the forward strand.
GTCTCCGGCGCGCATCTGTGGGCCGACCGGTTCGATGGCGCGGCGACCGACGTGTTCGACCTGCAGGACCGCATCACCGAGAACGTGGTCGGCGCGATCGAGCCGACCTTGCTTATCGCTGAGGCCGAGCGGCTGCGCGCCGCGCCGCCGCACAAGCTCGACGCCTACGACCTGCTGCTGCGCGCCTACAGCCTGCGGTACGAGTTCACGCCGGAGAGCATGACCGCCGCGCTCGCTTGCCTCGACCAGGCATTGGCGCTCGACCCTTCCTATGCGCCGGCGCTGGCGGCCTCCGCCTATTGTCACGCGCTGTGCCATTTCCAGGGCTGGCTGAAGCCGAACGACGCCTACCGGGAACGCGCCGTCGCGCAGGCCTGGCGCGCGGTCGAGCTTGCGCCCGGCGATCCGCAAGTGTTGTGGATGGCGGCGTTCGCGATCTAGAACATGGCCGACGAGATCGAGCCCGCGCGCGAATTGTTCGAGCGTTCGCTTGCGATCAACCCGAACTCGGCGATGGCGCTCGTGCTCGGCGGCTGGATCGAGGCGATGCGCGGCAACCAGAAGGCCGGCCGTGCCATGATCGAGCGCGCGCAGCGGCTCAACCCGCGCGACCCGCGCGGCTGGTTCGCCTCCGCGGCGCTGGCGATCTGCGCGGTGCTCGACCGGGATTTCACTGAGGCGGTTATCTGGGCCGACAAGGCGCTGGCGCAGAACCGCCGCTTCGCGGTGGCGCTGCGCGTCTTGATTGTGGCGCTGGTGAAGACCGGCGACAACGAGCGCGCGACCCAGACCGCGCGCGAACTGCTCAAGGTCGACCCGGAGTTCACGGTCTCCGGCTTCCTGGCGCGGATCCCCTTCCCGGTGGAAGCGATGTCCGCCACTTATCGTGAAACCCTCAAGGCGGCCGGCGTCCCGGATTGATGCTGCTCGGACGACGCGACGATCATTCACCAGTGGTGCGCCGGGCGGCTTGTTTGGCAGCATCGGCCTGATGGCGGTGCATCCCTCGTCGTAGAGTTCGTAGCGCATGATCCGGATCTATTCGGTCAAAGATTTGAATCATGGCTCGGCAGTTAGGCTCAATGAGCCCGTGCCGACGGGAGCGGTCGCGATGTGCCCGAAAGTGGACGCATTATGCTCACTTTGAGTTTTGTCGAGTTTGACCCGAAGTGGACTTCCCTAAGCCTTGCTCTCGCGCGTTTCGTCGCTCAGGGCAGTCTGCTCATTACTTGATGCACTGGTTAGTGGTGGAGGAGGACGAAGATGATGCGTCTCGGTGTCCTTGTCGCTGTATGCTTCTGTCTTCAATCTGGATTTTCCCTTGCGGAGGATATCGCGGGACGACTTGCCGGTAGTTGGAAACTAACTTCATGGACGATTCAGATTATCGGCGGAGACGCTACAGAGCCTTTCGGTCCCAAACCCAAAGGTAGGGCGGTCTTTACGCCGGACGGGTTCTCGGCGTTCATGATCGCTAGGCCAGATCGCAAGCCGGCAACGAATGATGCGGACTCGGCCGCGCTCCTCAAATCGCTGATGGTCTACACCGGAAGATTTACCATAGACGGGGACAAGCTTACGACCGACGTCGATCTATCGTGGAACGAGCTTTTGACCGGTACGTCCCAAGTCCGGTTCTTCAAGCTGGAAGGAGACAAGCTCTCCATTCGAACAGCCGAACAGGCCAGCGCAGTTCTTCCCGGTAAGCGAGTCGTTGGCACCCTCAATTGGGAGCGTGAGCGTTAAGGGTCTTTCGGCAACTGACGGATCGCGCCGAAGGCAACTGTCTGCTGTTGGCCCTTTTCGTGAAAAAGTCTCGTTTGGGGATGGAAAAATCATACCCCCCGCATCTTCGGCCCGAGCCCCTCGAACAGCGTCTTCTGCTCGTCACTCAGGTTCGCATAGAAATCGTCGACCGCGTCGTTCACGCTTCTGATCGCCTCTCGCATCGCTTCCAACCGCGCCTTTACGGCCTTAAGGCGGTTCGGCGGGGTGAGCGCGTCCTTTGGCGGGCATGCGCTTAAGGCTTCCATAGTACCCATTGTGGTGTCCTGCACCACTTCGAGAGCGGCGAGTTGGAGATCGTCCAGTTTCAGGCTGGCGGCGATGTCGTCGAGGGGCCATTGCTGGGCGACGAGCTCGCGGTATTGCTTTTCGGCCTGTTGCTCGTCCTGCAGTTCGCGGCTCGCCTGGCAGGCGGCGTCCTGCATCTCCTTCAGCTTCGCGGCCGCGGCGTTGGCGCGGCGGTCGCGTTGGGGCGCGTTGAGCCGCGCCTTCTGCTCATCGCTCAGGAGATCGTAGAATTTTTGGAACGGTGGCTGAACCGCCGCAACCGCGCTCAGCATCGCGTTGACGCGGCTCTGCATGGCCGCGAACCGCTCCAGCGCGGTGGTTGCGGCCTGTGTTGGACAGGAGGCGCGGATGGTGTCGCCGGCGGAAGTCCAGGCGCTCGCGAGCTCGTCGAAGGCTGTGCGCTGTGCCTCGTTCGCCGCGACCACCCGGCCGATCCGCTCGAAGGGAAGGCCGGTCATCTTGGCGGTGTCAGCGCCGCAGAACTCCTGCACGGAGGGCGCTTTGCGATGCCGCCTCCCGGCAGGGCGCTCGGCCGCGAACGCTGAGAGATCGCTGGCAGCGTAAGGCGAGAAGATCGCGGCGTAGAGATCGCCGTAGCCATAGGCCCAGAAGCCGCTACCGTCACTGAGAAGCGCGTAGTCATAAAGATCGCTATAGGCGAACGGCCAGAACAGCGGACCGACCCAGCCGTATGAACCGTCGGCGTGCTGCCACCAGCCTTGCGCAGCTCGGCCGCCCTGCCAGCCGGCCAGCGCCGCCACGGCAGTGAGCTGCGCACGCGCACTCGGGTGGATCGACTCGGCGGTGGAGCGGAGATCTTGCGGTCTTAAGGCGGCGGTTCGGACGCGGCTGTGGCGTGCTGCCATGCGTGCGTGGCGGAGACCTGCGACCGACAGCATGCTGGCCATCGCGAAGCGCGCGACACCGACTGGGCCACCAACGCGCAGGCGGAAGCCCGCCTCGGCCGCGCTCGGCAACGCGCCCAGAGCGACCATGGCAACGCCGGCCGCAGCCATTCCAATGCGGGACGTCGACATGATCCCTCCTCCGCGCCAAGCCGCATCGTGTTACAAATATGACTCGGAGCGAAACCGAAAGTTCCCTCCCGCGTCGACGCGGGGACCATATCGTTTCCATCCAAAATCGATCACGGACGTCCGTAGTGGCGATGAAAAGCTACGCAGAAGCAGAGAAGCTTTGCCGATGCCTCAGCCTAGCCCCCGAAGTTAAGGCCCGAGTCTCCGCCCGGGCTGACGCCGGGGCATGATCGGCTCCGGCTGTATTGTCTGGATTGCTTCCGCTTCTGGCCCTTCGGCGATCTCGGGAGATGTCCGCTTTTCCGCCGCTGTTGCGGTTAAGCGGACGTCAGGCGCCGGTCGCTCAATGAGTACACGGCTTACGCAGTACTACTCCCGTCGCTTGGCCGCTCCGATGAAGCGAGCACTACAATCCCGGTGATCTCGCCGCCCAAGCCTTGGTGGCCTGGCAGCTTTCCATCGCCCGGACGTAGGCAGGGCGTGCCGTCGTGCGGGCGAGATAGTCCCGCTCGGTAGAACCGGGGACGTAGTTGCCAGTTCGCAGGCCGAGCAGGAGGGCGTAGCTCACCGAGATATCGGCAGCAGTGAAGCGGTCGCCGGCGAGATAGGGGCAATCCGCGAGGCGGCGGATAACCAACCCCAGCCGGCTCTCGAAGGTCTCGAGTGCCCAACAAGTAACCCGGGCATCTCGCTCGGCTTCGGGCGCCAGTTGGCGACCTACAATGACGGC